>NZ_JACCWG010000069.1 GCF_013697775.1 Ramlibacter sp. | reverse complement strand
GGTCAGCGCCACCATCTCGGCCAGCCCGGGCGGCGCGGTGGCGCTGGCGCCTTTCTTCGCCGCGCCGGCCTCGCCGGAGGCGCGCTGGACGAGGTCGGGACGGTCCTGCAGGGTGGCGAACAGCGAGGCCAGCACGGCCAGCACGCCGGCGGCACCGAAGCCGGCGGCCAGCCGCTTGAGCAGCAGGCGCGGATCGGTCTTGTGCACGTTCTTGGCCACGACAGGCACTGTGCCGTGCGTGTGCCGTCCAGCGGGGCGTGCGGGGACGGCCTGCGGCTTGGGCGCGTGCTGCTGCCGGCTCTCGTCGTAGGCGCGCCGCTCCACCGGCGACATCAGCACCTCGTGGGCCTGGTTGACCCGCGCGGCCGCGTCCGCAGGCCAGCCTGCTGCCGGGCGGGTGGCCGTGAAATCGGGGTGCAGCAGCCGCATCAGCAGCCGGTAGCGCTCCTTCACGGCGGCAACGTCGGCATTGCGCGGCAGGCCGAGCAGGGCGTAGTGGTCGGCACCCGGCGCGAGCAGCGCCGACTTGATGAAGAACACGGCGGCGTGCTGCACTGCGGGCGGCGGCGTGTGCTCGGCCCGGTCGGAGGCCAGCTGCAGCACGTCCTTCAGCGAATCGAACAGCACGGCCGGCTGGCGCAGCCCGAGCGTGTACTTGCCGGGCGCGCGGTGGTAGGCCAGCAGGGCCTGTTCGACGGCGTCGCGGGAGGCCGCGCTCATGGGCCCGTCGGTCCTCAGGACTGCTGGCGCAGCAGGCCGCCGTTCTGGGCGGGACGCGGGTGCTCCGCGCCGTAGCCGTAGTAGGACCCGTAGCCCTGCAGCTCGCGCGAAGGCGCGAAGGTGAGCACGGCGCCGCGCGGCACCAGGCCCGACAGCCGCATGCGGCGCAGCGCATCGCGGATGTTGGATTTGCGCGTGCTGCGCGCGCGCACGATGAACAGCATGTCCTGGATCTGGTTGCCCAGCACGATGGAGTCGGCGATGCCCAGGATCGGCGGGCCGTCGACGATGACGTGGCTGAAGCCCACGGCGGCAGCCTTGTCCAGCAGCTGCAGCAGCTTGGGGCCCATCAGCAGGTCCACCGGGTTGGGCGGCGGCGGGCCAGCGGTGAGCACCGACAGGTTGGGCACCTCGGTCGGCTGGATCAGCGTTTCGCCGCGGCTGTCGGCCGACAGCAGGTTGGACAGCCCGATCTCGTTCGGGATGGTCAGCATCTTGTGCACCGTGGGGTTGCGCATGTCGGCGTCCACCAGCAGCACGCGGTGGCCCATCTGTGCGAAGTTGATGGCCAGTGCCAGTGCCGTCGTGCTCTTGCCCTCGTCGCGCGTGGTGCTGGTGACCAGCAGCCGCGTGGGCGCGCCGTGCGAGGTGGAGAACTGCAGCGCGGTGCGCACCGAACGGTAGGCTTCTGCCATGGTGGAGCGCGGGTCGTGGTGCACGTTCAGGCCGACGTCCTTGTCCTCGCCGCGCTTGCGATCGGCCACCGGGATCACACCCATCAGCGGCAGGCCGAGCGCGCGCTCGATTTCCTCGGGGAATTTGATGGAATCGTCCATGAACTCCAGCACGAACACCAGGCACAGGCCAAGGAACAGGCCGATGCCCATGCCGGCCATCAGGTTCGACTGCAGGTTGGGCTTGTAGGGAAAGAGGGGCTGGGCCGCGGCGTCCACGATGGACACGTTGTTGGTGGTGAGGTTGCTCGCCACGCCCACCTGCTTCAGGCGCTGCAGCAGGCCGTCGTACAGCGTGCGGTTGGTGTCGACCTCGCGCTTGAGCAGGTTCAACTCGATCCCGTTGTCCTGCGTGGACAGCAGCTGCTTGCGCGTTTGCTCCACCTTGTGGGACAGGTCGGCCTCGAGTTGCTTGGCCGCCTCGTGCTGCGACTTGACGACGGTCAGGATGGTGCCGTATTCGGCCTTGATCTGGTTGTCCAGCTCGTCCATCTGAACCTTGAGCTGCTGCATCTTGGGATAGTCGGGCTTGTAGATGCGCAGGTTCTGCTGGTATTCCAGTTCGAGCTTGCCCCTTGCTTCCTTGTAGTTGCCGATGGTCTTGACCTGCAGGCTCTGCGCCCCGCTGTCGGGATTGCGCTTGACCTCGGCCAGATGCGATTCCAGCCGGATGCGCTCCTGCTCCGCCTTGGCCAGCGCGTTGGCGTACTCAATGTAAGTTTGGCTCAGGACGTTGGTCTTTTCGTCGAGCTGCAAGATCTGCTTTTGCTGGGCGTACTGGTTCAGTTTGCGCTCGGACTCTTCCAGCCGCGCCTTCATCTGAACGAGCTGTTCTTCCAGGAAGGTCTTGGCATAGGCGGAGGTCTCGGTGCGACGCTCCTGGCCAAGTGAGACGAAGATCTGCGCTGTGGTGTTGGCGATGCGCGCGGCCAGCGTCGGGTCGGTGTTGTCCACCGACACGCGCACCAGGCGCGAGTTCTGCACTGGGTCTACCGATAGAGAGCCGAGGAAGGCGCCAATGACGCCTTCCCTGCTCAGCAGGCGCTGGTCGGTGCTGGAGGGCGTGGAGAGCTTGCGGTACCCCGACAGGATGCGGCCGATGTAGCCCTCTTCCTGCGCCGCGGCCGTGGCCGCACCGGTCGGCGCGGCCGCCATGGGCACGCCGCGGGAGTGGTCCAGCTGCAGCTCGTCGATGACGCGCTCGGCCAGCGAGCGGCTGCGCAGCAGTTCGTACTGGGTGCGCAGCGCCATGTACTCGTCCGCCTGCATCTGCTCGACGTCGGCGCCGCCGTTGTTGAAATCCACCACCCGTTGCGGACGGCTGTCGATCTGCAGCACGGTGGTGGCGCGGTAGACCGGGCGGCTGAGGAAAGTGTTGACGCCGGAAATCACCAGCGAGAGCAGCAGCACCACCAGCAGCGTCCATTTGTGCTTGAAGACGATCTGCAGCAGGTCGTGCAGGCTGAGCGAGTGCTCCTCCTCGTCCTCCGGCGGGCGCTGCTGCCAGGGCTGTGGCAGGTAGGGTTGGCGCAGTGCCAGGTCGGTCTGCGCACGGCCCGCGACTGCGGAGGGAAGGGTGTCGGACTTGCCCATGTCAGCGCGCCAAGATCGAGAACGGATTGAAGGTGTCGAAGACGTCGCGGATGATCGAATCCTTGAGCAGCCGCCGGGTGGAGTCGCGCTGCACCACGATCAGGTCGTCGCCCTTGACCGGCGGATCTTCGCTCTTGCCGGTGCGGATCTTCTCGACATCGAAGGTGAGCATCTCGCGCTTCTTGGTGGTTTCGTCGACGCGGAACAGCATGACTTCGGAGCTGTTGGCGATCGGGCCGAAGCCGCCGGCCAGCGCCAGCGCGCGCAGCAGGGTGAGCTGGCCGGTCACCGGATAGATGCCGGGCTTGACCACCGCGCCTTCCATGGTGATGCGCTCGGCGGTGAATTCCTTGATGAACACCGCCACCTGCGGGTTCTGCAGGTACTTCTCCTGGTAGCGCTCCGCGATGCGCCGCTCGGCGCCCTCGGAGGTCAGGCCGGCGATCTGGACCGAACCGACCAGCGGCAGCGACACCAAGCCGGCGGCGTTCACCCGCAAGGTGCGCTTGAGCGCGTCGATGTCGGGCAGGTCAATCTCGATCAGGTCGTTGGCGCTGATGCGGTAGTCCTTGCCGATGGTCAGCAGCTGCGCGCTGGCCGCGGCCGATCGGGCTGCGGCCAACTCCGCATCGCCTGTGCGCGCCGCGCCCGGACGCGGGTCCAGCGGCTGGGACACCGCGACACCGAGCGCGGGCCCGCCCGTGCCCTGCGCCGGGCACAGCGCGGGCAGCAGCACCGCGGCAGCGGCCGCGACCCAGGCTTTCAAACGCAGTGAAGACATGTGGAACCCCATTTTTCTTGCCAGACCCGCTGGTCAAGTCATCAGTTCATCGTGCGGGTGCGGCGCGCACCACGAATTGAGGAAGCTTCGTGACGTTTTTCAGCAGCAGCGCCTGCAGGCTGCCGATGCCGTTCTGACGCATCGCGGCATAGTCCTCGCGCGACTTGCGCAGCATCTGCAGCAGCGAGGCGTTGCTCATGCCGCCCAAGGTCATGCGCACCAGGACTTCCGGAATGTACGCGGCGCGCAGCTTGCCGCGCCACAGCAGGCGCAGCATGTTCTCGTAATCGGCCGAAATGCGAAAGCGCGTGTCGAAGCCGCCCAGCCGCGCATAGCACTCGCGCCGCACGTAGAAGGTGGGGTGCGGCGGCATCCAGCCCTGCGCCAGCCGCTCGCGGCTGTAGCCGCCGGCGCGCCAGTAGCGCACCACCCGCTGCGAGCCGTCCTTGCTCAGGTATTCCAGGTCGCCATAGACGGCGTCCACCGCCGGGTCTTCGAACGCGGCTGCCACGCGCGCCAGCGCCTCGGGCGAGGCATAGGTGTCGTCGGCGTGCATGAAGCCGACCACGTCGCCGCGGGCGGCCCGGATGCCCTTGTTCAGCGCGTCGTAGAGGCCGCCGTCCGGCCCGGGCAGCACCTGCGCGATGCCGGCGCGCGCGCGCTCGATGATAGCCAGGCTGCCGTCGGTGGAGCCACCGTCCACCACGACGTGTTCCACATGCGGCCACGACTGCGCGTGCACGGAACGCAGCGACGCATCGAGCGTCTGCGCCCTGTTCAACACCGCAGTGATGACCGAAATATGTAAAGGCATGTTACGGATTCATGATACTAAGCACAGCCATTCCCGCATACTCTTTGAGCGCTTTGGTGACACTTGCGAGCGCAAAAGCGGTAGGAAACCACATTTTGGGGCCTGTCGGGGCTGCCGAGTAAGTATCTGTCGGGCTGGCAAGCAGCTCGACGGGCATTCCAGCCCATGCGCGGCGGAACGTTGCCATAGCCCGCCACATGTGGTTGCTGGAAGTGACCAGCAGCACCCGGCGCGCACCCAGCCGCCGCACCAGCGGCAGCGTGTTGGTGGCGTTCTCCACGGTGGTGCGGCTGTCGCGTTCGCGCACGATCGCCTGCGCCGGCACGCCCAGCGAGACCAGCACCTCGGCGATGAGGTCGGCTTCCGCCTGGTCGCCGGCAAAGCGCATGCTGCCCGCCGCCACCACCACCACCGGCGCCTTGCCGGCGCGGTACAGCGCCGCCGCGTGCCAGACGCGGCCGGCGGCCGGGGTGAGGATGATCCCCGGGCGGCGCGGCGCGGGATGGCCGACCAGCGCGCCGCCCAGCACAACGATGGCGTCGGCCGTGGGCGCATCCTGCGGCGCCGTGGCCGCATAGTGGCTGTCCAGGGCCGTGTCCAGCACGTGGGCCAGGAACGGCGTGGACGCGAGCCAGAGGCCCACGGCCCCGGTCAGCGCCAGCGCGAGGGCAGTGCGCTGGCGACGCAGCAGCAGGCAGACGCCCGCCAGCAGCCACAGGCAGAAGACCGCGGTGAGCGGCGCCAGCAGCAGGTGGCCCAGGCGCGACCACTCATACGGCATCGGTGCCGGCCTTCACGCGGCGCCGCACCACCCACGTACCCAGCACCAGCCGGTCCATGCGGGTGCGCAGGAAGCAGTCCAGCGCCTCGGCCGGCGTGCAGACCACCGGCTCGTTCTCATTGAACGAGGTGTTCAGCACCATCGGCACGCCTGTGGCGTCGCGGAACGCCGAGATCAGGCGGTGGTAGCGCGCGTTGGTGGCGGCCGACACGGTCTGCAGCCGCCCGGAGCCATCCACGTGCGTCACCGCCGGGATCTGCGCGCGCCGCTCGGCGCGGATCTGGTAGACCTGCATCATGAACGGCACCTCGCCGTCCAGCTCGAACCAGTCGGGCACGGCTTCGCGCAGCACCGAGGGCGCGAACGGCCGGAACGATTCGCGCCGCTTGATCTTCAGGTTCAGGATGTCCTTCATGTCGGCGCGGCGCGGGTCCCCCAGGATCGAGCGGTTGCCGAGCGCGCGCGGGCCCCATTCCATGCGGCCCTGGAACCAGCCGACCACCTCGCCGTCGGCCAGCGCCTGCGCGGTGTCGCGCGCCAGCGCTTCCTCGTCGCAGGGCGCGTCGATGATGCAACCGAGCTTGTCGATGTAGAGCGCCTGCTCGGTGAGCAGCGCCTCGACCGCGACGTCGTCGCAGCGCGGGCCCCAGTAGGCGTGGTCGTGGGCCGGACCGCGCGCGCCGCCCAGCTTGTGCCACACGCTGTAGGCCGCGCCGATGGCGCCGCCCGCGTCGCCGGCGGCCGACTGCACGTAGACCTGCCTGAACGGCGTGCGCAGCGTGACCTTGCCGTTGGCCACCGAATTCATGCCGCAGCCGCCCGCGATGGCAACCGCGTCGAGCCCGTATTTCGCGTGCAGCGCGTTCAGCAGGTGGAAGAACGCTTCTTCGTACATGGCCTGCGCCGAGCGCGCCATGTCCTTGTGGCGCTGCTCGAGCGGCTCGTCGGGAAAGCGCGGCGTGCCCAGCAGGTCCACCATGCCCTGGCCGAACAGCTTGCCGAAGTTGGGGCTGCCGTCGCCCTTCTGGAAATCGATCTTTTCCTTGTGGTGCCGAAAGTAGTCGAGGTCCAGCTTGAAGCTGCCGTCGTCCTGCAGCAGCACCATCTTGCGCATGCGCTCCAGGTACACCGGCTTGCCGTAGGGTGCCAGGCCCATCACCTTGTACTCGTCGCCGTAGTGCGGAAAGCCCAGGAACTGGGTGAGCGCCTGGTAGAAGATGCCCAGCGAATGCGGGAACAGCACCTGGCCGTCCATCGCCAATTCGGTGCCGCGCCCCACGCCCCAGGCGGCGCTGGCGAAGTCGCCGAAGCCGTCGATCGACACCACCGCCGCTTCGGCGAACGGCGAGACGTGGAAGGCCGAGGACATGTGGGCCATGTGATGTTCCACCGCATGCACCTTGGCGCGCACTTCCTGGTCGGGGAAGGCATTGGCCAGGTGTTCGGTGGTGCCGGCGCGCTCGTGCTTTTTCAGCAGGCGGTCGACCAGCATGCCCACGTCGGGGCGCTTGGACGCGGCGTAGGCGAGTTTCCAGCCCAGGTTGGCCTTGCCGTCCTGGTTCACCGCCACGTGCTCCACGTCGGCGATGCCGATGCCGGCTTCGGCCAGGCACCAGCGGATCGACTCGGCCGGGAAGCCGGCCCAGTGCTTGACGCGGCGAAAGCGCTCTTCTTCGGCCGCCGCGAGGGTCACGCCGTCGCGGATCAGGCAGGCAGCCGAGTCGGCGTGGAAGGCATTGATGCCGAGGATGTACGTCATGTCCTGCTGCCGCCAGCGAAGGCGCTGCTGAGAAGTTTCGCGCTGAGGATGGCTTCAGCGATGCCGCGCTGCAGCGCATAGAAGAGCCCGCGGCGCCCATCGAGCAGGCCGCGGCCGACGGTGAGGCAGTACAGCGGCACCAGCCATGGCGTCACCACCACCAGGCGGCGCAGCCGGTCGCGCCAGCGCAGGCGCGCCCACGGCGTCGACAGCAGCAGCGCGCATTCGAGCTGCGCATAGCGGTCCTGTGCGGTTAGCCAGGCCGACAGGGGCTTGCGGTCGTCGTGCAGCGCCAGGTTGCGCAGCGAGGCGACTTCGCCCTGCACCACCACGCGCTGGGTGTGGCCGTCCTGCACATAGGCCGCGCCGGTGCGGCGGTACAGCAGCGTGACAGGCGGGTACAGCGACCCCGACAACGCGCGGCCTTCCACGCAGTAGCGAAAGTGCGCGCGGAAGCCGCCGACGGCGGGGGCGGGATCGAGCGCGGCGATCTCGTCGGCCAGTTGCGCTGTCAGCACGTAGTCGGCGTCCAGCGCCAGCACCCAGTCGGCGGCGATGCCGCAGCCGCGCAGGCCGTGGTTCCATTGCGCCGCATGGCTGTCGAACGCACGCGTGCAGACCCCTACATTCGAATAGGCGGCGGCGATGCGCAAGGTGGCGTCGGTGCTGCCGCTGTCGAGCACGATCACGCGCGGAAATGCCCGCAGCGCATCGAGCGTGCGCGCCAGGTTGGCTTCCTCGTTGTAGGCGAGGATCAGCACCTCCACCCGGTCAAGAAAACTCATGGCCCGGCGCGGCCGTCGTGGCGCTGGTGCCAGCGCCACGCGGTGTCGACGATATCCGTCAAGCGCGGAATGCGCGGCTGCCAACCCAGCTGCGCACGCGCCCGGCCAGCGTCGGCCACCAGCGAGGGCGGGT
>NZ_JACCWG010000065.1 GCF_013697775.1 Ramlibacter sp. | reverse complement strand
GCGATGCGCTGGCGCGCGGCGGCGGTGTTGCCATGGGCGCGCAGCCAGTCGGCGTCGGGCGTGCGCAGCGGCGCAAGGTCGGCGTCCTGCAGGCCGAGGTCGCGCGGGCGCACCGTCTCGCTTTGCGACATGGCAATGCCGTCCTGCAGCTGCGACAGGCATTCGCCGAAGGCCGCCGCCAGCATCAGCTGTTCCAGTTCGCCGAAGCCGCCGTGCTCCCGCAGGCGCTGCCCCCAGGCCAACGCTTCCTGCAGCGCGGCGACGCAGGTGCCGTACCAGGCCAGGCCGTGCACGGCGTGCTGCTGCGCATCGGTGCGTGCGCGGCCGTCGGGCGCAGCCGCGTCGTTTATCAGCCGCGTGACGGCCTTCTTCGCGTGGCCGAGGAAGGCGTGCGCGCCGTCGGCCGCCGTTTCGCCGCGGCGCAGCAGCGCCGCGCCTTGCTGTTGATGTTCAGTGATCGCCTGCATGTGGTCCTTCTGCACGCGCCGATTGTGCCCCGCGCAAGGCGGCAGCTTCGCCCCGCCACCACTTGGCCGCTATCCTTGCCGCATGTACGACTTCCTCAGCGGCCTGCGCATCGTCGAGTGCAGCGCCTTCGTTGCCGCACCGCTGTGCGGCAACGTGTTCGGCCAGTACGGCGCCACCGTGATCCGCATCGACCCGCTGCAAGGTGGCATCGACAGCCGGCGCTGGCCGCTGGGGGAAGAGGGCGGCAGCCTGTACTGGGCCGGCCTGAACAACACCAAGAAGTCGGTCTGCCTGGACCTGTCGCGCCCCGAGGGCCGCGCGCTCGCGCTGCGGTTGATCACCGCGCCGGGGCCGGGCAGCGGCATCTTCAGCACCAACCTGCGCGCCTCCTGGCTGCGCCACGACGCGTTGGTGGCGCTGCGGCCGGACCTCATCATGCTGAGCATCCTGGGCCACGCCGACGGCCGCTCGGCGGTCGACTACACGGTGAACGCCGAGACCGGCATTCCCTGCCTGACGGGCGGGCAGGGCGCGGCCGCGCCGGTGAACCATTCGCTGCCGGCCTGGGACATCGCCACCGGCCTGCAGGGCGCGGTCGCGCTGCTGGCGGCGCTGCGCCGGCGCGACGCGACCGGGCAGGGCAGCCACATCCAGCTGTCGCTGGCCGACGTGGCGTACTCCGCGCTGGCCCAGCTCGGCTACACCTCCGAGGTGCAGGCCACCGGCCGGGCGCGGCCGGTGCTCGGCAACCACGTGTACGGTGCCTTCGGCCACGACTTCGCGACGGCGGACGGACAGCGCGTGATGGTCGCCGCGATCTCGGCGCACCAGTGGACCTCGCTGGTCCGGGCCACGGGACTGGACGCGGACTTCGCGCAGGCGGCGCAGGCGCAGCAACTCGATTTTTCGCGCGAAGGCGACCGCTATCGCGGCCGCGAGGCGATCGCGCGCATCGTGGGCGGCTGGTGCACCGCGCGGCCGCTGGCCGACGTCGCGCAGGCGTTCGACGCGGCCGGCGTCTGCTGGTCCGCCTACCGTTCGGTGGAGCAGGCGGTGGCCGAGGACGCCCGCTTCACGCCGCAGGGCGACGGCGTGTTCGCGCCGGTCGCGCATCCGGGTGTGGGACGCTTCTCCACGCCCGGCACCGCCGCGCGCTTCGCAGGCGTGGCACGCCTGCCGGTGCCGGCCGCGCCGCAACTCGGGCGCGACACCGACGAGGTGCTGCGCGGCACGCTCGGCATGGACACGGGCGAGATCGCGTCGCTGCGGCAGCGCGGGCTGATCGGCCCGGTCAACGCGGCTGCGTAGCCCATCCGGAAACGCGTGAGGCGTTCGCCCGCGACGCACTCTGTAACCCGAGGGATGTCAGCATGCGGGGCTTGTCTATTGTTGCGACCCCGCCTTTTCGTTATGCTCTTTTTTGCTATCTAACAAACAAGACTTTATATAGATAGCCTCGGGCAGAACGAACAACACCTCAGGGGGTGACATGCAGGCTTTGGAATCCGTCATGGATGCCATCGGCAATACGCCATTGGTGCGTATCGCCAAGCGGGAGGGCCAGTGCCCCGCCCGCCTCTTCGCCAAACTCGAATTCATGAATCCCGGCGGCAGCGTCAAGGACCGCCTGGTGAAATACCTCGTTGCCCGCATGGAGCAGGACGGCTCGCTCACGCAGCGCTCGGTGCTGGTGGAGAATTCGTCGGGCAACACGGGGGCGGCCATGAGCATGGTGGCGGCCGCGCGCGGCCTGCGCTGCGTGGTGACCATTCCCGACAAGATGAGCCGCGAAAAGATCTCGCGCATGCGCGCGTTCGGCACCGAGGTGGTGGTGGCGCCGACGGCGGTGGATGCCGACGACCCGCGCAGCTACTACAGCGTGGCGCGCACCTTGTCCGAGGAGATCCCGCACGCGATCTACCCGGACCAGTACAACAACCCGCTGAACGCGCAGGCGCACTACGAGAGCACCGGCCCCGAGATCTGGGAGCAGACCGGCGGCGCCATTGACGCCTTCGTCTGCGGCATCGGCACCGGCGGCACCATCAGCGGCGTGGGGCGCTATCTCAAGGAGAAGAACCCGTCCGTGCAGGTGATCGGCGTCGATCCGATCGGCAGCGTGTTCCACGACCATTTCCACCACAAGCGCATGTCCACGCCCAACGTCTACCAGGTGGAAGGCATCGGCGAAGACTATCTGGTGAAGGCGGTGGACTTCAGCGTGATCGACGACATCGTGCAGGTGAACGACACCGAATCGTTCGAAGCGGCGCGCAGGCTGGTGCGTGAAGAAGGCATCCTGTGCGGCGGCTCCAGCGGCAGCGCGCTGTGCGTGGCGATGAAGATCGCGCCGCGGTTCGCCGGCAAGAACGTTGTCGTGCTGCTGCCCGATTCCGGCAACATGTACCTGAGCAAATTTCTGGACGATGAATGGATGGTGGCGCAGGGGCACGCAGTCGAGTCGCGCCCCTCGGTGCTGCCGGCGCGCGAGCGCAAAGAGCAGCCGGCATGAGCACGCAGGCGGTGTATGCCACCGTCACGCATGGCGTGCCGGCCTGGCTGGTGGTCGACCGGGTGAACAACGGGCTGGCCTTCGGCGGCTTCCGCTTCACCGACACGGTGGATCTGGCGCAGGTGGGCCTGCTGGCCAGCACCATGAGCTGGAAACTCGCCGCGCACGGCCTGCCGGTGGGCGGCGCCAAGGCCGGCGTGTGCTGCCGGCCCGACCATCCGCAGATCGACGGCATCCTGAAAGACCTGGCCGCGGCGTGGCGCGCGCCGCTGTCCGAAGAGGTCATCCTCGGCAAGGACATGGGCGCGTCGGACGCGCTGCTCGACCGGCTGTACGAACACCTGGGCAAGCCGCAGCTGCACCTGGTGCAGGCGCGCAATCCGGCTGCCCCGGGCCGCATCCGCGATCTCACCGGATACGTGCGCGACATGACGGGCCTGGGCGCGGTGATCGCCGCCGAAGCCGCCGCCGGATCGCTGCAGGGCAAGCGCATCCTGATCCAGGGCGCGGGCATCGTCGGCGCCGGCGTGGCGGTGCGCGCCAGGCAGCGCGGCGCCATCGTGGTGGGCATGTCCGACGTGGACCGCGCCATCGTGTCCGCCGCCGGCCTGCCGGTGGCCGAGCAGGTGCTCGCCGCGCGCGAGGCGGGGCGGCCGTTCGGCATCGCCTCGCTGGAAGCGGCGGGCGGCAGCTGGATGGCAAGGGACGCCATGCTGGCCGAACCGGCCGACATCCTGTTCCTGGCCGCCGGCTCGCACGTGGTGTCCGAAGCGCTCGCAGGAACCATCCGGGCGGGCGTGGTGGTCGAAGCGTCCAACTTCGGCCTGACCGAAGAGGCGAACGGCGTGCTGTTCGCGCGCGGCATCCCCGTGGTGCCCGACGTCATCAGCTCCAGCTCCAGCGCCGCGATGACCTCGCTGCAGCTGGCGAACGGCAACACCCTGCAGCCGGGCCCGCTGTGGGACCGCATCGAGAACAACATCCGCACGGCCGTGGCCGGCGGATTGCAGCACGCCGGGCAGGCGCGCGTGCCGCTGCGCGACGCCTACAGGACCCTGTACGCCAGCGTGCTGCCGAACTGAACCAGAAGGGGAGACGAGTGACCACAAGCACCCAATACGACCTGCGCGACGAAGGCCGCCGCGTCATGGACCAGATGAAGCAGCAGCCCAACCCGGTGGTGGAGGCGCGGCAGCTGATGTCGCAGACCATCATGGCGCACGTGCTGCTCGGCCTGTCGGACGCGGGCTTCTACGAATACGTGGCCGGCAAGGACGCGTTCTCGATGGGCGAGGCCGCGGCCGCGCTGAAGTTCGACCGCTTCACCTTCGAGGCGATGGTCGAGTACCTGCTCGGCTGCGGCGCGCTGGTGCGGCAAGGCGCCAGCGACACCTTCGCTCTCACGGACAAGGGCAAGCGGCTGTTCAACGTCTACACGCGCGGCGTGCTCAACGTCTATCTCGGCGGCTACAACGCCGTGCTGCGCTCGCTGGGCAAGGTGGTGGCCGGCGAGTTGCCGCTGAACGACGGGTCGCTGCGGCGCTCGACGCGGCACGCCGCCGCCGGCACCGCGTACTCCACCTGCGCCTTCACCATTCCCGACGTGTTCGCCGCCATGCGCGGCACCCGCGGCAAGGTCTGCCTGGACCTGGGCTGCGGCACCGGCGACTTCCTGCTGCAGTGGGTGCTGCAGGCGCCGGACGCGCGCGGCATCGGCGTGGACATGTCCGGCGCCGCGCTGCGCCAGGCACGCGAAACGGCCCAGGCCTGGGGCGTGGCCGACCGGCTGGAGTTCCACGAAGCCGCGGTGGGCCCCGGCCCGCTGGTGGTGCCGCAGGGTGCGCTGGACACGGTGGAGATGGTCACCAGCATGTACATGCTGCACGAGTTCGGCCGCGACGGGCGCGAGGCCATCGTGGACGTGGTGCGCGCGCTGAAGACGCAGCTGCCCGGGCGGCACCTGCTGGCACTGGAAGTGGAGGCCTGCGACCCCGAAGCGTTCGCCGCGCAGACGCCGCCGGCCGCGCACTTCGGCCGGCTGGACTACCGGCTGATCCACCAGCTCTCGGGCCAGGGCCTGCCGCGCGGCCAGGAGGACTGGCACGGCATCTTCCGCGACGCCGGCTGCACCATCGTCGAGCCCGGCAAGCCGACCGGCGGCTCGCTGATCTACATCGCCGGCATGTGATGGACACCGCCGCCGATCCGGAGGAGTGGTTCCACCGCCTCGCCACGCATTACGTCGAGGCGCAGATCTATTTCCACCTCAACCAGTGCGGCGTGTTCCAGAAGCTGCAGGACGGCGCCACGGCAGGCCAGCTCGCGGCCGCGCTCGAATTGGACGAACGCATCCTGCGCAGCGTGCTGGACTACGCGGCCGACGTCGGCGAGATCGTCAGCGTGGACGCCGGGGGCATGTTCGGGCTCACCGAGTTCGGCCGCGCGGTAGTGGCGCGCTACGCCAAGGTCAACGGCGAGCGCGTGGTCTACAACATGTTCGACGTGCGCATCGGCGCCTGGGGCCCGGTGTGGGTGAACCTGGGCGAGCTGCTGCGCAAGACCAGGGTGTACGGCGTGGACGTGCACCGCGCCGGCGAGCATGCGGCCGACGGCCTGTTCAAGCTGGCCGCGCCGCTGGCCGAAGCGGTGGACCGCGCCGCCACCGAGCTGGGCGCCACCACCATCGTGGAGCTCGGCCCCACCAGCGGCATCATGGCGCAGCTGGCCTCGGCGCCGGGCGGCGAGCGGCGCCGCTACATCGGCATCGACGTGAAGCAGGACAGCCTGGACTTCGCCCGCGGCCTGGCGCAAGAACGCGGCGTGGACACCATCTCCTGGCGCCTGGGCAATGCCTTCGAGCCGGCCGGCTGGCTGGGCGGCGTGGTAGGCGAGCAGCGCGTGATGTACTTCTCGTGCCACTTCCACGAGTTCCTGTCGCACGGCATCCCGGTGGTGGAGCAGGCGCTGCGCGTGCTGACCGCCGCGCCCAACACGGCCGGCATCCTGTCGCTGGAACAGCCGCGGCTGGAGCACGAACTGCGCGCCAGCTGCTCGCCCACGCGCTGGCTGTATGCACAGTCCAACGTGCTGATCCATCACCTGATCAAGAACGCCCGCATCCTGTACGGCTCGGAGTGGCAGGAACTGCTGCGCCAGGGCGGCTGCGAGCGCGTGTGGGTGGAAGAAACCAAGGGTTTCGGCTTCAGCGCGTACATCGGCGCCACGGCGCATGGCGGCAAGGCGCGCCAGCATGCTTGACAGCGTCGCCGTTGCGCTCGCCGTCCCCGCTGGCAATGCGCGGCTGTCGCCGCTGGCGTCGTCGCTGCGGGTCACCACCGAATGGCATCGGCCGCTGCTGGAGCCGCTGCTGTGGCGGCTGCGCGAGGAGAAGTGCGCGCACCTGTGGCAGCCGGCGCTGGCCGCCGCGCCCGCGGCCCAGGCGTACCAGGTGTTCGAGCGCATGCTCACCGGCGGGCGGCCCTGCACGGTGTTCACCTACCACCTGCCCAACGGCGGGCGCGACGAAGCGGTGGCGGTGGGAACGATGAGCCCGCGCGTCGCCAGGGATTCGCCCGAGGACGGCATTCCGGTGCTGGGGCGCACCTACGTGCTGCCGGAGTACCGCGGGCGCTCGGTGTACGCGCTGGTGCTGCGGCACCGCCTGGGCCTGTGCGCGGACCGCTGGGGCCGCCGCCTGCTGGGCGTGCACATGGGGACCTCGTCGCCGCGCGTGGAAAGCGTGTTCCGCGCGAGTTTTCCGGGCCGCGTGGTCCGCATCGGCGACGAGGACATCGGCGACGCCGGCGTGGTCGCCGCCCTGCTCGGGCTCACCGCCGAATTCGACCGCCAGGCCGCGCTGCCCGTGCCCCCGCACCTGGCGCACGCGCGCCGGCTGCTGGGGGAGTATCTTGCGCATGGCGCGGATGCGGTGCCCGTCGCGCAAGCCCTGCCGGCCCTGGGCACGCTGGCCGGTTGCCAGGACGCCTACCGCATCCTCCACCAGTTCCTCGCCGCACTTCCCGACCTGCGCTGACCTGCCGACATGAACCACCACTTCGCCCAGTTCAACGTGGCATGGCTGAAAAAGCCGTTCGACCACCCCGCCACCGCCGACTTCAAGAACGCGATCGACCCGATCCACGACCTGGCCGACAAGGCGCCGGGCTTCGTCTGGCGCCTGATCGCCGACGGCCACAGCAGCGCCACCACGCTGCGCCCGCTGGGCGAGGACGGCATCATCAACTTCACCGTGTGGGAAAGCCGCGACGCGATGGCCGCCTGGGTCTACCGCAGCCCGGAGCACGCCGGCGCGCTGCGCCGCCGCCGCGACTGGTTCCACCCGCCGATGGAGCCGAACGTGGCGATGTGGTGGATCCCGGCCGGCCACACGCCCACGCTGGAGGAGGCGCTGGACCGCCTGCAGTACCTGCGCAACAACGGCGCCACGCCGCTGGCCTTCACCTACAAGGACAAGTACATGCCCGAAGACGCCGAGGCCTACCTGAAGGAGCCGGGCAAGCCGCCGCTGGGCGATGCGCCCATCGGCGCGGCGCAGGCCCGGCGCTGCATCGACGCCTACGTGGGCGCCTGGAACGAGCCCGAGGCCGGCACGCGCACGCAGATGCTGGCGCAGGTGATGACCGACGACGGCACCTACCTCGACCCCGTGAAGGTGGCAACCGGCCGCGCCGCCCTGGTCGAGTACATCGGCCAGGTGCAAGCGAAATACCCGGGCGGCCGCGTGGTGCGCACCAGCACGGTGGACGTGCACCACCACGCCTGCCGCTTCCACTGGTGCGTGGCCAAGGCCGACGGCACGCGGCTGCCGGAAAGCCTGGACATCGTCGACTTCGCCAGGGACGGCCGCATCCGCCGCGTGCTGGGCTTCTTCGGCCCAGCTGTCTCCGAGACCTCCGCCACCCCCGCAACCCCGAGTTCCGCCGCATGAGGAGCGCACCCGTGCCCAGCAGCAATCTTTTCGACCAGCGTCCCACCACCGAAGCGGCCATGGTCACCGGGCTCACCGCGGCGGTGGCGCAGGTGCTGCCGCCCCTGGAGGCGTTCTTGCGCTTCGAGGACGGCCCCGACCCGGCCGGCAAGCGCTCGGTGTGGCGCGGCGCGCTGAACGAGCCGCTGCCGATCGAGGGGCAGGGCGCGCAGGCGGTGCTGGATGCGTTGAACGAGGTGGTGATTCCCAACGGCCTGCGCATCGGCGCGCCGGGGTTCTCCGGCTGGATCACCACCATGCCGTCCATCGTGCCGGCGGTGGCCGGCTTCGTCGCCAGCCTGGTGGCGGCGCAGCGCTGGTACGCCTCGCCCGGCAACTTCCTGGAGATGCTGGCGCTCGGCTGGACCAGCGAGATGCTGGGCATGGGCGCCGGCTGCGGCGGCACCTTCACCAGCGGCGGCGCGGTCGCCAACCTGGTGTGCCTGGCCGCGGCGCGCCAGCACGCCGGCGAGCGCATCGGCGTGAACCCGACCGAAGAGGGCGCGGGCTGCATTCCCAAGCCGCGCGTGTACGCCACCTCCAGCCTGCACGACGTGGGCGTGCGCGCGCTGTCGGTGCTGGGGCTGGGCGCCAACGCCATGCGGGTGGTCCCGATGGACGCCGGCCGGCGCCGTGCCGACTGCGACGCGCTCGCGCGCATGATGGACGAAGACATCGCCGCCGGCTGCACGCCGGTGGCGGTGATCGCCACCGGCGGCGACGTGCGCACCGGCACCATCGACCCGGTGGACCGCATGATGAAGATCGCGCACGATCGCGGCGTGTGGCTGCACGTGGACGGCGCCTACGGCGGCTTCGGCGTGCTGGACGACCGCGTGAAGCACCTGTACGGCGACATGGGCAAGATCGACTCGATGGCGGTGGACCCGCACAAGTGGCTGGCGGTGCCGCTGGGCTGCGGCGCGGCCATCGTGCGCGACGGCGCGCTGCAGCAGCGCTCGCTGGTGATCGGCCGGCCCGACTTCCACCATTTCGACCCCTCCAGCCGCGCCGACGTCGGCTCGCCGTTCGATGAGTTCGGCGAAGGCTCGCTGTACAGCTCGGTGGATTTCTCGGCGCGCTCGCGCGGGCTCACCGTGTGGGCCGCGCTGAAGGAGATCGGCGTGGACGGCATGCGCGCGCGCGTGGCGCGGCACCTGGACTGCGCGCGCCGCATCGCCGAACTGGCGCGCGGCCACGAGCGCCTGGAAGTGGTGTCCGAACCCGAGCTGTCGATCTGCACCTTCCGCTACATCCCGCCCGGCGCCGCGCGCGAGCCGTCGCCCGCGCTGGACCAGCTGAACGAGGCCGTGCTCAAGGGCGTGCGCGCGCGCGGCCGCTGCGTGCCCTCGAGCGCGGTGGTGGACGGCAAGTTCGTGATCCGGCCGGCCTTCGTCGGGCCGAACACCGAAATCGCCGACGCCGAGGCGCTGGTGCACGAGGTGCTGGCGGTCGGCGCGGAGCTGGCCGCGCGATGACCCGTGCCGTCCCGCTGGTCGCGCTGGCCGCCGCATCGCTCGCGATGGACATCGGCATCGCCCGGCTGGGCTACGGGCTCACCCTGCCGGCCATCAAGGCGGAGCTGCCCGGCTCGTTCGGGCTGTACGGCGCGATCGCCACGCTGCACCTGGGCAGCTACCTGGCCGGCTCGCTCATGGCGCCGATGGTGCTGCGGCGCCTGAGCTGGCGCGCGGCCTTCGTGCTGGCGCACCTGCTGGTGGCGGCGGGCATGCTGGCGCAGTCCTATGCATCCACGGTGGAGTCGCTGGCCGTGGTGCGCGTCATCCTCGGCGTGGCCGGCGGCATGGGCGTGCTGTTCGCCATCGGCTCGGCGCTGGAGGCGGTGGCGCCGCCGCGGCGCATGGCCGCCAGCGCCGTCATGTGGACCGGCGTGGCGCTGGGGATGGTGCTGTCG
>NZ_JACCWG010000057.1 GCF_013697775.1 Ramlibacter sp. | reverse complement strand
CAACCCCAAACCATTCATCTGGACAGCCAGTGCTTCGGACATCCTGGCCAAGGTCACCAGAGCCAAGGCTGCATTGGCTGCGATCTCACGATAAGTACAGAACAGAGGCGCGCACCACACTAGCTGCGCCCCGCCGCGCTTTCCCCTCCGGAGTAGTCCCTCACCGACGCGCACGCACCGCGCGTGGCGGACAAGGTGCGCGCGCGCCTTCGGAACAATAGGCTTCGAGTTGCCAGAAAGAATTGCATGAACAACGACAAGCCGACCGCCCGCGACGAAACCCTGATTTCCGTTGTCGAGGAGCGGCTCGAGGTCGGCAAGCGCCTCGTGGACACCGGGCGCACTCTGCGCGTGCAAAAGCATGTGCGGGAAATGCCCGTGCAGCTTCGCGAAGAGCTTGCCGTCGAAACCGTCAGCGTCGAACGCGTGCCCGTGGGACGGACCGTCTCCGAGCCGCCGGCCGTGCGCCAGGAAGGGGAGTTCACCATCATTCCGGTGGTGGAGGAACGCCTCGTCGTGCGCAAGGAGCTGGTGCTCGTCGAAGAGGTCCGCATCCATCGGCGGCAGGCGGTGCGCGCATGGGAGGAGAGCGCCACCGTGCGCCAGGAGAGCGTGGACATCGAGCGGTTCGATCCGGCAACGCAGCAGTGGCGTCCTGAACAGGACAGCTGATTTCCTTTCTTTTCAAACTACCAGGAATTTCCATGCATACAGTCATCAGCGTGTTCGACGACCGGACCGCCGCGCAGCGCGCGCTCGACAGCCTCGTGACCGAGGGTTTCGACCGCGACGATCTGCACATCGAGCAGAACACCGCCGACACCGGTACCACCACTCCGACCTTGAACAGCGACGGCACCGAGAGGCCGGACCGGGGCAGTGCGTCCAACTTCGGACATTTCTTCGCCAGCCTGTTCGGCCAGGACGAACCGCGTCATTCGGGCACCTACTCGGAAGCGGTGCGGCGCGGCAGTTCGGTGCTGGTGGTCGATGCGCGGGACGACGCGCAGGCCGAGCGTGCCGCGTCGCTGCTGCACAGCCTGGGCGCGATCAATGTCGACGAGCGGGCGCAGGAATGGCGCGCCAGCGGCTGGAAGAGCGGTGACGATGACCTCTCCACCGCCAAGGAAGGCGTGATGGACGTGGTGCAGGAAGAGCTGCAGGTCGGCAAGCGCAGCCTCGACAAGGGCGGCGTGCGCGTGATCCAGCGCGTGTCGGAAAAGCCGGTGCGCGAGCTGCTCAAGCTGCGCGAGGAACGCGTGGACGTCGAGCGCCGCGCCGTGGACCGCCCGGCCACGCAGGAAGACCTGACCAACTTCAAGGAAGGCACGCTGGAAGTGCGCGAGATGGCGGAAGAAGCTGTCGTCGCCAAGTCCGCGCGCGTGGTCGAGGAAGTGCGTGTTGGCAAGCAGGTGCAGGAGCGCGAGCAGGTCATCGAGGACACGGTGCGCCGCAAGGACGTCGAGGTGGAGCGCATTCCGGGCCAGGGCACGCTGCGCGAAACCGACCTCGAGCGCGAGCGCGCGGTTGCGTCCAACCCGAACCTGAACATCGACCGCGACAAGCCGACGCGCTGATCGGCCCGCCACAAGGCAGCACTGAACGCTGCCGCGCGATTGCGTCGCGCGGCAGCGTTCTTGCGTCCGCTTGCCATTGCGGCGGTGCATCACAGAAATATGCGTTCCTCTCTGGAACAGTTCTTCGCCGCTCGATAGAGTTGCGACGAGTTGATCAATCCAGGGAGAAACGAAAGATGAATGGTCAAGCCATCAGCACACGCGCACCGGCCGCCACGGTCGGAGGCGTCATGCCATTCGAGGCCTACCTCAAGGCCGCCGCCAAATCTCCTCAGGGCGGCATCCATTGGCCGTGGGGCGTGGTGCGGGGGCGCACGGACGGCGGTGACCATGGCGAGCGGGGCACCGTGGCCCTGGTGTCGCAGCCCGACAGTGGCGAGGCGGCACCGGGCGTCTCGCTGGCGCTGCAGGTCGTGCCGCCCGGCTATGCGACGTCGCCGCATCGCCATTCGTTCTGGCATCTCTACATGGTGCAGGACGGCAAGGGAGACGGCTACCTGGACGACACGCTGCACTGCGCGCTGGCGCCGGGCGACGTGCTGTATGTCCCGGCGTGGTCGCTGCACAGCTTTCGCAACACGAGCAAGACCGCGCCGCTGGTGCTTTACGCGCTGCAGAACCTGCCGCAGGTCGCTGCGCTCGGTACTCTGCTGCGGCAAGGTGGCGAGAGCGCACCGGAGCGGATCTACCGGCCGCAGCAACAGCCTTGGGGCGAGCGGCCCGGCCTGCATGGCCGGACGCGCGACAGGATCTCCGAGGCTCGGCCGCACGGCGCGGCCGAGCACGCGTTTGCCGTCGGCGGCGATCCCTCGCCGGATTGAAAGGACGGGGGACCGTGGAGCCGCATCTCTCGACCCGCCGGATCAGCTCGGCCGCGCTGTACCTCACGGTGTTCGTGCCGTTCGCTCTTGGGCACTACGTGTCCTTCCTGTTCCGCTCCATCAACGCGGTGCTGTCGCCGTTCCTGGTGGAGTCGCTGCAGCTGAACGCGGCGCAGCTCGGGCTGCTGTCCAGCGCGTACTTCGTCGCGTTCGGCCTGGCGCAGCTGCCGGTGGGCATCGCGCTGGACCGGTTCGGCCCACGGCGGGTGCAGCCGGTGCTGCTGGGCGTGGCGGCGGCGGGGTCGCTGATGTTCGCGTTCAGCAGCAGCTTCGGTGCCCTGTTCGTCGCGCGCGCTCTCACGGGGCTGGGGCTGGCTGCGTGCTTCATGGGGGCGATCAAGGCCTTGTCGTCCTGGGTGCCGCCGCAAAAGCGGCCTTCGGTCAACGGCTACCTGCTGGCCGTGGGCGGGCTGGGCGCGATGTCCGCCACGCTGCCCGCGCAGATCGCGCTGGAGCTGTTCTCCTGGCGCGGCCTGTTTGCCGGGCTGGCGGTGCTCACATTGGCGCCGGCGCTGCTGATCCATTTCGCCACGCCGCCCGAGCCGCCGGCGCAGGGTGTTCCGCGCCGCATCACGGCGGCTTCGCTGCTGGAGGTGTACCGCGACCGGCAGTTCCTGCGCACCGCGGCGCTGCTGCTGCCCTCGCACGCGGTGGCCTTCGGCCTGCAGGGGCTGTGGATGGGGCAATGGATGCAGGACGTCGCCGGGCTCGATGCGCGCGCGGTGGCCAACTACCTGTTCTGGGGCATGGGCGCGATCATCGTCGGCTCGCTCACCGTCGGCCACGTTGCCGAATGGGCGCAGCGCCGGCACGGCATGAAGCCGCTCGATGTGGCCGGCATCGGCGTCGCGCTGTTCGTCTGCGTGCAGCTGCTGGCCTGCCTCAACATCGTTGCGCTGATCCCGGCGCTCACCATCGCCTTCACGCTGGTCGGCACCATCGCCGGGCTGGACTACACCATCGTGTCGCAAAGCGTGCCGGCGTCAATGACCGGGCGCGCGGCGACCAGCCTGAACGTGCTGATCTTCATGGGCGCCTTCGTCGTGCAGGGCGGCTTCGGCCTGGTGGTCGGGGCCTGGGGCGCCGACATCGCCAACCACTACCCGCCGGTCGCCTACCAGGCGGCATTCGGCGCCGCGGTCCTGATCCAGTTGCCGGGCCTCATCGGCTGGCTGCTGGGACGGCGCGGGCGGGCCGGCCAGGAGAGGATGCAGCCATGATCTCCACCGGGCAGGCCGTGAGCTACACGCGGTACCGCGATGCTTTCGCGGGCGGTGCGGGCAACGCGGTGCACTGGAACTGGAGCGCCATCCTGGAGGCGCTGTCCGCCGCCACGCCGGGCGAACGCGGTTCGCTCACGCTGTCGAAGACGGGCCAAGCGTCGGAGTGCGAACTGATGCCCGGCATGGCCGTCACCATCCAGGTGGTGCCCGGCGAGAGCCGCACGCGGCCCCATGCGCATTCCTGGTGGCACCTGTTCGTGGTGTGCAGCGGCAGCGCGCAGGCGCTGCTCGGTGCGCTGGGCGATGCCGAGGCCCGGCAGCTGCACGCGAAGGATCTGCTGCTGGTGCCGGCCTGGACGCGCCACCATTTCGAGAACGGCGGCCAGGAGGACCTGGTCCTGCTGAGCATGAGCAACCTGCCGCAGCAGTCCGGGCTGGCCAACCACCGCGCGGACGAGCCCTGATGGCGCTGGCCACCGGCGCATCGCCACTCCCGCGCGGCGACTCGTACCGCTGGGCGGTCCTGGGCGCGGCGGTCATGTCCCAGACCACGGCATCCATCGTGGCGCAGGGCATCTACACGCTGGTGCCGTTCTTCCAGGCCGCCTTCCACCTGAGCCAGGCTTCGGCCGCGCTGGCCGTGTCGGCGGTGAATGCCGGCCAGGTGGCATCCATGCTGCTGATGGGCTGGCTGATCGACAAGCATGGCGAGCGCGGCGTGGTCGGCTGCACGGCGATCGTCATGGGTGCGGCGGCCTTGTGCGCAGCGACCGCTTCGCGCTACGCCGCGTTGCTCGGCTTCCTGTTCGTGCTGGGCATCGGCTATGCATCGGTGCAGCCGGGCGGCACCCGGGCGATCCTGCGCTGGTTCGCGCCGGCGCAGCGCGGCATGGCCACCGGCATCCGCCAGGCCGGGCTGCCGCTGGGCACGGCACTGGCCGCGATGCTGCTTCCCCTGCTGGCGTCGGCCTATGGCTGGCAGCGCGCGCTGCTGGTGCAGGGCGCGATCGGCATTGCCGGCGGCCTGCTGTTCGTGCTGGTTTACCGCGGCGCCGGCAGCGGCGAGCCGCGCGCGGCGCCGCCGCCCAGCCCGCTGCGGCTGATCCGCGCGATCCGCTCGGACAAGGCGCTGTGGCCGGTAATGCTGGCCGGCCTGGCCATGGTGACCTTCCAGTACACGTTCGCGACGCACGTGCTGACCTTCCTGGCCAGCCGCTTCGGCATGCCGCTGGTGGCGGCGGGCCTGCTGTATGCAGTGTCGCAGTGGCTGGGCATCGCCGGGCGCATCGGGCTGGCCTGGATCAGCGACCATCTCTGGCCGGGTCGCCGCATGCGTTCGCTCACGGCCGTCATGTTCGCCTGCGCCGCGGCGCTGCTGGCACTGCTTGCAATGCCCGGCGATACGCCGCTGTGGATGCTGGTTGCCATCTTCGGTGTGGTGGGCATCTTCGGCGTCGGCTGGTATCCGCTGTACCTGCTGGAAGTGGCCGAGATGGCGCCGAAGACGGCGGTCGCATCGACCATCGGTTTTTCCATGACGCTGAACATGGTGTCGATCTCGATCGCGCCGCCGTTGTTCGGGTTCGTGGTGGACCACGCCGGCTACACGCCCGCGTGGCTCTCGCTGGCCGCGCTGGTGGCGCTGGCGGCGCTGCACCTGGGCATGCGGTCAGGGCGGGCCGGAGCGCCTGTGGCAGGCTGACGCGGCGCGTCAGCCCGGTGTGTTCTTCACCGCGCTGACCAGCGTCTTGAGCGCAGCGCGCACCAGGTGGTCCGACGTGGAGGAATACATCACCACGTCGCGCATCGGCAAGGGTGGCAGGCCCAGCCGCGGGCCGACGTCCTCCGTGCCGGGCGGCGTCACGCGGCGCGCCAGTGCGGCCACCGCCAGCCCGGCCTGCGCCGCGGCGCCCAGCGTCATGATGCCGCCGCCCACGAACACCTCGACCCAAGGGATGCCCGCCGCCTCCAGCGCGCCAATGGCCATGGCGCGCACGCGGCAGGGGTGGGCCTGCGTGGCCAGCCGCAGCGGCTCGCCGGCGTGCCAGGACCAGTCGGGCGCTGCCATCCAGCCAAAGCGCTCGGTCAGCAGGGTGTCGCCGTCGCGGCGGCTGTCGTCGTGGCGCAGCACCACCGCGGCGTCGAGATCGCCGTTGTCGAACGCCACCTCGATGTCGCGCGAGCTGGCGATGCGCATCTCCACCAGCAGGCGCGGGTGCGCGTCGTGCACATGCTTGAGCAGGATCGGCAGTTCGCTGCCGACGATGTGGTGGCTGAATCCCATCTTCAGCGCGGTGCGCTCGCTCGCGAACACGGTGAGCGCATCGTTGTGCGCGGCCAGAAGCTGCCTGGCGCTGGCGATGAACACCTCGCCCTTGGGCGACAGGCGGACCATGCGCGGCGTGCGCTCGATGAGGCGGTGCCCGAGCTGGTCTTCCAGCCGCTTGAGTTTCAGGCTGACGGCGGACTGCGTGGTGTTCAGGATGTCGGCCGCCCGCGTGAAACTGCGAAGGTCGGCCACCACGACGAACGCGTGGACCGCATCGATCTCCAGAACCTTCATGTCGCCGCCCTCCCTGAAACGCCGCGCCCGGGGGGCTGCGGCGAGCGCGGCCCAGTCTAGCGCAGGGGCAATAGCTGCCCGCGCAGCGCGGTGGCTCGCACAGGCGGCAGCTCAGCCGGTCGCTTGCGCCGACTCCAATTGCGCGCTGAGCTCCAGCCAGCGCTCTTCCAGCTTGGCGAGCTCGTCGCCCACGGCCTTGAGGCGCCGGCCGGCGTCGGCGACTTCCTGCGGCGGCAGCGGTGCCGCCAGGCGCGTCTCTACCGCGCGCTTTTCCTCTTCCAGGAGCGCCATGCGCTTTTCAGCCCGTTCCAGCTCGCTTTTCATCGGCTTCAGGCGCGCGGCCAGCTGCTGGCGCAGCAGGGCCTGCTGCTTGCGCTGCTCCTGCGGCGATCCGCGCGGCTGCTGCTGCGCCTCGCTCACCGCGGGAGCAGCCGCCTGCGCGGTCCGTCCGGCGCGCGACGTCGATGCCGAGAGTTCCTCGCGCATGCGCTTGGCCTCGTCCAGCAGGTAGCGCTGGTAGTCGTCCAGGTCGCCGTCGAACGGCTGCACCCCGCCGCGACCGACCATCCAGAATTCGTCGCACACGGCGCGCAGCAGCGCGCGGTCGTGGCTCACCAGCATCACCGTGCCTTCGAATTCGTTGAGCGCCATCGACAGCGCCTCGCGCGTGGCCAGGTCCAGGTGGTTGGTCGGCTCGTCCAGCAGCAGCAGGTTGGGGCGCTGCCACACGATCATGGCCAGCACCAGCCGCGCCTTCTCGCCGCCGCTCATGGTGCCGACGGCCTGCGCCACCATGTCGCCGGTGAACAGGAACTGGCCCAGGAAGCTGCGCAGGTCCTGCTCGCGGCTTGACTGGCCGGGGGCGCCGAGTTCGCGCGCCAGGCGGATCATGTGTTCCAGCGGCGTGTCCTGCACGCGCAGCACGTCCAGCTCCTGCTGCGCGAAGTAGCCGATGGCGAGTCCCTTGCCCTCGGTCAGCTGGCCGCCCAGCGCGGGCATGGTGCGCGCGATGGTCTTCACCAGCGTCGACTTGCCCTGGCCGTTGGCGCCCAGGATGCCGATGCGCTGGCCGGCAAGGACGGAGCGGCTGACGTTGCGCAGGATAACGGTCGGTTCTGTTGGCGCGGAGGCTGCAGATTCCGTTCGCGTTGAGCTTGTCGAAACGCTGCCTTCGACAGGCTCAGGCCGAACGGCCGGCTGATACCCGAACACCCCGTCCGAAATCGCCAGCATCGGGTTCGGCAAATTTGCCGGTTCCTTGAACTCGAAGGTGAATTCCGCGTCGGCCAGCACCGGGGCGATCCTCTCCATGCGCTCCAGCGCCTTCACGCGGCTTTGCGCCTGCTTGGCCTTGCTCGCTTTTGCCTTGAAGCGGTCGATGAATTTCTGCAGGTGCGCCATCTTGTCCTGCTGGCGCGAGAAGGCCGACTGCTGGTGCTCCAGCTGCTGCACGCGCAGCATCTCGAAGGCGCTGTAGTTGCCGCCGTAGCGCGTGAGGCCCTGGCGGTCGATGTGCAAGGTGACGTTGGTCACCGCATCCAGGAACTCGCGGTCGTGGCTGATGACGATCAGCGTGCCGGCATAGCGCTTCAACCAGCCTTCCAGCCAGACCAGCGCGTCCAGGTCCAGGTGGTTGGTGGGTTCGTCCAGCAGCAGCAGGTCCGACGGCGCCATCAGCGCGCGCGCCAGCTGCAGGCGCATGCGCCAGCCGCCCGAGAAATCGGACACCGGCATGTGCAACTGCGCCACGGTGAAGCCCAGGCCCAGGATCAGCGACTGCGCGCGCGACGCCGCGTCGTGCTCGCCGGCATCGGCCAGGTCGGCGTGCGCATGCGCGATGGCGAAGCCGTCGCCGGAGTCTTCGGCTTGCGCCAGCACGGCACGCAACTGCACCAGGCGCGCGTCGCCGTCCAGCACGAAGGCGGTGGCGGGCTCGCTGGTTTCCGGCATGTTTTGCGCCACCTCGGCCTGCCGCCATTGCGCGGGCACCGAGAATTCGCCCGCGTCCTCGTGCAGCTTGCCCGAGAGCAGGGCGAACAGGGTGGATTTGCCGGCGCCGTTGCGGCCGACCAGGCCGACCTTTTCGCCGGGGTTGATGGTGACCGAGACACCATCCAGCAGCACCTTCGCGCCGCGGCGAAGGTTGACGTTGCGAAGCGTGATCACTTGGCTTGCAACCGCGCGAAGGCTTTGCCGAAATCGGCCAGCAGGTCGTCGATGGCTTCGATGCCCACCGACACGCGGATCAGCGAATCCGCGATGTGCATGCTCTGGCGCATCTGCTCGCCCATTTCCCAATAAATCGTGCGCGCCACCGGCAGCGCCAGGGTGCGGTTGTCGCCCAGGTGGGTGGATTTGACGGCCAGCTCCAGGCCGTTCAGCACGTCGAACGGATCGATGCCGGCCACCGTCTCGAAACTCAGCAGCGCGCCGAAGCCGCGGAACAGCGAGGCCGCGCGCTGGTGCTGCGGATGTTCGGCCAGGCCCGGATAGTCCACCCGGGCCACCGAGGGCTGCTGCTGCAGCCACTGCGCCAGCGCCAGCGCGTTGGCGCAGGCGCGCTCCATGCGCAGCGCCAGGGTTTCGGCGCCGATGGCGATGCGGTGGCCGTGCTCGGCGCTCAGGGTGCCGCCGAAGTCGCGCAGGCCTTTCTTGCGGACCTGCAGCAGGCCCCAGGCCTGCGGATTGCCCTTGCGGTACGAGGGCAGCAGGTTGGCGTAGCCGCTCCAGTCGAACAGGCCGGTGTCGGTGACCGAGCCGCCCAGCGCATTGCCGTGGCCGCAGATCGATTTGCTCAGCGAGTGGATCACCAGCGAAGCGCCGGTGTTCTTCGGCAGGAACAGGTACGGCGTGGTGAGCGTGCTGTCCACCACGTAGACCAGGCCGCGTTCGGCACAGAGTTTGCCGATGCCTTGCAGGTCGGCGATCTGCGTGCGCGGATTGGCGATGGTCTCCACGAACACCATGCGCGTTTCGGGCCGCAGCGCCGCCGCCACCTGGCCGGCGTCGGTGGCGTCCACCAGCGTGACTTCGCAGCCGAGCCGCTGCAAGGTGTCCATCAGGCTGGCGGTGTTGCCGAACAGGAAGCGGCTGGTCACCAGGTGGTCGCCGGCGCGCAGCAGGGCGGTGAACACCGCGGCGATGGCCGCCATGCCGGAGGCGAAGGCGACGGTGCCCACCGCCTCCTCCATCTGGCTGATCTTGGTTTCGAGCGCGCCGGTGGTCGGATTGCCCTGGCGGCCGTAGACGTAGCCGCTGCGCTCGCCCTGGAACACGGCGGTGAGGTCTTCGGCGGTGGCGTAGCCGTAGCCGGTGGCGATGTGCAGCGGCTTGTGGGTGGCGCCGTGTTCGGCGCCGGCCAGCCGGTCGGCGTGGAGGATGCGTGTGGTGATGTCGCGGGTCATGAACCCGCTATTTTCTCATCCCGCGCGCAGCAGGGCGTCGCGGGTGAGCAGCAGCACCTCGTCGGCGCCCGCGCTGGTCTCCAGCCACACGGCTTCCAGCCGCGGAAATGCCGCTTCGAAATGCGCGCGTTCGTTGCCGATTTCCAGCACCAGCACGGCGTCGTCGCTCATGCGGGCCGGCGCGGCGCGCAGCAGCGCGCGCACGAAGTCCATGCCGTCGCCGCCGCCGGCCAGCGCCAGTTCCGGCTCGGCGCGGTATTCGGGCGGCAGCGCGGCCATGCTGGCCGTGTTGACGTAGGGCGGGTTGCACAGGATGAGGTCGTACGGGCCTTGCACCGCCTGCAGGCCGTCGGACACGAGCAGGCGGATGCGCTCGGCGAGGCCGTGCCTGTCCACGTTGATGCGGGCGACTTCCAGCGCATCCGCCGAGATGTCGCCGGCGTCCACCGTCACGTCGGGGAACGCCATGGCCGCCAGCGCGGCCAGGCTGCCGTTGCCGGTGCACAGGTCGAGCACGCGCACCGTGTCCTCGCTGAGCCAGGGGTCGATGCCGCCGTCGGCCAGCAGTTCGGCGATGAAGCTGCGCGGCACGATGGCGCGCTCGTCCACGTAGAACGGCACGCCCTGCAGCCAGGCTTCGCGCGTGAGGTAGGCGGCGGGCTTGCGGGTGGCGATGCGTTCGGCGACCAGCGCATCCACGCGGGCTTCGTCGTCCGGCGCGATGACGTTCGCCGCGGCGCCGTCCAGGTCGTCCAGCGGCAGGCCCAGGCGCCACAGCACCAGCCAGGCCGCTTCGTCGAAGGCGTTGACGGTGCCATGGCCGTAGGCGACGCCCGCCGCTTCCAGCCGCGCGGCGCAGGCCTCGACCAGTTCCAGCACGGTCATCCGCGCAGCCGCTTCTCGAGGTTCTCCAGGATGCGCCGGTAGATGTTCTTCAGCGGCTCGATGTCGGCCACCCGCACGTGCTCGTCGATCTTGTGGATGGTGGCGTTGACCGGCCCGAACTCGATCACCTGCGGGCAGATGCGCGAAAGGAAGCGGCCGTCGCTGGTGCCGCCGGTGGTGGAGAGCTCGGGGGTGATGCCGGTTTCGGCGCGGATCGCGTCCTGCACCGCATCGACCAGATCGCCCGGCGTGGTGAGAAAGGGCGTGCTCGGGCCGATCCAGTCCAGCGTGTACTCCAGGCCGTGGCGGTCCAGGATGGCGTGCACGCGCTCGCGCAGCGATTCGGCCGTGCTCACCGTGGCGAAGCGGAAGTTGAAGTCCACCACCAGCGCGCCCGGGATCACGTTGAGCGCGCCGGTGCCGCCATGGACGTTGCTGATCTGGAAGCTGGTGGGCGTGAAGAAGTCGTTGCCGCGGTCCCACTCGGTGGCGGCCAGTTCGGCCAGCGCCGGCAGCGCCTGGTGGATCGGGTTGCGCGCCAGCTGCGGGTAGGCGATGTGGCCCTGCACGCCCTTGATGGTGAGCTTGGCCGACAGGCTGCCGCGGCGGCCGTTCTTGATCATGTCGCCCAGCCGGTCCACGCAGGTCGGCTCGCCGACGATGCACCAGTCCACCACGTCGCCGCGCTCGCGCAGGCGGTCGACCACGATGGTGGTGCCGTCCACGCCCGGGCCTTCCTCGTCGCTGGTCAGCAGGAGCGCCACCGACAGGGCGGGGTCGGGATTGGCCGCCGCGAATTCTTCCGCCGCCACCACGAAGGCGGCGATCGAGGTCTTCATGTCGGCCGCGCCGCGGCCGTACAGCAGGCCGTCGTGGTGCGAGGGCGTGAACGGGTCGCTGCTCCACTGCTCCAGCGGGCCGGTGGGCACCACGTCGGTGTGGCCGACGAACACCACCGTCTTGCCCGCGCTGCCGGCGCGGCGCGCCCACAGGTTGGTCACGCGGAAGGTTTCGGGGCCGCTCACGATGCTTTCGCAGTCGAAGCCCAGCGGCGCGAGGCGCTCGGCCAGGATTTTCTGGCACTGCCCGTCCTCGGGCGTGACGGAGCGGCGCGAGATCAGCTGTTCGGCCAGGTGCAGGGCGCGGTTCACTGTTTCACGTCCAGGGTGATTTCGGTGAAGGACGGCTCGTCGGCCAGGTCTTCCTCGGAAGCGCCTTCCTCCGGCCGTTCGCGGTCCTTGCCGGCGAAGTCGTTCTGCAGCCGCCATTGCAGGTTGGTGGGCGAGTCGGAATGGGCCATGCCTTCCTTCTTGTCCACCGCGCCTTCGGTGATCAGGCGCGCGATGTCCTGCTCGAAGGTCTGGCAGCCCTCGGCCATGGAGTTTTCCATGGCCTCCTTCACGCCGGAGAAGTTGCCTTTTTCGATCAGTTCGGCCACCAGCTTGGTGTTGAGCATGACTTCCACCGCCGGCGCGCGGCCGCCGTGCACGGTGCGCAGCAGGCGCTGCGACACGATGGCCTTCATGGCCGCGCCCAGGTCGCCCAGCATGGTGGGGCGCACCTCCACGGGGTAGAACGACAGGATGCGGTTGAGCGCCTGGTAGCTGTTGTTGGCGTGCATGGTGGCCAGGCACAGGTGGCCCGACTGCGCGTACGCGATGGCGGCGGACATGGTGTCGCGGTCGCGGATTTCGCCGATCAGAATCACGTCGGGCGCCTGGCGCAGCGCGTTCTTCAGCGCGATCTGCAGCGACTGCGTGTCGCTGCCCACCTCGCGCTGGTTCACCACGCTCTTTTTGTTGCGGAAGATGAATTCGACCGGGTCCTCGATGGTGAGGATATGGCCCGCCGTACGCTCGTTGCGGTGGTCGATCATGGAGGCCAGCGTGGTGCTCTTGCCGGCGCCGGTGGCGCCCACCATCAGCAGCAGGCCGCGCTTTTCCATGATCAGGTCGCCCAGGATCATGGGCACCTGCAGCGAGCCCAGCGCCGGGATCTCGGTGGGGATGTAGCGCACCACGCCGGCGATGGTGCCGCGCTGGCGCATCGCCGAGAAGCGGAAGTTGCCGACGCCTTCGACGGCATGGGCCATGTTCAGCTCGCCGGTGTCGTCCAGGTCCTCCATGCGCTTGAAGGGCAGCACCTCGGCCAGCAGCGCCCGCGTGGCGTCGGGCGGCAGCAGCTGGTTGTTGATCGGCAGGCACTGGCCGTTGATCTTGATCATGGCCGGCGCGTGCGCCGACAGATACACGTCAGATGCCTTCTTGTCCGCCATCAGGCGCAGGATCCGCTCCATTGTCGACATACAACCGCTCCGTCAAGAATGTGTTTGTTCCGCGCCGCTGGTGCGTTCAGGGACGCAGCAGGTCGTTCAGGCTGGTCTTGGCGCGCGTTTGCGCGTCGACCCGCTTGACGATGATGGCGGCATACAGGCTGTACTTGCCGCCGTCCTTGGGCAGGCTGCCCGCGATCACCACCGAGCCGGCCGGCACGCGGCCGAACGTGGTCTCGCCGGTGGCGCGGTCGTAGATCGGCGTGCTCTGGCCGAGGTACACGCCCATGGAGATCACCGAGTTCTCCTCCACGATCACGCCTTCCACGACTTCCGAGCGGGCGCCGATGAAGCAGTTGTCCTCGATGATGGTCGGGTTCGCCTGCAGCGGCTCCAGCACGCCGCCCAGGCCCACGCCGCCCGACAGGTGCACGTGCTTGCCGACCTGCGCGCAGGAGCCCACGGTGGCCCAGGTGTCGACCATGGTGCCTTCGTCCACGTAGGCGCCGATGTTCACGTAGGATGGCATCAGCACCGCGCCCTTGGCGATGAAGCTGCCGCGGCGCGCCACCGCCGGCGGCACCACGCGCACGCCGCTTTCGGCCATTTCCTGCGCCGACAGGTGCGAGAACTTGGTCGGCACCTTGTCGTAGAAGCCGAGTTCGCCGGCGCGCATCAGCTCGTTGTCCTTGAGGCGGAACGACAGCAGCACCGCCTTCTTGATCCACTGGTGCACCGTCCACTGGCCCACGCCTTCGCGCGTGGCCACGCGCAGGCGGCCGCCATTGAGCTCGGAGATCACGTGTTCGACGGCGTCCACCACCTCCTTGGGCGCGGCCTTGGGCGATAGGTTGGCGCGGTCCTCCCACGCGGTGTCGATGGTCTGCTGCAGTTGTTGTGTCATGGAGTCAGTTCCGGGATTGGATGAAAGTCACGATGCGGTGTGCCGCTTCCAGGCATTCGGCGGTATCGGCCACCAGGGCCATCCGCACCCGGCCGGCGCCGGGGTTGCCTGCTGCGGTGTCGCGGGCCAGGTAGCTTCCGGGCAGTACGGTCACATTGTATTGAGCGTAGAGGTCGCGGGCGAATTCGGTGTCGCTCGGCGCCGCCGCACCGTCGCGCGCAGGCCGCACACCTGCCCACAAATAGAAGCTGGCGTCGGGCAGCCGCACGTCCAGCGCCTCGGCCAGCACGGGCGTCACCTCGGCGAACTTGCGGCGGTACAGCGCGCGATTCTCCACCACGTGCTGCTCGTCGTTCCAGGCCGCGATGCTGGCCGCCTGCACCACCGGGCTCATGGCGCTGCCGTGGTAGGTGCGGTACAGCAGGAATTTCTTCAGAATGCCAGCGTCGCCCATGACGAAGCCCGAGCGCATGCCCGGCACGTTGCTGCGCTTGGACAAACTGGTGAAGCTCACCAGACGCCGGAAATCGCCGCGCCCCAGCTTGGCCGCCGCCTCCAGCCCGCCCAGCGGCGGCTCGTCGCGGAAATAGATCTCGCTGTAGCACTCGTCCGAAGCGATCACGAAGCCGTAGCGGTCCGACAGCGCGAACAGCTGTTCCCATTCCGCAAGCGGCATCACCGCGCCGGTGGGGTTGCCCGGCGAGCAGACGAACACCAGCTGGGTGCGCTGCCACACGTCCTCGGGCACGCTTTGCCAATCGACAGCGAAATTGCGCGCCGGGTCCACCGGTGCGTAGTAGCTCTCGGCGCCGGCCAGCAGGGCCGCGCCTTCGTAAATTTGGTAGAACGGATTGGGGCAGACCACCACCGCCGGCCGGGTGCGGTCGACCGCCGTCTGGGTGAAGGCGAACAGCGCTTCGCGCGATCCGTTGACCGGCAGCACCTGGGTGGCGGGGTCCAGCGCCAGGCCGTAGCGGCGCTGCATCCAGCCGGTGAAGGCTTCCCGCAGCCGCGGCTCGCCGCCGGTGGCCGGATAGGAGGCCAGCGTGGCCAGCGAATCGGTCAGCGCCTTCTTGACGAGATCGGGCGTCGGATGCTTGGGCTCGCCGATGCCCAGGCTGATCGGCCGATAGGCCGGATTGGGCGTCACGCCCGCGAACAGTTGCCGCAGCCGCTCGAACGGGTAGGGCTGCAGCCGGTCCAGGAGGGGATTCATGCCAGGATTATCAATGCGGCGGCATGCCAGCTCCTGCCACCGCCTTAACCGTTCGTTTCAAGGCAGGGGTGCTCCGGGCGGTGTGGCTGAGGAGCCACGGTATCATCCGCGCTTGCGTCAGGAGTCCGGTTTCGGGCAGCAACCGTGCGTCTCACATCCATCAAGTTATCGGGGTTCAAGTCCTTCGCCGACCCCACCACTTTCATGCTGCCCGGCCAATTGGTGGGCGTCGTGGGGCCCAATGGCTGCGGCAAATCCAACATCATGGACGCCGTGCGCTGGGTGCTGGGCGAGTCGCGCGCCAGCGAACTGCGCGGCGAGTCGATGCAGGACGTGATCTTCAACGGCACCAACACCCGCAAGCCCGCCTCGCGCTCCTCGGTGGAGCTGGTGTTCGACAACGCCGACCACCGTGCCGGCGGCCAGTGGGCGCAGTTCGGCGAAATCGCCGTCAAGCGCGTGCTCACGCGCGACGGCACCAGCAGCTACTACATCAACAACCAGCCGGTGCGCCGGCGCGACGTGCAGGACGTGTTCCTGGGCACCGGCCTGGGTCCGCGCGCCTACGCCATCATTGGCCAGGGCACGATCAGCCGCATCATCGAATCCAAGCCCGAGGAACTGCGCCTGTTCCTGGAGGAAGCGGCCGGCGTCTCCAAGTACAAGGAACGCCGCCGCGAGACCGAAAACCGCCTGTCGGACACGCGCGAGAACCTGACGCGGGTGGAAGACATCCTGCGCGAACTGAACAGCAACCTGGACAAGCTGGAAAAGCAGGCCGAGGTGGCGCAGCGCTACAACACGCTGCAGGCCGGCGTGCAGCTCAAGCAGCACCAGCTCTGGTTCATGAAGCGCGCGGAAGCCGAAGTCGACCAGGGCCGCATCAAGGCCGAGGCCGACAAGGCGGTCAACGACCTGGAGTCGCGCGTGGCCGACCTGCGCCACGTGGAAAGCGAGCTGGAGACCATTCGCCAGGCGCACTACGCCGCCGGCGACCAGGTGAACCAGGCGCAGGGCCAGCTGTACGAGGCGAGCGCCGAGGTCGGCCGGCTGGAGGCCGAAATCCGCTTCGTGGTGGAAGGCCGCCAGCGCGTGGAGCAGCGGCTGGTGCAGCTCAAGGAGCAGGCCGCGCAGTGGGGCGGCCGCAAGGAAGACGCCGAAACCGAGATCGAGACCCTGGCGGCACAGGCGGTGGAGGCCGAGGAGCGCGCCGTGCTGCTGGCCGCCCAGGTGGAAGAACAGGGCATGCAGATGCCCGAGCTGGAAGAGGCGCTGCGCCAGTCGCAGGCCAAGGCCGCGCAGCAGCGCGCCGGCGTGGTCGAGGTGCAGCAGCAGATCCAGGTGCTGGCCGCCGACCAGCGCAACATCGAGGAACAGAGCCGCCAGCTCAACCAGCGGCGCGACCGCCTGGAAACCGACCGCAACGCGCTGGCCGCACCCGACGAGGCGCGCCTGGCCAACCTGCGCGCGCAGCTGGCCGCTGCCCAGGAAGCCGCCGAGATGGCCGACGCCCGGCTGCACGAGCTGCAGGAGCAGGTGCCGCAGCTGGACGAGGACCGAAGGGCCCGCCAGCAGGAAGTGAACAGCGAAAGCGCGAAGCAGGCCGACCTGTCGGCGCGCATGGAAGCGCTGAAGGCGCTGCAGGAAAAAGTGCGCACCGACGGCAAGCTGCAGCCCTGGCTGGCGCGCCACGGGCTGGAGAGCCTGCAGGGCCTGTGGAGCCGCATCCACATCGAGCAGGGCTGGGAAAACGCGCTGGAAGCGGCGCTGCGCGAGCGCATGGGCGCTCTGGAGATCTCCCGGCTGGAGATGGTGCGCTCCTTCGCCGGCGACGCGCCGCCGGCCAAGCTGGCCTTCTACAGCCCGCCGCAGGCAGGGGTTCCCGAAGCCGCGGGCGCTCTGCCGCGCCTGGCCGACCTGCTGCGTCTGAACGACGCCGGCCAGCGGGCCCTGCTGGCCGACTGGCTGCACGGCTGCTACACGGCAGCCAGCTTCGAGGAAGCGCTCGCCGCCCGCGACAAGCTCAAACCCGGCGAAACCCTCTACGTGAAGAGCGGCCACGCTGTGACCGCGCATGGCGCCAGCTTCTACGCGCAGGACTCCGAGCAGGCCGGCCTCTTGGCGCGGCAGCAGGAAATCGAGAACCTGGAAAAGCAGCTGCGCGCGCAGTCGATGATTGCCGAGGAGGCGCGCGGCGCGCTGGTGCGCGCCGACGCCGCGTACAGCGACGCATCGCAGCGGCTGGTGGCAGCGCGGCGCGAAGCGGCCGAGGCCCAGGGCCGCATGCACGAGTCGCAGGTGGAAACGCTGCGCCTCACGCAGCTGGCCGAACAGACCCGCGCGCGCAGCGAACAGATCGCGGGCGACCTGGCCGAAGTGGACGCGCTGCTGGAGGAGCTGCAGGAGCGCCGCGTGGCCGCCGAAGCGCGCTTCGAGGAGCTGGACATGCAGCTGGCCGACAACCAGGAGCGGCATGCGCAGCTGGACGAGCGCGTGATCGAAGCTGAGCGCAAATTGGCCGAATCGCGCGAGCAGCACCGCGGCCTGGAGCGCCAGGCGCAGGAGGCGCAGTTCGCGCAGCGGTCGCTGGGCGCGCGGCGCGGCGAATTGCAGCGTGCCATCGAGACGGCGGCGCAGCAGGCGGCCTCGCTCGCGGACGAGGAGCAGCGCGCGCAGAGCGAGCTGGCGCGCCTGACCGACGCGGCGGCGCAGGCCGGGCTGCAGTCGGCGCTGCAGCTGAAGTCCGAGCGCGAGCAGGCGCTGGGCGCCAAGCGCAGCGAATACGACGACCTGACCGCCAAGCTGCGCGCCAGCGACGAGCGACGGCTGCAGCTGGAGCGCGAACTCGACCCGCTGCGCCAGCGCATCACCGACATGCAGCTGAAGGAGCAGGCCGCGCGCCTGGGCCTGGAGCAGTACGCGCAACTGCTGGCCGACGCGCAGGCCGACCTGGAAGCGGTGGGCAAATCGGTCGCCGAGGGCAACGTGCGGCTGGCCGGCATGCAGGGCGAGATCGACCGGCTGCACCGCGAGATCGCCGCGCTGGGCGCCGTCAACCTGGCGGCGCTGGACGAGCTGAGCACGGCGCGCGAGCGCAAGCAGTTCCTGGACGCGCAGTCGGCCGACCTGAACGAGGCCATGACCACGCTGGAAGACGCCATCCGCAAGATTGACGCCGAAACGCGCGAGCTGCTGGGCAGCACCTTCCAGACCGTCAACGAGCACTTCGGCCGCATGTTCCCCGAGCTGTTCGCCGGTGGCAACGCCCGGCTGGTGATGACCGGCGAGGAAATCCTGGATTCCGGCGTGCAGGTGATGGCCCAGCCGCCCGGCAAGAAGAACCAGACCATCCACCTGCTGTCGGGCGGCGAGAAGGCGCTCACCGCCATCGCGCTCGTGTTCGCCATCTTCCAGCTGAACCCGGCGCCGTTCTGCCTGCTGGACGAGGTGGATGCGCCGCTGGACGACGCCAACACCGAACGCTACGCCAAGCTGGTGAGCAGCATGAGCCGCGAAACCCAGTTCCTTTTCATCAGCCACAACAAGATCGCGATGGAAATGGCCGAACAGCTGATCGGCGTCACCATGCAGGAGCAGGGCGTCTCGCGCATCGTGGCGGTGGACATGGAATCGGCCACGTCCCTGGCCGTAGAGGCATGACCAATTTTTCCGCCGGCATTGCCATGCTGGGCGGGCTCACGCTCGCCGGCCTCATCGGCTACAACGCCTGGAGCACGCGCCGCAACGCGCCGCGCCAGCCCGAGGCGCCCCCCGTGGACCCGGCACCGCGCGAGCAGGTGGAGCCCTCGTTCGACGGCGACGTGGAGGAAGACCTGGCCACGCTGCCCTTGCCCGAGCGCAAGCCGGGGCTGGACGCGCTGATCGACGTGATCGCGCCGATCACGGTGGACGGCCATGTGTCCGGCGAGGCCGCGATTGCCGCTTTGCCGCCGACGTGGCGCGTGGGCAGCAAGCCATTCGCCGTCGAGGGCCTGAACGAGCGCACCACGCAATGGGAAGCGCCGCGCCCGGGCGAGCACTACACCGCGTTCCAGGCCGGCGCGCAGCTGGCCAACCGCAATGGGGCGCTGAACGACATCGAGTATTCCGAATACGTGGTGAAGGCGCAGGCTTTTGCCGACGCCATCAGCGGCGAAGCGACTTTTCCGGAAATGCTGGACGAAGTGGCCCGCGCACGCGAGCTGGACCAGTTCGCCAGCGCGCACGATGCGCAGCTGAGCTTCACGCTGCGCGCGCGGCAGGCGGCGTGGAGCCCCGGCTACGTGCACCAGAACGCGTCGAAGCTGGGCTTCGTGGTCGGCGTGATTCCCGGGCGCATGGTGCTGCCCTCGGCGCACGCCGGCTCGCCGCCGCTGCTGGGCCTGGCCTTCGACACGCAGGCCGCCCTGGCCGAGGACCCGACGCAGTCGGCCGTACGCGAGGTGACGTTGAGCCTGGACGTGCCGCAGGTGCCGCGCAGCGAGCAGCCCTTCGTGCGCATGCGCGAGGCCGCCATCGCGCTGGCCGCGGCCATGGACGGGCAGGTCACCGACGACAACGGCCAGCTGATCGCCGCCTCGGCGCTGGACGTGATCGGCGCCGACCTGGAAGGGCTGTACGACACGCTGGATGCGCGCGACGTCGCGGCCGGCTCGCCGCAGGCGCGGCGCCTGTTCTCATGAGCGAGGCGCCGGTCCCCGCGCGCGCGCGGGAGCGCGCGGACGCGCTGCGCGAGCTGCTGCACGACCACGCCCACCGGTACTACGTGCTGGATGCGCCCTCGCTTCCCGACGCCGAGTACGACAAGCTGTTCCAGGAGCTGCAGGCGCTGGAGGAGCAGCACCCGGCGCTGCGCACGCCCGATTCGCCGACGCAGCGCGTGGGCGGCAAGGTGCTGGACGGCTTCGGCAAGGTGCGCCACAAGGTGCCGATGCTGTCGATCCGCACGGAAACCGACATCGAGGCGAGCGGCGCGCGCAACTTCGATGCACGCGTGCGGCGCGAACTGGGCTTGGCGGAGACCGATCCGCCGATCGGCTACGTGGCCGAACTCAAGTTCGACGGCCTGGCGATCAACCTGCGCTACGAGCACGGCACGCTGGTGCAGGCCGCCACGCGCGGCGACGGCGAGATCGGCGAGGACGTCACGCAGAACATCCAGACCATCGGGCAGATTCCGTTGCGCTTGAGCACCGTTCGCCCTGAGCCTGTCGAAGGGAGTGCCCCCACCCCCGTTCGCCCTGAGCTTGTCGAAGGGCAAGCGCGCGGGGCTTCGACAGGCTCAGCCCGAACGGCTTCATCACCACTTCCGCCGCCCCCCGTTCTCGAAGTGCGTGGCGAGGTCTACATGCGGCGCGACGATTTCGAGCGCATGAACGAACTGCAGCGCGAGAAGATCGCCAAGGGCGCGAAGAACGAGAAAACCTTCGTCAATCCGCGCAACGCCGCCGCCGGTGCGGTGCGGCAGCTCGACCAGGCGATCACGCGGCAGCGGCCGCTGAGTTTCTTCGCCTACGGCTGGGGCGAAATTACGCCGCCGGAGGAAGGCGGACCTGCGTTCGAGACGCACCACGACGTACTGCAGGCCATGAAGGCCTGGGGCCTGCCGGTGTCGGACCGCGTGGCGCTTGCGCATGGCGCCGAGGACCTGGTCGCTTACCACCAGGCGGTGGGGCGCGAGCGCGACGGCCTGCCATTCGACATCGACGGCGTGGTCTACAAGGTGGACAACCTGGCTTTGCAAAAACGCATGGGCTTCGTCACGCGCGAGCCGCGCTGGGCGGTGGCGCACAAGTTTCCCGCGCAGGAGCAGGTCACCACGGTCGAATCGATCGACATCTACGTCGGGCGCACCGGCAAGCTGACGCCGGTGGCGCGGCTGAAACCGGTGTTCGTCGGCGGCGTGACGGTGACCAACGCCACCCTGCACAACGAGGACGAGGCCCGCCGCAAGGACGTGCGGGTGGGCGACACGGTGATCGTGCGGCGCGCGGGCGACGTGATTCCCGAAGTGGTGGCGGTGGTGCCGGACAAGCGCCTGCATGAGGCGCAGCTGTTCACCATGCCCAGGCTGTGCCCGGTATGCGGGTCGGAGGCCGTGCGCGAGGAGGGCGAGGTGGACTACCGCTGCACCGGCGGGCTGTTCTGCGGCGCGCAACGCAAGCAGGCCATCCTGCATTTCGTGCAACGGCGCGCCCTCGACGTCGAGGGGCTGGGCGAGAAGCTGGTCGACCAGATGGTGGAAGCCGGCATCGTCAAGACCCTGCCGGACCTGTACCGCCTGGGGCTGGTGGCGCTCGTCGCGCTGGAGCGCATGGGCGAGAAGTCGGCGCAGAACCTGCTGGCCGGGCTGGAGCAGTCCAAGAAGACGACGCTGCCGCGGTTCCTCTACGGCCTGGGCATCCGCCATGTCGGCGAAACCACGGCCAAGGATTTGGCACGCTATTTCGGCAGGCTGGACGGTGTCATGGATGCGTCGCCCGAGCAGCTGCTGGAAGTGCCCGACGTCGGGCCCATCGTCGCCGAGAGCGTTCACACCTTCTTCCAGCAGCCGCACAACCGCGAGGTGGTCGAGCAGCTGCGCGCCTGCGGCGTGCATTGGGAAGAGGGCGAGCCGCCGGTGCGGGCGCCCAAACCGCTGGCCGGCAAGACCGTGGTGCTGACCGGCACCCTGCCCACGCTGACGCGCGACGAAGCCAAGGACATGCTGGAGGCCGCCGGCGCCAAGGTGGCCGGCTCGGTGAGCAAGAAGACCGACTACGTGGTGGCCGGCGCCGAGGCCGGCAGCAAGCTGGAGAAGGCGCAGGCGCTGGGCGTGGCGGTGCTGGACGAAGAGGGCCTGCAGGCGCTGCTCAAGGGCGAGCTCTAGGCTTCGGCCCGTTCATCCGAGCGCACGTGTTCGTGGTCGTGGTTCGCCTTGATGACCTTGCTGACGTATTCGCCGATGGAGCCGTGGTCTTGCATCACCCGCAGCAATCCCTGGATCTCGTCGTCGCTGAGCTGCGGATAGCCGTACAGCAGCTCGTTGCCGCGGAACTGCACCACCGCCATGCGCGCTTCGGTGTCGAACCCCAGCCGCTGCACCGCGCTGCTGCCGCGCACACGCCGCAGCGGCGTGTGCCTGAGGCGTTCGACCAGCTGGGTGCGCTGCAGGCGGGGCATGCCCGCAGTGTGGCCAGCCGCCCCGCGCGTTTCTGTAGGATGAAGCCATGACCGTCCGCGAGATCCTGAAAATGGGCGATGCGCGCCTGCTGCGCGTTGCCCAGCCCGTCACCGAATTCGGCACGCCCGCGCTGCACGCGCTCATCGGCGACATGTTCGACACCATGCATGCCGCCAAGGGCGCCGGCCTGGCCGCGCCGCAGATCGGCGTGGACCTGCAACTGGTGATCTTCGGCACCGGCGCGGCGCACCCGCGCTATCCAGATGCGCCGCCCGTGCCGCGCACGGTGCTGCTGAATCCGGTGATCGTGCCGCTGGGCGATGCCGAGGAGGAGGACTGGGAGGGCTGCCTGTCGGTGCCCGGCCTGCGCGGCGTGGTGCCGCGCTTCAAGAGCATCCGCTACACGGGCTTCGATCCGCAAGGCAATCCGATCGAGCGCACTGCCGACGGCTTCCATGCGCGCGTGGTGCAGCACGAATGCGACCACCTGGTGGGCAAGCTGTACCCGATGCGGGTGCGCGACTTCAGCCGCTTCGGGTACACCGACGTGCTGTTCCCGGAGATCGCCGCGGCTGAAGACGACTGAGATCAACCTTGAAATCGCTGTGCGATTTCAAGATTAGCCGATCAGTGGGAAGAGGCCCGGCAGAGCCGGTTCCTCTTCCCAGGAGAGGCCATGCTGCATTTCTTTTCGCCCGGCCTTGCCGATAACGGTGTGCAGTCTTCAGGACCGCGCGTAACGACGTGCAGCGCGGTCCCTCTTGCGGGCGGGAACCGGCTTTGCCGGGCCCGTGCGCACTGATCAGCCACTTGCAAATCGCGCAGCGATTTGCAAGTGAACTAGTTCCGGTAGGCGTCGTGGCAGCTTTTGCAGGTGCCTGCGGTGGCCGAGAAAGCGGTCTTCAAGGCCGTGATGTTGTTGGTCTTGGCCGCCGCCAGCAGCTTGCCCGTTTCGCTCACGAACTTGTCGTTGTGTTCGCGAAAGCGCGCCGCCTCGGTCCAGATCTCCGGCTTGGCGCGTTCGGAGATCTTGTCGGGGCCGGCGGCGAAGCCGTCCATCGTGAGGCGCGACAGCTGCGCGACCACCTCGGCGTGCTCCACCGCCGCCTTGCCGTCATAGGGCGCGCGGCCGTTGACCATGGCGCCGATGCGGCCGAAGTGCTGCGACAGCACAAACAGCGCGCCCTGGCGGTATTTCACGGCGTCCTCGGGCTTGACGAACTGGGGTGGAGCGCCGGCGAAGCGCTG
>NZ_JACCWG010000045.1 GCF_013697775.1 Ramlibacter sp. | reverse complement strand
CGCTTGGGCACGCTGGCGGGCACGACAGCGGCCACCGCGGCGCTGGCGGGCGCCCTGACCACCCACATGCTGCCTGGCCCGGTGGCAGAGGCCGCAGGGGCCTCTGCGGAGGCCGGCGCCGCAACCGGGGCCGCCGCCACGGACGAGGCGACCGGTGCGGGGGCAGAAGCCGCGGGCGCCGCCGCATCCACCGCCCTCTCCGCTCCGCGCCCCGATGCCAGGAAAGCCGCGATGGCCGCGACCGCGATGACGGCTACGCCGCCGATCACCGCGATTGAGGTTTTCTTGCCCGCCGCGGCGCGCGGCGCCGGCACGGGGCTGGATGCCACGACGGGTGCGGGCTTGGTGACCACCGGCGCAGGCACCGCAGCCGGTTCAGCCGCTGCGCGCGCAGGGACCGGCTGCGCTGCCTGCGACGCCGCAAGCGCGGCAGCCCTTGCCCCGGGCAGCGGCTGCGTTGCCGTCAGCGTGTCCTGCCCGCCGGTGGAGCGCGTCATCACAAACGGCTGCGACGCATCGGTGCGCAGGCGCGTGGCGTCCATGTCGTGGTCGGTGTTGCGGCCGGCGGGCATGCCGATCAGCACGGTCTGATCGGCGGACGCACCGCTTGCCAGCCGGCGCATGCGCCGCCGCGCCAGGTCGGCATAGATGCCGGCGGGGAATTTGTCGAGGAAGCCTTGCAGCTCCTCCGGATCGGCCGAGTCCTTGATGTCCTTCCAGTAGACCAGCTCCAGCTCCTGCGTCACCGTCGGCGGCGAGGTTGCCGCATTGGTGGCCAGGCCCGGCTGGGTGAAGCCGGGGCGCGAGCCGACGGCCACGGGCTCGAAGCGCCTGGTGGGGTCGGCCGGCGGCACCACCGTCTGGTCCTCGGCGCGGCGGATCGCCGACTGCAGCGCCGAGGCGAAGTCGCGCGCGGTGGCGAAGCGCTGCTCGCGGTCCTTGGCCAGCGCGCGCGCCACCACCGCATCGATGGCCGCCGGCAGGCGCGCATTGAACGAACTCGACGGCGGCGGGCTGTGGCCGATGATCTGGTGGATGATGGAGAAGTCGTTGTCGCCGTCGAACGGGCGCTTGTCCGTCAGCAGCTGGTAGAGCACCACGCCCACCGAGAACAGGTCGGCGCGCGTGTCGATCTTCTGGCCCTGCACCTGCTCGGGCGACATGTACTTCAGCGTGCCGACCATGCTGCCCTGGGTGCGCGTGGCCTCGCTGGAATCCTGGATGCGCGCCACGCCGAAGTCGGTGAGCTTCACGCGCCCGCCCGGCTCGATGAGCAGGTTGGCCGGCTTGACGTCGCGGTGCACGATGTTCTGCTTGTGCGCGTAGTCCAGCGCGCTCAGCAGGTCGCGCACCATCTTCAGCGCGTGCTCCAGCGAGTAGCGCACGCCGCGGTCCAGATGGTGCTTGAGGTCGTCGCCCTGGATGTATTCCATCACCAGGAAGGCGATGTCGCCATCCCGGTCGGAGTCGTAGACGCTGACGATGTTGGGGTGCTGCAGGCGCGCGGCCGAGCGGGCTTCGGTGCGGAAGCGGTGCTCGTATTCCGCGGCTGCTTCCTCCGACAGGTTTTCCACCTTGACGGTCTTGATGGCGACACGCCGATCGAGGTTGGGGTCGCGGCCTTCGTAGACCACGCCCATCGCGCCTTTGCCAAGAACGCGGATCAACTCGTAGCGGCCCAGCTTCTTGAGACTCACTTCAGCAACGGCGTGGGAGGAGGAAAGCCGATTCTAGCCTGCACCTCAGCCATGAATGCCGGGCCGCGTGCCCCTTTTGGCACGCACACTCTCGCGCACATACGCCTCAGTGAAATATTTCCCGAGCATGCGCTCGACCCAGGCCGGCAAATCATGCTTCTGCTCTTCGTAATACCGGGTGTAGGCGTCCCAGGCACGCGCCGACTCGAACAGCCTGGCGCCGGAACCGAGCAGCCGCTTCTTCAACGCGTCGGGTTCGAATTCACGCAGCAGCCCTTCGGCCAGCGCGCGGATGGCGGCCTTGGTCGCCGCTTCGTGCAGGCGCAGCGAGCCGATGGCGTCGCGCACCGCGCGCTCCGGCGGCATGAAACCGACGCCGGCCGCGCGGCCGCCGAACAGGTACTGCATCAGCGCCTCTTCCGGCCAACTACCCTGCAGCGGGTTGTTGGACTGCGGCGCGGCCATCATGGTGCGGTCTTCGGAAGACAGTTCCTGCTTGTCGTGCTCGGCCAGTGCATGCATGGCGCGCAGGCCCAGCATGGCGTCGCGCGCCAGCCGGCCGATGGTTTCCATCTCGCCTTCACTGAGCGCGCCGATGCTTGCGGGGTCCAGGCCCATGCCGCGGAAGAACGGCGTGAGGTCGCCGGCGACGGCGAGCTTGTCCGCCTCCAGCGCGCGGCCCGCCGTCGTACCGCCGAAGGTGCTTTCGAAACCCCACTCGCCGAACGGATCGGCCTCCGCCTGCGGCGGGGTGCCTGGCACCGTGGTGCTGGTACCCGAATTGTCGTGGTCGAACACCGACCATGGATCCTCCTGCGCATCCATGGCGGCCGGCTCCGCGGTGAGGCTGTAGACGGCCAGCTTCAGCACCTGCCCGGCCGGCAGCACGCCGCGCGCGCCGGGCGGCGCTTCGCCGAACGGCATCTCCACGCCGTTGACGACCGACAGCACGTGGAAATGCAGCACGCCGTCCTGGTTCCACACGCTCAGATGGCGGCGCGACACGTTGCGCTCGGGGTCGGGCAGGCAGACGGTGCACTCGCTGTCGCGCCCGATCACCAGCGGCGGCGTCTCCGGCTGCAGGCGCCGCACCGTGTCGAAGCCGGGGCCGGCGATGCGGACGTCCAGCGTGGCCACGGGTGCCGTCAGCCCTTGACCGAGAACAGCGCCACCGGCGCTTCCTCGGCGTTGCGGTCGCAGCCCAGCGCGATCTGGCCCTGGCCGACCAGGTAGCACTCGGTGCGGCGCAGCACCACCGCCTCGCTCTGGTTGCCCATGTAGACCCAGGTGCCGAAGCTGGAGGCGTCGCTCAGAACGAAGTGGCCGCCGCGCCATTCCACGGTGGCGTGAATGCGCGAGACGCGCGAATCGTTGATGGCCAGCGAGGCCGTGGTCGAGCGGCCGAGCGTCAGGCGCTCGCCGCGCGGATTCAGCCGCAGCGTCTGGCCGGCGGCGGAGATTTCCAGCACGCCGTCCTTCGCGGGCTTGAACAGCGACACGCCCATCACGGTGGCATCGGTGTCGCGCTCGGGCTGCCAGTCGACGCGGAACACCTCGGTGCCCTCGTTCTTGCCGCGCAGGTATATCGGGCCCAGGCTGCGCAGCTGGCGCTGCTGCTCGGTGGGCAAGGCTTCGCGCACGCGCTGCGTCGTGAGGATCTGGTCGGCGCCGGCCAAGTCGGCCAGGCGCGCCGCGCTGTTGACCGCATCGCCGTAGCAGTCGCCGTCGATCTCGACCACCTCGCCGGCCTCCAGGCCCATCTGCATCTGCACCGGGGCGCCGCGGCCGCCGCCGTCGGCATAGACCGGCTTGTCCTGCAGGCGCTGCTGGATGACCACGCAGGCCGCCAGCGCATCGGTTTCACGGGGGAACACCACGAACAAACCGTCGCCCAGCAGCTTGACCACGCGGCCGCTGTGTTGCTCGAAGGTCTTGGACAACGCGGTGGTCAGCTGCGTGACGAACCGTCCGGCGGTTTCGTCACCAAGCCGCTCGAAGATCCCGGTGCTGCCGACCAGATCGGCGAAGACGACAGTGGCCATTGCAGCGGATTGTATGTGTGGAGATCACCAAAGAAGAAGCCGGTCGGACCCTTTCGGGTCGACCGGCTTTCCTGTACTTGGTCGGCGTGGCGGGATTCGAACTCGCGACCCCTTGCACCCCATGCAAGTGCGCTACCAGGCTGCGCTACACGCCGAAGCCCGCGATTATAGCGTGTGCCGCGGAGCTCTCAATGCAGGGGCCCCAGCAGGTCGCGGATTTCGAACAGCTCGCGCTTGACGTACTGCAGCTTCTGCTGGACCAGGTCGGCCTCGGGCGTCAGTTCGCTCTCTTCGAAATCGGGAAAGCGCGAGTCGTCGAGCTCGATCACCTCGACCCCCTCGAGCATGACTTCGCCGGCGCGACGCTTGTCGCGCTCGACCTGCACGATCTCCTGCAGCTTATTGCGCGCGCCGCTGATGGTGAAGCCCTGGTCGTACAGCAGGTCACGGATGCGGCGGATCATCAGCACTTCGTGGTGCTGGTAATAGCGGCGGTTGCCGCGCCGCTTCATCGGCCGCAGCTGCGTGAATTCCTGCTCCCAATACCGCAACACGTGCGGCTTGACGCCGCATAGTTCGCTGACTTCACCGATGGTGAAGTAGCGCTTGGCTGGAATGGAAGGGAGCGATTTCTCCATTGAAATCAATGTCGTAGGCGGGGGAGTTGCTAGGTTACTCTAACCCGCCGCGAAAACAAAGGCCGGGACGCGCAGTGTGCGCGAATCGTTGCTTTTGTGAGGACGTGTTACGGCAGCGTGCCGTCGGCGCCGCCCGGCAAGCCCTGGATCTGTTCCTTGAGCTTGTGGCTGGCGTGGAAGGTGACGACGCGGCGCGCTTCGATGGGAATGGCTTCGCCGGTGCGCGGATTGCGCCCGGGACGCGGCGCTTTGGTGCGGATCTGGAAGTTGCCGAAGCCGGAGATCTTCACGTCCTTGCCTTCCACCAGGCTGGTGGACACCAGGTCGAAGAACGCGTCGATCATGTCCTTGGACTCGCGCTTGTTGAGGCCGATCTGCTCGAACAGCAGTTCGGCAAGCTGCGCCTTCGTGAGCGCCGGCGTCTCCAGGCTCTCCACCGCCAGTTCCATGCTGTTGTCCCGCTGGGTCGTTGTTGTCAGATCGGTCATCTCACCCCCTCAATCGACCACCCAGGCGACTGGCAATGCGCTCCACCACCGACTGGACGGCCGCATCGATCTGCTCGTCGGTCAGTGTGGCCGCGTCGCTGGCGAGCGTCAAGCGCACCGCCAGGCTTTTTTCATTGGCGGCGAGGCCCGCCACCTGCTGCTTCGGCTTGTACACGTCGAACAGCATCGCGTCGCGCAGAAGTCCACCGGTCTCGGCCGAATGCACCGCCTCCATCAGCGCCGCATGCGTCACGCCATCGCTCACGGTCACGGCGATGTCGCGCTCCACCGGCTGGAATTTCGGCACCGGCACCGACACCGGCAGCACGCGCGCGAGCACGGCGTCGAGGTCCAGTTCGAACAGCACCGGCGCCTGCGCGAACTCCCACTGCTGGCGCCAGCGCGGATGCAACTCGCCCACGACGCCGATGTCGCGGCCGTCCACGCGCACGATGGCGCAGCGGCCCGGGTGCATGGCCGGATGCGTGCCCGGCACGAACTCGGCGCGCCGCGGCGCCAGCAGCGCCTCGACGTCGCCCTTGGCGTCGTAGAAATCGGCGCCGCCGCTCTTGCGGCCCCACTGCAGGCCATCGGGCTCGCCGTACGCCAGGCCCGCCACGCGCATCGGCTGGTGCACGCCGCGCACCGTGGTGTCGGTGGTCTGCACCGCGCCGTCGCGCAGGAACACGCGGCCCAGTTCGAACACGCGCACGCGCGCGGCCTTGCGGTCCAGATTGAACTTCAGCACCTGCAGCAGCGAGCCGACCAGCGACGAGCGCATCACGCCCATGGTGCTGGCGATCGGATTGAGCAGGCGGATCGGGTCGGCGTTGCCGGCGAGCTCGTGCTCCCAGCGCTCCTCGACGAAACTGAAGTTGATCGTCTCCTGGTAGCCCAGCGCGGCCAGCAGGCGCCGTACCGCGAACGGGCTGCGCCGCGCCTCGGTGGCAGGCTTGGCGGTGATGGGCGCAAGCGGCGGCGTCTCCGGCAGGCTGGCGAAACCAACGACACGCGCGACCTCCTCGATCAGGTCTTCCTCGATTGACAGGTCGAAGCGGTACGGCGGCGGCGACACGGTGATCACGCCGACGTCATGCACGGCCGGCACGCCCAGGCGCTGGAACACGTCCAGGCATTGCTGCACGCTCACCGGCATGCCGATCACCTTGCCGGCGCGCGCCACGCGCAGCTGCACCGGCTTGCGCTCGGACACGCGCAGCACTTGGTCGTCCATCGGGCCGGCTTCGCCGCCGCAGACGTCCAGCACCAGCTGGGTGATGCGCTCGATGTGTTCGACCGTGGTGCTCGGGTCGACCCCGCGCTCGAAGCGGTGCCCCGCATCGGTGGAGAAGTTGTAGCGGCGCGAGCGCCCCTGCACCGACTCGGGCCACCAGAAGGCGGCCTCGACGTAGACGTTGCGCGTGTCGTCGGACACGGCCGTGGCGTCGCCGCCCATGATGCCGGCCAGCGACTCGACCTGCACATCGTCGGCGATCACGCCGACGGTCTCGTCGGCCTCGATGGTGTTGCCGTTCAGCAGCTTGAGCTGCTCGCCCTTGCGGCCCCAGCGCACCGTGAGGCCGCCGTGGATCTTGTCGAAGTCGAAGATGTGCGAAGGCCGGCCGAACTCGAACATCACGTAGTTGGAAATGTCCACCAGTGCCGTGACGCTGCGCTGGCCGCAGCGCGCGAGTCGGTCCACCATCCACCGCGGCGTCTGCGCCTTGGTGTCGACGTTGCGCACCACACGGCCGGAGAAGCGGCCGCACAGGTCGGGTGCCTCGACCTTCACCTTCATGCGCTGGTCGTGCGCGGGCTGCACGGCGGGGAACGCCGGCTGCGCGAGCGGCGCGCCGGTCAAAGCCGCCAGCTCGCGCGCCACGCCGTAGACGCTGAGCGCGTGCGCGAGGTTGGGCGTGAGTTTGAGCGTGAAGACGTGGTCGTCCAGTTGCAGCAGCTCGCGCACGTCGGCACCCAGCGGCACGTCGCGCGCGAGTTCCATCAGGCCGGAGTGGTCTTCATTCAGCTTGAGTTCGCGCGCCGAGCACAGCATGCCCTGGCTCTCCACGCCGCGCAGCTTGCCGGTCTTGATCTGGAACGGCTTGCCGTCGTCGCCGGGCGGCAACTCGGCGCCGACCAGGGCGGTCGGCACGCGGATGCCCACGCGCGCGTTCGGCGCGCCGCACACGATGTTCAGCAAAGTGCCCGTGCCGACGTCTACCTGGCACACGCGCAGGCGGTCGGCGTTGGGGTGCTGCACCGCTTCCTTGATCTCGCCGACCACCACCTTGGAAAACGGCGGCGCGACCGGGCGCAGGTCTTCGACCTCCAGCCCACCCATGGTGAGCACGTCGGCGATCTGCTTCGCGTCGAGCGGCGGGTTGCAGAACTCGCGCAGCCAGGACTCGGGGAATTGCATGTTCTTGTCGTCGCGGTCGGTTAGCGGAATTGGCGCAGGAAACGGATGTCGCCGTCGAAGAACAGGCGCAGGTCGTTCACGCCGTAGCGGAGCATGGTGAGGCGGTCGGGGCCCATGCCGAAGGCGAAGCCGATCGACTTCTCCGGGTCCAGGCCCATGTTGCGCACCACGTTCGGGTGCACCTGGCCGGAGCCCGCGACTTCCAGCCAGCGCCCGGCCAGCGGGCCGCCGGCGAACTGGATGTCGATCTCCGCGCTGGGTTCGGTGAACGGGAAGAAGCTGGGCCGAAAGCGCAGCGCCAGGTCGTCGGTCTCGAAGAAGCGGCGGCAGAACTCGGTGAACACGACCTTCAGGTCCTTGAAGCTCACGTTCTCGCCCAGCCACAGGCCTTCGCACTGGTGGAACATCGGCGAGTGCGTCGCGTCGTTGTCCACGCGGTAGGTGCGGCCCGGCGCGATCACGCGGATCTCGGGCATGGCCTGGCCGGACTTCACCAGCTCCGCGTGCTTCTTGATGTGCTGGTGGGCGTAGCGCACCTGCATCGGGCTGGTGTGCGGGCGCAGGTTGTAGGGAATGCCGTCGTCGCCCTTGATGTCCACGTAGAACGTGTCCTGCATCGAGCGCGCCGGATGGTTGGGCGGGTTGTTCAGCGAGGTGAAGCTGTGCCAGTCGCTCTCGACCTCGGGGCCGTCGGCCACGTCGAAGCCCATGCTGGCGAAGATGCGCTCGATGCGCTCCAGGGTCAGCGTGACCGGATGCAGCCCGCCGGGCTCGCGCATGCGCCCGGGCAAGGACACGTCCAGCGCCTCGGCCTTCAGCTGCAGTTCCAGTTCGGCTTCGGCAAGCGCCTGGCGGCGCGCGTTCAGCGCCGCCTCGATCGCCTGCTTGGCCTGGTTGATGGCCGCGCCGCGGGTCTTCTTCTCTTCCACCGAGAGGGCGCCCATGCCCTTCATCAGCTCGGTGATGCGGCCGGACTTGCCGGTGAACTGCGCCTTGGCGTTCTCCAGTTCCGCGGGCGTGGACGCCTGGGCGAACGCGGCGCGCGCGGCGCGCGCGGCGTCGACGATGGAATCGAGCTCAGTCATGGATCTTTCGCGCAAATGAAAAAGGGGCTAGCGCTGGCAAGCCCTAGCCCCTGTCTTTTTGTGTGCACCGGGCGCCGCTCGGGCGGCACCCGCCGTGAACTCAAGCAGCCAGACTGGCCTTGACTTGCTCCACGATGCCGGTAAATGCCACCGGGTCATGCACGGCGATATCGGCGAGGACCTTGCGGTCGATCTCGATACCGGCCTTGCGGATGCCGTTGGCGAACTGGCTGTACGTCAGGCCATTCAAACGGGCCGCCGCGTTGATACGGGCGATCCAGAGCTGGCGGAAGACGCGCTTTTTGGCACGGCGGTCGCGGTAGGCATATTGCCCCGCCTTCATCACCGCTTCTTTGGCGATGCGGAAGACATTACCGCGGCGACCGCGGAAACCCTTGGCTAGGGCGAGGACCTTCTTGTGGCGGGCGCGAGCCGTGACACCACGTTTGACGCGAGGCATGTGTGTTCTCCTTCTTCGTCTGGTGGGTTACAGGCCTGCGAACGGCAGCATCTGCGCCATGTGACCCATATTGGTCTCATGCACGCTGACGGCACCGCGCAGGTGGCGCTTGTTCTTGGTGGACTTCTTGGTCAGGATGTGGCGCTTGAAGGCTTGACCACGCTTGACCGTCCCGCCGGGACGCACGCGAAAGCGCTTCTTCGCGCCGCTCTTGGTCTTCATTTTGGGCATGTGAATGCTCCTTCTACTTTGTGCTCGTGAGGCGCCGCGAATCCTTCGCGTCTTGATGGCCCCGAGCCACTTGTCGCGGCGAGTTTTGAATTCGCCACTTTTGCGGCGAGTTTGCACTCGCCATCCGTTCACCAGCGGCGACCAACCGCTGGATCACTGAACCGTTTTCTTTTTCGCTTCAGGCCGTCGTCGCGGGCGACGGGCTGGCCGCCGCTTCGGCCGGCTTGGCTGGGGGCAGCTTGCGCTTGCCCGGGGCGATCATCATGATCATCTGCCGGCCTTCCAGCTTCGGGAACTGCTCCACGATGATCGTGTCCGCCAGGTCGTCGCGCAGGCGCTGCAGCAGCGCCATGCCGATTTCCTGGTGCGTGATCTCGCGGCCGCGAAAGCGCAGCGTGATCTTGCATTTATCGCCTTCGGCCAGGAAACGTCGGATGTTGCGCAACTTGATGTTGTAGTCGCCATCGTCCGTGCCCGGGCGGAACTTGATTTCCTTGATTTCGATGACCGTCTGCTTCGACTTCGCTTCGGCGGCCTTCTTCTGTTCCTGGTATTTGAACTTGCCGTAGTCCATCAGCCGGCATACCGGCGGAACGGCAGTCGCGGCAATTTCAACCAGGTCGACGTCGGCTTCGCCAGCCAGGCGCAGGGCTTCCTGCAGGCTCACGATGCCCAGGGGCTCGTTGTTGGGCCCGGACAAGCGGACTTCCGGGGCCATGATTTCCCGGTTCAGTCGGTGCTTGCGTTCCTCGCGCTGGCGGCGGTCGCGAAATTCAGTAGCGATGGTCTTTGTTCCTAAATCAATTAGCTACAATAACTGTAGCGAAACCGCTTTCGTGCGCGCGGGCTGCAGCCTTCACCGAGTGAAGAGTCAGCTCTTGCTTGCGATGTCCGCCAGAAGCCTCTTCGAGAAGTCTTCCACGGACATGACACCCAGGTCCTGGTTGCCCCTGGCGCGCACTGCGACGGCACCAGCCGCCCGCTCCTTGTCACCAACGACCAGGAGGTAAGGCGGCTTTTGCAGCGAATGCTCTCGTATTTTATACGTGATTTTCTCGTTGCGAAGGTCGAGCTCCACTCTAAGCCCTTGATCCAGCAGAGTTTTGGCGACTTCCCGGGCGTAATCGGCCTGCTGGTCCGTGATATTGAGCACAACCGCGTGCACCGGCGCCAGCCATGCGGGCAAAGCGCCGGCGTGGTGTTCGAGCAGCATGCCGATGAAACGTTCCAGGCTGCCCACCACAGCGCGGTGCAGCATCACCGGGTGGGCGCGCTCGCTGGTTTCGGTGACGTACTCCGCCCCCAGGCGCTCGGCCGTGTTGAAGTCCACCTGCATGGTGCCGCACTGCCACTGGCGGCCCAGCGCGTCCTTCAGCGTGTATTCGATCTTCGGGCCGTAGAAGGCGCCGTCGCCCGGGGAAATGACGAAGTCCACGCCGGAGCGGCGCAGCGCTTCCATGACGGCATGCTCGGCCTTGTCCCACAGCTCGTCCGCACCGACGCGGTTGTCCGGCCGCGTGGCCACCTTGTAGAGGATATCGGTGAAGCCGAAGTCCTTGTAGACCTTCTGCAACTGGGCCGTGTAGGCAACGCACTCTTCCAGGATCTGGTCTTCCGTGCAGAACACGTGGCCGTCGTCCTGGGTGAAGCCGCGCACCCGCATGATGCCGTGCAGCGCGCCGGAGGGCTCGTTGCGGTGGCACTGCCCGAACTCGCCATAGCGCAGCGGCAGGTCGCGGTAGCTCTTGATGCCCTGCTTGAAGATCAGCACGTGGCCCGGGCAGTTCATCGGCTTGAGTGCGTAGTCGCGCTTCTCGCTCTCCGTGGTGAACATATTCTCGCGGTAGTTCTGCCAGTGGCCCGTCTTCTCCCACAGGCTGCGGTCCAGGATCTGCGGACCCTTGACCTCGTGGTAGCCGGTGGCGCGGTAGACGCCGCGCATGTACTGCTCCACCGCCTGCCAGATGGCCCAGCCCTTGGGATGCCAGAACACCACGCCGGGCGCCACGTCGTCGATGTGGAACAGGTCCAGCTCGCGGCCGAGCTTGCGGTGGTCGCGCTTCTCGGCCTCCTCGAGCATCGTCAGGTACTGCTGCAGTTCCTCCTTGGTGGCCCACGCCGTGCCGTAGACGCGCTGCAGCATCTCGTTGCGGTGGTCGCCGCGCCAGTAGGCGCCGGCCACCTTCATGAGCTTGAAGAACTTCAGCTTGCCGGTGCTGGGCACGTGCGGGCCGCGGCACAGGTCCTCGAAGCCGCCTTCGCGGTAGAGCGACACGTCCTCGCCCTGCGGGATGCTGGCGATGATCTCGGCCTTGTAGTTCTCGCCGATGCTCTTGAAGTGCGCCACCGCCTCGTCGCGCGGCAGCACGCGGCGGGTCACGGGTTCGTCCTTGGCGGCGAGTTCAGCCATGCGCTTTTCGATGGCCACCAAGTCCTCGGGCGTGAAAGGCCGCTTGTAGGCGAAGTCGTAGAAGAAGCCGTGCTCGATGACGGGACCGATGGTCACCTGCGCCTCGGGGTACAGCTCCTTGACGGCATAGGCCAGCAGGTGGGCCGCGGAGTGGCGGATCACGTCCAGGCCCTCGGGGTCCTTGAGAGTGATGATGGCAACCTGGGCGTCGTGGGCGATGGTGAAGCTGGTATCGACTACCTTGCCGTCGACCTTGCCGGCAAGGGCTGCCTTGGCCAGGCCGGGGCCGATGGAGGCGGCAACCTCGCCCACCGTGACAGGGCCGGGATATTCGCGCTGGGAACCGTCGGGAAGCGTGACTTTGATCATGGTGAAAAGCATTTCGTCGAAAGCAAAAAGCGCGGTCTGCAGCCGCGCTTTTGTTGGACGAACCCGAAACGATTCAGTGCACGCGCGACCGCCGACCCTCAAGGAGTCGTGAACCCTTCGGAAGTAGTTCGCGGTGTCATAACCAGCATGCCTTTCTCGCTCTTGTGTCCCGCGGATGGACGTCGTTTCGCGGGGAAGCGCGGATTTTAACCCGGCGCGACCGCGATTGCCCGGCGCTTGAATCCACCTCGTCCTCAGCCGCGTACACAGCGCGGCCGCCGCGGTTTCCGAAGGCGCCTCGACAACCTATCCAAGAAGGAGTCCCCCGATGCTTCGCATTTCCCTCGCCGCCGCGGCCGTTGCCGCCCTTGCCGCCTGCGCCTCCCAACCGATGATGAAGCCCTACGACCAGTCGGCCTTGCCCGCCGCCGTGCAAGTGCCTGCCGGCCACAGGGTGGCGATGGAAACCGTCGGCGCCGGCGACATCACCTACGAATGCCGCGCCAAGGCGGCCGCGGCCGGTGAATTCGAGTGGGTGTTCGTCGGCCCCGACGCGAAGCTGATGGACCGCGGCGGCAAGATGCTCGGCAAGTATTACGGCCCGCCCGCCACCTGGGAATCCATGGACGGCTCCAAGCTGACGGGCACGCAACTGGCCGTCGCGCCGGCCGCAGCCGGCAACATCCCGATGCAGCTGGTCAAGGCCAATCCCGCCATGGGCAGCGGTGCGATGAGCGGCGTGAGCCACATCCAGCGTGTGTCCACCGTCGGCGGCGTGGCCCCGGCAGCGGCCTGCGGCGCGGCGAACGCCGGCGGCAAGCAGGTGGTGAAGTACCAGGCCGACTACATCTTCTACAAGGCGATGTGACGAAAAAAAGCCCCGGGGACCGCCCGGGGCTTCGTGGCGCGCGGCCAGGCGCCGCCGCTTACGCGGCCTTCTTCTCGTCGAAAAACTGCGCGTCCTCGGTCGAGCCCTTCAGCGCGGCCGTGGAGGCCTGCGCCTCGATGGTGGTGGTCACCGCGTCGAAGTAGCCGGTGCCCACCTCGCGCTGGTGCTTCACCGCGGTGAAGCCCCTCTCGGCGGCGGCGAACTCCTTTTGCTGCAGCTCGACGAAGGCGCTCATGTTGCTGCGGGCGTAGCCGTAGGCCAGCTCGAACATCGAGTAGTTCAGGCTGTGGAAGCCGGCCAGCGTGATGAACTGGAACTTGTAGCCCATGGCGCCCAGTTCCTTCTGGAACTTGGCGATGGTGGCGTCGTCCAGGTTCTTCTTCCAGTTGAAGGACGGCGAGCAGTTGTAGGCCAGCAGCTTGCCCGGGAACTTGGCGTGGATGGCGTCGGCGAACTGTTTGGCGAACGCGAGGTCGGGCGTGCCGGTTTCGCACCAGATCAGGTCGGCATACTCGGCATAGGCCAGGCCGCGGCTGATCGCCTGCTCGACGCCGTTCTTGCTTCGGTAGAAGCCTTCGATCGTGCGCTCGCCGGTGAAGAAGGGCTTGTCGTTCTCGTCCACGTCGCTGGTCACCAGGTCGGCCGCTTCCGCGTCGGTGCGGGCCAGCAGCACGGTGTGCGTGCCCATCACGTCGGCCGCAAGGCGCGCCGCCACCAGCTTGGACACCGCTTCGCGCGTGGGCACCAGCACCTTGCCGCCCATGTGGCCGCACTTTTTGGCGGCAGCCAGCTGGTCTTCGAAGTGCACGCCGGCGGCACCCGCCTCGATCATGGCCTTCATCAGCTCGAAGGCGTTCAGCACGCCGCCGAAACCGGCTTCGGCATCCGCCACGATGGGCGCGAAGTAGTCGACGTAGCCCTCATCGCCCTGGGCCTTGCCTTCGCTCCACTGGATCTGGTCGGCGCGGGCGAAGGTGGCGTTGATCTTCTTCACGACCTTGGGCACCGAGTCCACCGAGTACAGCGATTGGTCGGGGTACATCTCGCCGTTGCTGTTGGCGTCGCCCGCCACCTGCCAGCCCGACAGGTAGATCGCCTTCAGGCCGGCCTTGACCTGCTGCATGGCCTGGTTGCCGGTCAGCGCGCCCAGCGAGTTGACGAAGGGCTCGGTGTTGATCAGGTTCCACAGCTTGTCGGCGCCGCGCTTGGCCAGCGTGTGTTCGATTTGCAGCGAGCCGCGCAGGCGCACCACGTCGGCGGCCTTGTAGCCGCGCTTGATGCCTTTCCAGCGCGGGTTTTCGGCCCAGTCTTTTTCCAGCTGGGCAATCTGCTGTTCGCGCGAGAGGTGGGTCCAGGAAGTCATGCGTTCACTCCATTTGATGTCGGTAAAACCGGGGGCACGCAAAAGCAGTGCCGATGGGTGAACTTTAAGTCTTCTACAAGACTCCGTGCAGCTCTTGTGTCTTATACAAGAGATATTTTCATTCGTTTCAAATCAACGGCTTGCGGACTTCATTTCTCAATGCGAAAAATCGTTTCTTGTATTGAGAAATTTTGGCGCGCTGCAGCATTTGAGTATTTCACAATGCGGAAGACACATCACCCGCTGTGAAACAGGATCCAGTCGCCGTGCCCGATCGGCTGGCGGCCGCGCACCCGTTCGGGGTTGATCTCGTACACCAGGCAGTGCACCGCGGTGCCCAGCATGTCCACGTCGATCTCGCGCTTGATGTATTCGCTGTCCGCACTGCCCGGCACGATCTCCTCGATGCCGTCCAGCACCGTCTCCAGGTCCGGTGCGATTTCGTAGACCTCGCCCACCACCGTCACGGCTTCCTCGCCGCCCAGCGCCAGGCCGGGATACCAGCCGAAGTGGTAGAGCACGCCGCGCACTTCTCCCATGCCCACGTGGCGCGGCGCCGGGCGCAGCAGGTTGATGTCGTTGGCGCCGCCGCGGCGCAGGGTGCCGTAGACGAACACGCGGCGCGGCACGGACGCGCCGGGCACGGCCGCGATCGTGGTGTGTGGGTGTGTGGGATCGTCTTGGGGCATCATCCGCGTCTTTCGCAACCCCGGATTGTCGATGAGCCTGACTCCCAGCCGCCCGGTCGCCTACGGCTGCCTGGCCCTGAGCATGTCGCTGGTGGGCAGCTACGTGGCTTTGTCCAAGCCGCTTGCCGCAGCGATTCCCATCTTCCTGCTGGCCTGGATGCGCTTCGGCATCGGCGGGCTGGCCATGCTGCCCTGGCTGCGCCGCCCGGCGAGCGAGGCGCCGCTGACGCCCCGCATGCGCTGGCTGCTGTTCCTGGAGTCCTTCCTCGGCAACTTCCTGTTCTCCATCTGCATGCTGTACGGCGTGAGCATGATCAGCGCGGTCTCGGCCGGCGTGATCATGGCGGCCATTCCGGCCGCGGTCGCGCTGCTCAGCTGGATCTTCCTGCGCGAGCGCATCATGCCGCGCACTTGGGCCGCGATTGCATGCGCCATGACCGGCATCGCGCTGCTGGCATTGGCCAAGCCGGACGCGCACGGCGCCGTTGCCAGCGCGGCCGACGACTCCCGCTCCATGCTCGGGCACCTGCTGGTGTTCGGCGCCGTGCTGTGCGAGGCCTCGTACGCGGTGATCGGCAAGACGCTGACCGGCGCGCTGGGCCCCAAGCGCATCTCGTCGTTGATCAACCTGTGGGGCTTCGTGCTGGTCACGCCGTTCGGCCTGTATGCGGCGCTGGACTTCGACTTCGCCGGCGTGCGGCCCGGCATCTGGCTGCTGCTGGCTTTCTACTCGCTGGCGGCCAGCGTGTGGACCGTGTGGCTGTGGATGACCGGATTGAAGGCCGTGCCGGCGTCGCAAGGCGGCGTGTTCACCGTCATGCTGCCGGTGTCCGCCGCGCTGGTCGGGCTGTTCGCGCTCGGCGAGAACCTGAGCACGCTGCAGCTGGTCGCCTTCGTCGTCGCGCTGGCCGGCGTGCTGCTGGCGACCTTGCCCGTCAGGTCAAGGGCCGCGGGCTGACCACGATGCCGTCCTCGTCGGCATAGAGCCAGTCGCCGGGGCGCACGGCCACGCCCTGCACCGTCACCGGTACGTCGCGCGCGCCCTCGTCGCGCTTTGTGGAGCGGTGCGGCATGAGCGCCAGCGCCTTCACGCCGATGCCCGCCGCGCGCAGTTCCGCCGCGTCGCGCACCGCGCCGTCGATCACGATGCCGGCCCAGCCGTTCCTGCGCGCCGCCGTGGCGAGGATGCCGCCCACCAGCGCGCGCCGCACCGAGGCGCCGCCGTCCACCACCAGCACCCGGCCGTTGCCGGGCGACTCCACCGCTTCCTTGACCTTGGTGTTGTCCTCGAAGCAGCGCACCGTGCTGACCTGGCCCGCGAAGCGCGGCGTGGGTCCGTAGTCGCGGAACACCGGCGGCAGCGCCGCGAAGCCGGGCGGATCGTCCTTCTCGTGCGCGTCGCACAGGTCGCAGGTGTTGAAGTCGGCGGGGGTGGTGGGCTGGTTCATCGGCCGGTGACCTTTCGGATGGCGGGTTTGATGTTCTCGCGCCGTGCCGGCAGCACCACCGCGTTTTCGCGCGGCATGTTCAGCACGATGGAGGTGGAGGTTTCCGTGAGGATACAGAACTTGGTGACCACCGCGTCGAGGTGCTCGACGTCGATGACGGCGATCTCCAGGATCCAGCTGTCCTCGCCGGTCACGTTGAAGGCATTCACCACCTCGGGCGTCTGCTCGATCAGCTTGACCACCCGCGCGTATTCCACGCGGCCCACGCGCGCCAGAGCGCGGATGCCGTAGCCCAGCCGCGTGTAGTCGACCACCGCGCGGTAGCCCTTGATGAAGCCGCCCACCTCCAGCTTGCGCACGCGCTCGGTCACCGCCGGCTGGCTGAGGTGCACGCGGCGGCCCAGCTCCGCCATGGTGATGCGCGCGTCGCGCTGCAGTTCGGCAAGAATGCGGCCGTCGTAGGCATCGAGTTCGGGAGTTTCGGTGAAAGCGGGCATTGGCCTTGAAAATAAAGGAGCGCAGGGCTTCGGACCTTGGATTCTGCATGGAGCAAAACGGCAGCACAACCTACGATTTGCGCCCATGAACACCGCCGTCCTCCGCCGCGCAGCCGCCGGCTCCCCGCCCCGCCTGCTCATCGCCGCCCTGCTCGCCTGCTACCTGGTCTGGGGCTCCACCTATTTCGCCATCCGCGTCGCCCTGGACAGCTTTCCGCCGTTCTTCCAGATGGGCACGCGCTTCCTCGCCGCCGGCGTCCTGCTCATGGCCTGGGTGCGCTGGTGCTCGGGCCGCGCCAGCGCCGCGCCGACACCCTGGCCGACCCGGCGCGAATGGCGCAATGCCGCCGTCGTCGGCGGCCTGATGCTCGGCGCCGGCATGGGCATGGTGGCCAGCGCCGAGCAGCACATCGGCTCGGGCCTCATCGCCTCCTTCATCGCCGTGGTGCCGATGATGGTCTGCGGCTGGGGCCTGCTGTTCGGGCAGCGGCCCAGCCGGCTGGAATTCGCCGGCATGGTGGTCGGCATCGCAGGCGTGCTGCTGCTGGTGCGCGGCGCCAGCTTCTCCGCCTCGCCGGCGGGGCTGGCCTTCATCAGCGGCGCCACCCTGGCCTGGTCGCTCGGCTCGGTGCTGTCTTCCACGCGGCTGCCGCTGGCCGCCGGGCCGAGCGGGTTCGCCAGCGAAATGTTGTGCGGCGGCGCGATCTTGATGGTGATTTCTCTCGTGCTGGGTGAACAGTTCGCGTGGCCGCCGCAGCCGCAGGCGGCACTCGCGTGGGCGTACCTGGTGGTGTTCGGCTCGCTCATCGCGTTCAGCGCCTACATGTACCTGCTGGGCCATGCGAGCCCCGCGATGGCCACCAGCTATGCCTTCGTGAATCCGCTGATCGCGCTGCTCCTGGGCATCGCCGCCGCCAATGAAGCGGTCACGCGCGGCGAGTGGATCGCCTGCGGCGTGATCCTGCTGGGCGTGTTCCTCATCTTCAGAGGGAAAACGACCCCGCGCGCCCACTAAAAAAAACAACAGGCTCCAGCGAAAAACCCCGTTTTTCCCTTGGAAACGGGGTTTTTCTCCATTAGCATCCGCAGTGCCAGTGCGAGCGATGTTTTCCACTGGTTGACATCAACTTCTAGAAGGAAAAATCAAAATGGCAACTGCGAAAAAAGCTGCGGCGAAAAAAGCGCCCGCAAAGAAGGCTGCTCCCGCGAAGAAGGCGGCGGCTCCGGCAAAGAAGGCCGCTCCCGCGAAGAAGGCTCCGGCGGCGAAGAAGGCGGCTCCGGCCAAGAAGGCCGCTCCCGCGAAGAAGGCTCCGGCAGCGAAGAAGGCAGCTCCGGCCAAGAAGGCCGCTGCCAAGGCCCCCGCCAAGAAGCGCACCCCGAACGCCGCGTTCATGAAGCCGCTGACGCCCGACGCAGCGCTGTCCGCAGTGGTCGGCAGCGCTCCGCTGCCGCGCACGGAAATCGTGAGCAAGCTGTGGGCCTACATCAAGAAGAACAAGCTGCAGGACGCCGCCAACAAGCGCATGGTGAACGCCGACGCGAAGCTGAAGGAACTCTTCGGCAAGCCGCAGGTGTCCATGTTCGAGATGGCCGGCCTGATCGGCAAGCACGTGAAGTAAACCGGGTCCCCCGGGCATCCGAAGGGCCGCGCAAGCGGCCCTTTTCTGTTGCGGCGCGCAAACGCGCGGCAAGCGCCCTGGCCTATGATCCCCGGCGCATGGGTCCGCAGCGGACGCATGTCCACTACACACCAGGGGAACCCATGACACTGCCGCCCAGGCGCCTGTTCGGCGCGCTCGCACTCCTGCTGGCGCTCGCCGCGCCCGCCACCCATGCGGAGACCGTGCGCATCGCCATGATCGAGATGATGTCGGGCCCGCTGGGGGCCACCGGCCACAACCTGCTGCGCAGCTACCAGACCTTCGCGGAGACCGCCGCGCGGGAGAACTGGACTGGCGCCGGCCACACGCTCGAGTTCACCGGCTTCGACAACAAGGGCAGCCCGCAGGAGTCGCTGGCGCTGCTGAAGACCGCCATCGACCAGGGCTACCGCTACGTCGCGCAGGGCACCAGCTCGGAGATCGCCGCCGTGCTGATCGAGGCGCTGAACGACCACAACGCGCGCAACCCCGGCCGCGAGGTGCTGTTCATCAACCATGCGGCGGTCGACCCCGACCTCACCAACCAGAAGTGCAGCTTCTGGCATTTCCGCTTCGACGCGCACGTCGACATGAAGATGGAGGGCCTGACCAGCCTGATGGCGGCCGACCCGAACGTGAAGAAGGTCTACCTGGTGGGCCAGGACTACAGCTTCGGCCGCCAGGTGTCGCGCGCCGCGCACGAGTTCCTGCAGCGCAAGCGCCCCGACGTCGAGATCGTCGGCGACGAACTCCACCCGATCGGCCGCGTGCGGGACTTCTCGCCCTACGTGGCGCGCATCAAGGCGTCGGGCGCCGACACCGTGCTCACCGGCGACTGGGGCTCCGACCTGGCGCTGCTGATCAAGGCGGCGCGCGAGGCGGACCTGAAGGCGACCTTCTATACCTACTACGCAGGCATGTCGAGCGGGGTTATGAACACCATGGGCGCGGACGAGGTGGGCAGGGTCAAGCAGATCGGCAACTGGCACGCCAACATCGAGAACTTCCCGGGCAAGGACGTGCAGGAGGCGTTCCGGCGCAAGTACAAGGAAAACTTCTACGCCACGCCCACCTACACCATCGTCGCGATGCTGACCAAAGCCATCGCCAAAGCGGGCTCCACCGAGCCGCTGAAGGTGGCGCTGGCGCTGGAGAACCTCAGCATCCGCGGCTTCGCGGGCGGCGACGTGACCATGCGCGCCGAGGACCACCAGGTGCAGGGCACCCTGTTCCTGTCCACCTGGGCCAAGGCCAACGGCCGCGACGTGCGCTTCGACGAGGAGGACACCGGCTACGGCTGGAAGCCCGACCGCAGCCTGGCGCCGCAGACGGTGATGCTGCCCACCACCTGCCGCATGCAGCGCCCGGTCGCGGCGCGCTAGGGTGCGTCGGCGGCTGCGTTGAGGCCGCCTACTTGCCGTCCTTGAGCGCGGCCTGGCGGATCGCGCTCAGGGTGCCGCGCGTGGAGATCACCTCGGGATCCAAGGTCACCTCGATCAGCGTGCCCTGCCCGCGTTCCAGCGCGGCGAGCAGTTGCGGCTCGAACTCCTCGGTGCGGGTGATGCGAACGCCGGCATAGCCGTAGGCGCGCGCCAGCGCGGCGAAGTCGGGGTTGGCCAGCTGCGTGCCGCTGACGTTGCCCGGGTACTCGCGCTCCTGGTGCATGCGGATGGTGCCGAACATGCCGTTGTTGAGCAGCAGCACGATGCTCTTGCCGCCGTGCTGCACCGCCGTGGCCAGCTCCTGCCCGTTCATCAGGAAGTCGCCGTCGCCCGCGATGGTGAACGCCGTGCGCCCGCTCACGATGCTGGCGGCGATGCCGCCCGGCACGCCGTAGCCCATGGCACCCACCGTGGGCGCCAGCTGCGTCTTGTGGCCCTTGGCCAGGCCGTGGAAGCGGAAGAAGCGGTGCACCCAGCTGGCGAAGTTGCCGGCGCCGTTGGTCAGCACCGCGTCGGCGGGCAGGTGCTTTTGCAGCAGGGCGACGATGGCCGGCATGTCGATCGCGCCCGGCAGCGGCTGCGGCACCATGTTGGCTTCGTAGTCGGCATGCGCCGCCTCGGCCCACGCGGCCCAGGGCACTTCGGCCGGCGCGGGCACGTCGCGCAGCAGCGCGAGCGCGGCAACGGCCATCGAGGCTTGGATGGCGATGTCGGCGTGGTAGACGCGGTTGAGCTCCTCGGCGCCGGAGTGCACGTGCACCAGCGTTTGCGCTGCCTTGGGCGGCGTGAGCAGCGTGTAGCCGCTGGTCGTCATCTCGCCCAGGCGCGGGCCCAGCGCCAGGATCAGGTCGGCGTCCTTGACGCGTGCCGCCAGCTTCGGGTTGATGCCGATGCCGACGTCGCCGGCGTACAGCGGGTGGTGGTTGTCGAAGGTGTCCTGGAAGCGGAACGCGTTGCCCACCGGCAGCTTCCAGTTCTCGGCGAACTGCTGCAGCGCCTGCGCCGATGCCTGCGTCCAGCCGGTGCCGCCGGCGATCACGAACGGCTTCTTCGCGGCCAGCAGCAATTCGCGCAGCTGCTGCATCGCGTGCGGATCGGGCCAGGCCGCCACCGGCTCCACGCGCGGCAGGGGCCGCGCACCGGTCGCCTTCACCAGCATGTCCTCGGGCAGCGCCAGCACCACCGGGCCGGGGCGGCCGTTCATGGCGGTGGCGAAGGCGCGCGCCACGTATTCGGGAATGCGGGCCGGGTCGTCGATGCGCTCCACGCGCTTGGCCATGCCGCGCGTGCTGGGGCCGAAGAAGGTGCCGTAGTCCAGCTCCTGGAAGGCCTCGCGGTCGCGCTGGTCGGCGGCCACGTCGCCAACGAACAGCACCATCGGCGTGGAGTCCTGGAACGCGGTGTGCACGCCGATCGAGGCATTGGTGGCGCCCGGCCCGCGCGTGACGAAGCACACGCCGGGGCGGCCGGTCATCTTGCCGTGCGCATCGGCCATGAAGGCGGCGCCGCCCTCCTGCCGGTTGGTGACGAACTGGATGCGGTCGCGGTACGCGTGGAAACCGTCGAGCACCGCCAGGAAGCTTTCGCCCGGCACGCCGAAGGCATGCGTCACGCCCTGGGCCGCCAGGCATTCGACCAGCAGGTGGCCCGCGATCTGCGGGGCGGAGGAAGAGTTGGTGGACGCCATGGGCTTGGTTGGGTTGACTGGCGCGATCTTAGCCGGCTGCCTTTGGTCTTAGGTGTTCTCCCGGGTGGCCCTAATTCACCTATTGGTGAAAAGATCGGGCGCTTCGATGTCCCCGAGGTTGCCCATGACTCTTCCCGCCCGCTTTGACGACGTCGCGCAACTGGAAGCCGCGCTGTCCGAACCCTCCGCCGAGCTCATCGCCGACCTGCGCACCGTCCCCGGCGACCTGATGGTGCTGGGCGTGGGCGGCAAGATGGGGCCGACGCTCGCGCGCATGGCCAGGCGCGCCGACCCCGCGCGGGGCGTGATCGGCGTGGCCCGCTTCTCGCAGCCTGGGTTGCGCGAGGAGCTGGAGCGCGACGGCATCGAATGCATCGAGGCGGACCTGCTCTCGCGCCAGGCGCTGCAGCAGCTGCCCGATGCGCCCAACATCGTCTTCATGGCCGGCCGCAAGTTCGGCTCGACCGGCAGCGAATGGCTGACCTGGGCCATGAACGCGCACGTGCCGGCGCTGGTGGCCGAACGCTATGCGCGATCCCGCATCGTGGCCTTCTCCACCGCCTGCGTGTACCCGTTCGTCGGCACGGCCGGACCCGGCGCGGCCGAGTCGGTGCCGCCCACCGCGCCGTCGGGCGAGTACGCCAACTCCTGCGTGGCGCGCGAACGCATGTTCGAGCACTTCTCGCACCAGTGCGGCACGCCGGGGCGGCTGCTGCGGCTGTCCTACGCGATCGACATGCGCTACGGCGTGCTGCACGACGTGGCGCGCAAGATCGTGCAGCGCGCGCCGATCGACCTGTCGATGGGCCATGCCAACGTTATCTGGCAGGGCGAGGCGAACGATTGGTCGCTGCGCGCCCTGGCGCATTGCGACTCGCCGACCAGCGCGCTCAACATCAGCGGCCCCAAGATCGCGATCCGCGACGTCGCCGCGGGGCTGGGCCAGCGCCTGGGCATCGCCCCGGTGCTGCAGGGCCAGGAGGCACCGACCGCCTGGCTGGTGGACTGCGCCGAGGCGTTCCGTCTGTTCGGTGCGCCGCGCGTGGGTCTGGAGACGATGCTGGACTGGACAGCCGACTGGGTGGCACGCGGCGGCGCCAGCCTGGACAAGCCCACGCACTACGAGGCCCGCGATGGAAAGTATTGAGATGCACCGTTCCTCCATCCCAGCCGAATCGCTCGCCCTGCTGCGCCAGGGCACCGCCATCCCCGCACACCTGCTCGCGCTCGACGCCGACCGCCGCCTGGACGAGCGCCGCCAGCGGGCGATGACGCGCTACTACCTCGACGCCGGCGCCGGCGGCGTGGCCGTGGGCGTGCACTCCACCCAGTTCGCCATCCGCGACGTCGGCCTGTACGAGCCGGTGCTGCAACTGGCGATGGACACGGCGCGCAGCTGGGAGCCGCTGGGCGGGCGCCGGCCGCTGTTCATGGTGGCCGGCCTGGCCGGTCGCACCGAGCAGGCGGTGCGCGAAGCCGGCATCGCGCGCGGCCTGGGCTACCACGCTGTTTTGCTGAGCCTGGGCGCGATGCAGGGCGCGAGCGAAGACGAACTCATCGCGCATTGCGAGGCCGTGGCCGAAGCGATGCCGCTGGTGGGCTTCTACCTGCAGCCGGCGGTGGGCGGCATCCACCTGCCGGCGTCGTTCTGGCAGCGCTTCGCTTCCATCGACAACGTGGTGGCGATCAAGATGGCACCGTTCCACCGCTACCGCACGCTGGACGTGATCCGCGGCGTGGTCGCCGCGCGCGCGGAGGAGCGCGTGACGCTCTACACCGGCAACGACGACCACATCGTGCTGGACCTGCTGGCGCCGTTCACCCTGGTACGCGACGGCCAGCCGGTGACGGTGCGCATCCGCGGCGGGCTGCTGGGCCACTGGAGCGTGTGGACGCAGCGCGCCGTGGAGCTGCTCGCGCGCATCCACGCGGCCATCGAAGCGGGCAGCGTCGCGCCCGAGCTGCTGGCGCTGGATGCGCAGGTCACCGACTGCAATGCGGCGCTGTTCGACGTGGCGCACGACTTCCACGGCTGCATCGCCGGCTGCCACGAGGTGCTGCGCCGCCAGGGCCTGCTGGAAGGCACCTGGTGCCTGGACCCGGCCGAGGGCCTGAGCCCGGGCCAGGCCGAGGCGCTCAGCCGCGTGGCGCGCGACTACCCGCACCTGACCGACGACGCTTTCGTGGCGCGGCACCGCGCGCGCTGGCTCGGCTGAGAAGCTTCAGGGCTTCCTTGGGGCAAGCCGCGTTGACAGCCCGCGCCGGCTTGATCTAGAGTCCTTAATTCACCAGTTAGAGAATTAAACCCAGGAGACATCCATGCAAAAGCGCTTTTTCCTGCAGGCCGCGGCCGTTGCCGCCCTCGTCGCCGCGGCAGGTCCCGCCGCCGCGCAGAACTGGAAGCCCACCCGCCCGATCAACCTGATCGTGCCGTGGGCGGCCGGCGGCTCCACCGACCAGGTCACGCGCGTGGCCGCGGCGGAGCTGGAGAAGGCGCTGGGCCAGACCATCGTGATCGTCAACCAGCCGGGCGCCTCGGGCGCGATCGGCACCAAGAGCGCGATGGACGCGCCCAAGGACGGCTACACCTGGACGGCGGGCGCCGCGCAGGACCTGGGTGCCTACCAGTCGCTGGGCGCAGTCAACACCAGCATCAAGGACTGGCACCTGTTCCTGAACGTGGCCAACATCCAGGTGATCGGCGTCAACCCGGCGCGGCCCTGGAAGAACGCCAGGGAGCTGCTGGACGACATGCAAAAGCGCCCCGGCCAGATCAGCGTGGCCACCGCCGGCGTGACCTCCGCGGCGCACAACGCCATGGACCAGATCGTCAAGGCCACCGGCGTGAAGTACAAGGAAGTCTCCTACGACGGCGGCAACCCCGCGGTGGTGGCCACCGTGGCCGGCGAGGCCGACCTCACCACGCAGCTGGCGGTGGAGCAGGCCGACATGCTGCGCGGCAAGCGGCTGCGCGCGCTGGCCACGGTGAGCGACAAGCCGCTGGAGCTGGAAGGCTACGGTGTCATCCCGCCGCTGTCGGACACCCTCAAGGGCTTCACCGCGCCGGCCAACTACTTCGGCATCTTCATTCCCAAGGGCGTGCCCGACGAGGTGGTGAAGACGGTGGAGCGCATCTGGGCCGAGCAGATGCCCAAGAGCGAGACGCTGAAGAAATACGCGACCAGCCGCGGCGCCCTCTTCAACCCACTGTACGGCGACGCGGCGCAGAAGGCGGTGTTCCCGGCGGTGCAGAGCAACGCCTGGAACCTGCACGCCGGCGGCAAGACCAAGGTCTCGCCCGACACGGTCGGCATTCCCAAGCCCTGAGCGAGCACGTCACATGACCGATCCGGCCCTGGTTCCCGAGCACTCCGTGCCCGTCGGCGACGACGAGGACGAAGCCGCGCCGCCGCGTTCCGACTTCAAGGACGCGATCGGCTGGATCGTGTTCGGCGTGCTGGTGCTGGGCGGCTCCATCGCCATGGACCGGCTGGAAGCACAGAACATCAACCCGGTCACCGTGCCCGGCCTGCTGCCCGGCCTGCTGGGCCTGGCGATTTTGCTGCTGGGCGCGGTGCTGCTGCTGCGCAGCATGGGCCGCGGCGCGCTGGTGCAGGCGGTGCCCGCGCCGACTGCGCGCCAGCGCGAGGAGCGCCGGCGCGTGTGGGTCGCCGTCGCGCTGTGCATCGGCTACGGCGTGGTGCTGGTCGGCCACGGCATCCCGTTCTGGCTGGCTTCGAGCTTCTACCTGACCGTGGCCATCCTGGTGTTCCAGCGCATCAGCCCCGACCCCGCCGAACGCCGCCTGGACGCGAAGTCGTGGGCCAAGGCGCTGGTGATCGCGGTGCTGGCCTCGGTGGCGACCTGGGCCGCCTTCGAAAAACTGTTCCTGGTGCGGCTGCCCTGAGCCCCTCTCCCGAGACCTGACCCATGCTGCAAGGACTGCACGACCTCGGCGCCGCCTGGCTGAGCTTCATGAACCCGATGACCCTGCTCTATGGGCTGGGCGGCGCGTTCGTGGGCATCGTCATGGGCATCCTGCCCGGGCTGTCGGCCACGCTGGCCATCGCGTTGCTCACCACCCTCACCATCAAGCTGCAGGCCAATGACGCCATCCTGGTGCTGATCTGCTCGTACGTGGGTGCGCTGTACGGCGGCTCGCGCACCGCCATCCTGCTGAACATCCCGGGCACCGCGGCCAATGCCGCGTCCTGCGCCGACGGCTACGCGCTGGCGCTGCAGGGCCAGGCCGGCCGCGCCATCGGCATCGCCACCTCGGGCGCGTTCGTGAGCACGCTGCTGGGCGTGGTGTGCCTGGCGCTGTTCACGCCGCTGCTAGCCGAAGTGGCGCTGCAGTTCGGCGCTTTCGAATTCTTCTGGCTGGCGCTGTTCGGGGTCACCATGTCCGGCAGCATCGTCGGCGGCGATCCGCTCAAGGGCTGGCTGATGGGGCTGCTGGGCCTGTTCCTCGCGCAGGTCGGCCAGGAAAGCCTGTACGCGTACAACCGTTTCACCTTCGGCTGGGACGAGCTGTCCGGCGGCATCGCGCTGATCCCGGCGCTGGTGGGCGCCTTCGGCCTCGCCGAAGTGCTGACCACGCTGGCCGACCCGGTCGAGCGGCGCATCGCCGACCTGAAGGACTCGGTGCTGCCGCGCTGGCGGGAGATCGTCGTCTACAAATGGACGGTCCTGCGCTCCGGCGTCATCGGCGTGCTCACCGGCCTCCTGCCCGGCGTGGGCGAGGACGCCGGGGCCTGGATGTCCTATGCGGCCGCCAAAGCGCTGAGCAAGGAGAAAGAGAAGTTCGGCAAGGGCTCCATCGACGGGCTCATGGCCGCCGAAACCGGCGACATGGCCTCCATCCCCGGCCACATCATCCCCTCGCTCGCGCTCGGCATTCCGGGCTCGGCGCCGTCGGCAGTGCTGATGGCCGCGATGATCATCCACGGCGTGCAGCCCGGCCCGATGCTGATGATCCAGCATCCGCAGTTCATCTACGAGGTGGTCGCGATGACCACGCTGGCGTCGATCGCCATCCTGCTGTTCGGCCTGTTCGGCGTGCGCCCGCTGCTGCAGGTGCTGAAGGTGCGCCGCGGCATCCTGATGCCCATCGTGTTCCTGCTGTGCACCGTGGGCGCGTTCGCCGCCGCCTCGCGCCTGTTCGACATCTGGATGATGCTGGCCATCGGCATCGGCGCGTACTTCCTGCGCCGCCGCGGCTACGAGATGGCGCCGCTGGTGCTGGGCCTGGTGCTGGGGCCGCTGCTGGACAAGAGCCTGCGCCGCGGGCTGGTGCTGTCGGACGGCAGCATCGTGCCGTTCTTCACCCGGCCCATCGCAATGGCATTCGCCGCCGTGACCATCATCACCATCCTGATGTACGTGCCGCCGGTCAAGGCCGGCGTGCGGCACGTGCGCACCGCCGTCGGCGGCGCGGTGCGCGGGCTGTTCGCCCGCGGGACCTGAGGACACCGCGATGCGCATCGCCCTGTGCAATGAAGTGCTGCAGCCGCTGCCGTTCGAGCAGCAATGCAAGGTCGCGGCCGCCCTGGGCTACGACGGCCTGGAGGTGGCGCCGTTCACGCTCGCGGAGGACCCGATGCAAATCGGCGACGCGCAGGCGGCGCAGCTGCGCCGCGTGGCGGAGGACCATGGCCTGCGCATCGACGGCCTGCACTGGCTGCTGGTCGCGCCGGCCGGCCTGTCGATGGTGGCCGGCGACGCCGCGCTGCGCGCGCGCACCGCCGGCGTGATGGAACGGCTGGTGGAGCTGTGCGCCGCGCTGGGCGGCAGCTACCTGGTGCACGGCTCGCCCAAGCAGCGTTCGGTACCCGCCGGCGCCACGCGCGAGCAGGCCTGGGAGCGCGCACGCGGATGTTTGCGGCGCGCTGGCGAGCGCGCGCGCGGCTGCGGCGTGACCTACTGCATCGAGCCGCTGTCGCCGCGCGAGACCGACATGCTCAACACCGTGGCCGAAGCGGTGCGCATGGTGGAGGAGATCGGCATTCCCGCCTTCAAGACCATGATCGACTGCAGCGCCGCCGGCCAGGCGGAAGCCGAACCGGTGGAAGCATTGATGGCCCGCTGGATGCCCACCGGCCACATCGCCCACGTGCAGGTGAACGACCCGAACCGGCGCGGCCCGGGCCAGGGTGCCATGCGCTTCGGGCCCATCCTGCGCACCATCGCGCGCATGCAGCGCGAAGGGCATTACCACGGCATCGTGGCGGTGGAGCCGTTCGACTACGTGCCCGACGGGCCGGGATCGGCCGCGCGCGCCATCGGCTACCTGCGCGGCGTGCTGGAAGAGGTGGAGCATGGCTGACGCACCCGCGATGCGCATCCGCGAGATCGCGCTGTACGAGCGGCCGGTGACGCTGCGGCTGCCGTTCCGCTTCGGCGTGGTGACACTCACCGAGGCGCCGCAAGCTTTCGTGCGTGCGCGCGTGGAAACCGCCGACGGCCGCAGCGCCTGGGGCGCGGCGGCCGAATTGATGGCGCCCAAGTGGTTCGACAAGAACCTGCAGCTGTCCAACGCCGACAACTTCGACCAACTGCGTGCCGTGCTGCACCTGGCGCGCGATGCCTACCTCGCCGACGCCTCGCCGGCCACGGCCTTCGGCCATTTCGCGCGCCACCACGACGCCCACCAGGCCGCATGTGGACAGCGCCGCTTCAACCCGCTGCTTGCCAGCTATGGCCCCGCATTGGTCGACCGCGCGGTGCTGGACGCGCTGTGCCGGCTGCTCGGCGTGTCCTTCTACGACGCGGTGCGCGCCAACCTGCCCGGCATCGGTGTGGGGCGGCCGGAATTCAACGGCCTGGACATGCCGTCGTGGCTGCATGCACTGCGCCCGGCGGCGTCCATCGAGGCGCGCCACACGGTAGGCCTGGTGGATGCGATCACCGCCGCGGACCTGCAAGAGCGTGTCGGCGACGGCCTGCCCGAGACGCTGGAGGAAGTCATCGCCGCCTACGGCCACCGCTGGTTCAAGCTGAAGGTGAGCGGACAGGTGGACGTCGACGTCGCACGGCTGTCGGCCATCGCCGGCGTGCTGGACCAACTGCCGCACCCCTACTTCGCATCACTGGACGGCAACGAGCAGTACGAAAGCGCCGACGGCGTGGCAGCGCTGGTGGCAGCGATCCGCGCCGCGCCGCAGCTGCAGCGCCTGTGGCACGCCATCGCTTTCATCGAGCAGCCGATCGCACGCAAGCTCGCGCTCGACGCCGACCTGCGCGGGGCCGACCTGGGCAAGCCGGTGATCATCGACGAGTCCGATGGCGAGCTCGACGCCTTCGTGCGGGCGCGCGACCGTGGCTACGCGGGCGTCTCGTCCAAGACCTGCAAGGGCATCTACCGTTCGCTGCTCAACGGCGCGCGCTGCCACGCCTGGAACGCGCAGGGCACGGCAACGCGCTACTTCCTGTCGGGCGAGGACCTCACCACGCAGGCCGGCCTTGCCGTGCAGCAGGACCTGGCGCTGGTGAACCTGCTGGGCATCACGCACGTGGAGCGCAACGGCCACCATTACGTGGACGGCATGGCGGCGCTGCCGCGCACCGAGCAGCAGCAGTTCCTGCAGGCCCACCCGGACCTGTACGAGGACAGCCACGGCGCCGTGCGGCTGAAGATCCGCGAAGGCCGCATCGCCCTGGCCTCGCTGGACCGGCCGGGCTACGCCAGCGGCGCCATGCCCGACTTCGCGGCGATGCGCGAGCTGCGGAGGCCCGCATGAGCACCACGCCACGCACGCCCCGGCGCGACCCCGCGCCCGCGTCCGTGCCTGTCGTGGCCGAGCAGCGCTCGCGCGACGCCGAGCGCTCGCAGATGCTGATCCTCACCGCCGCGCGCGACGAGTTCGCCGAATACGGCCTGGCCGGCGCGCGCATGGACCGCATCGCCGAGCGCGCCGGGCTCAACAAGCGGCTGATCTACTACTACTTCGACGAGAAGGAAAGCCTGTTCGAGGCCGTGCTGGAGCTGGCTTACCGCGACATCCGCGACGCCGAGCAGCAGCTGAACCTGCAGGAGATGGCGCCGGCCGACGCGATCAAGCGCCTGGTGCAGTTCACCTGGGAGTACTACCTGGAGCACCCGGAGTTCCTCACGCTGCTCAACAGCGCCAACCTGCACAAGGCCCGCCACCTGCACCAGTCGCAGCGCGCGCGCGAGCTGAACTCGCCGCTGATCGAGATGCTGGCCGCCATCCTGGAGCGCGGACGCAAGGACGGCAGCTTCCGCGGCGGCGTCGATCCGCTTCAGCTGTACATCTCCATTGCCGGGCTGGCGTACTTCTACCTGTCCAACAACCACACCCTGTCGGCCATCTTCGGCCACGACCTGCTCAGCCCCAAGGCCCGGCAGGAGCGGCTGTCGCACATGGTCGACGTGATCCTCGGCTACGTCCTCAGGAGCTGAGGGTCATCGCCCGCCGTCCTTGGCTGCGGGCGCTTTGTTTTTATAATTCACCAATCAGTTAATTGAGAAGGAGCATGTCCTCCATGGCCATCCAACGACTCGGAATCATCATGCACGGCGTCACCGGACGCATGGGCATGAACCAGCACCTCATCCGCTCCATCGTTGCCATCCGCAACCAGGGCGGCGTCGCGCTGTCCAACGGCGACAAGGTGATGCCCGACCCCATCCTCATCGGCCGCAACGCCGAGAAGATCGAGGCGCTCGCCAAGGCCCACCGCATCGAGCGCTGGGGCACCGACCTCGACGCCGCGCTGGCCGACAAGAACGACACGGTGTTCTTCGACGCCGGCACCACGCAGATGCGTCCCACGCTCCTGGCCCGCGCACTGCGCGCCGGCAAGCACGTTTACTGCGAAAAGCCGATCGCCACCACGCTGGGCGAAGCCGTGGAAATCGCCAAGGCGGCGCAGGCGTCCGGGCTGAAGCACGGCGCGGTGCAGGACAAGCTGTTCCTGCCGGGCCTGCGCAAGCTGGACATGCTGCGCCGCGCCGGCTTCTTCGGCCGCATGCTGTCGCTGCGGCTGGAGTTCGGCTACTGGGTGTTCGAAGGCGACCTGCAGCCGATCCAGCGGCCCAGCTGGAACTACCGCGCGCAAGACGGCGGCGGCATCATCCTGGACATGATGTGCCACTGGCGCTACGTGCTGGACAACCTGTTCGGCGAGGTGAAATCCATCTCCTGCCTGGGCGCGCAGCACATCCCGCAGCGCTGGGACGAGAACGGCAAGCCCTATGCCGCCACGGCCGACGACGCCGCCTACGCCATGGCGCAGCTGGTGGGCCACAATGGCGAGCCGGTGGTGGCGCAGATGAACATGTCGTGGACCACGCGCGTGCGGCGCGACGACCTGGTCACCTTCCACGTCGACGGCACGCACGGCTCGGCCGTGGCCGGACTTTCCGACTGCCGCATCCAGAGCCGCGTGGCGACGCCGCGGCCGGTGTGGAATCCCGACGTGAAGCAGCCAATGGATTTCTTCGACCAGTGGCAGCTGGTGCCCGACGCCGAGGTCTACGACAACGGCTTCAAGGTGCAGTGGGAGCACTTCATCCGCCACGTGGTGGAAGACGCGCCCTACAAGTGGACCTTGCCCGAAGGCGCCAAGGGCGTGCAGCTGGTGGAAGCCGCGCTGCAAAGCTGGAAAGAGCGGCGCTGGGTGGACGTGCAGCCGCTCGCCATGTGAGGCCGACATCACCATGAACTTGAACCTGCAGTTGCCCACGACGACGGGTACCCTCGAGACCTACACGCTGCGCGGCACGCCGCCGCCCACGCCCGCACCGGGCGCGAAGTTCAACCGCATCGCCTACTCCGCCGCGCACGTGGTGTCGGACCCGCGCGCCGCGGTCGACCCGTGGCTGCAGTCGGCCATCGACTGGGACGCCACCATCGCCTGCCGCCAGCGCTTGTGGTCGCTGGGCCTGGGCATTGCCGAGGCGATGGACACGGCGCAGCGCGGCATGGGCCTGGACTGGCCGACCTCGCTGGAGCTGATCGGCCGCTCGCTCGACGCGGCGCGCGACGTGCCCGGCCCTTCGACAGGCTCAGGACAGGCGCGCGTCGCTTGCGGCTGCGGCACCGACCACCTGCCGCCGGAAGAGGCGCGCAACGTCGACGACGTGATCCGCGCCTACGAAACGCAGATGGAAGCCATCGAAAAACTCGGCGGCCGGCTGATCGTCATGGCCAGCCGCGCGCTGGCGCGCGTGGCGCGCGGGCCCGAGGACTACGAGCGCGTGTACGGCCGCATCCTGTCGCAGGCGAAGCAGCCGGTCATCCTGCACTGGCTGGGCGACATGTTCGACCCGGCCCTGAAGGGCTACTGGGGCACGCCCGACGTGGACCACGCCATGGACACGGCGCTGGGCATCATCGCCGCGCATGCGGACAAGGTGGACGGCATCAAGATCTCGCTGCTGGACAAGGACAAGGAAATCGCCATGCGCCGCAGGCTGCCGGCCGGCGTGCGCATGTACACGGGCGACGACTTCAACTATGCCGAACTGATCGCCGGCGACGGCTTCGGCACGGAGGCGGTGCACGGCAAGAGCGACGCCCTGCTCGGCATCTTCGGCCCCATCGCGCCGGCCGCCAACGCGGCGCTGGCCGAACTGGCGCGCGGCAATGTCGAACGCTTCCACGCGATCCTGGCGCCGACCGTGCCGCTGTCGCGCCACATCTTCGCGGCACCCACGCGCTTCTACAAGACCGGCATCGTGTTCATGGCGTGGCTGAACGGCCACCAGAGCCATTTCACCATGGTGGGCGGCCAGCAGAGCACGCGCAGCCTGCCGCACCTGGCGCAGCTGCTGCGCCTGGCCGATGCGGCCGACCTGCTGGAGCAGCCGGAGCTGGCTGCGCAGCGCATGCGCACCTTGCTGGCGCTGCACGGCATCGAGTAAGCGATGCGCGACTTCTCCACGGGCCATGAATGGCTGTCGATCAACACCGCGACTGTGCGCAAAAGCGCCGGCGCCGACCTGCCGCTGACGCAGATCATCGAGGCCTGCGTGGCGCGCGGCATCCGCGCCATCTCGCCCTGGCGCGACCAGGTGCAGGCGGCGGGCCTGGCCAACGTGGCGCGGCTGGTGCGCGCGCACGGGCTGCAGCTCTCGGGCTATTGCCGTGGTGGCATGTTTCCCGCGGCCGACGCGGCGGGCCTGCGCGCGGCGCGCGACGACAACCGCCGCGCGGTGGATGAAGCGCTGGAGCTCGGCGCGCCCTGCCTGGTGCTGGTGGTGGGCGGCCTGCCCGGCGCGCTGCAGGGATGTGCCGCGCACAAGGACATCGCCGGCGCGCGCAACCAGGTGCGCGACGGCATCGCCGAACTGCTGGACTACGCGAAGCCGGCGGGCATGCCGCTGGCCATCGAGCCGCTGCACCCGATGTACGCGGCCGACCGGGCCTGCGTGAACACCATGGAGCAGGCGCTTGACCTGTGCGAGGCACTCGACCGCGGCACGAGGTCACCGCGCGCCGCGCTGGGCGTGGCGGTGGACGTGTACCACGTGTGGTGGGACCCGAAGCTGCAAGCGCAGATCGCGCGTGCCGGGCAGCGAAGGCTGCTGGCATTCCACGTCTGCGACTGGCTGACGCCGACGGCCGACCTGCTCAACGACCGCGGCATGATGGGCGACGGCGTGATCGACATCCCGCGCATCCGCGGCTGGGTCGAAGCGCAAGGCTATGCGGGATTCAGCGAGGTGGAAATCTTCTCGACCGGCAACTGGTGGCAGCGCGATGCCGGCGAGGTGCTGGACGCCTGCATCGCGCGGCACAGGACGGCGGTCTAACTGAGATCGCCGGACTGCGCGCAACAACGTGCAGCGCAGTCCCTCTTGCGAACTGGAGCCGGCTTTGCCGGGCCAGCCCGCACTGACCAGAGCACTCGAAAATCGCGCAGCGATTCTCGAGTGAAGGCTACGCCGTTTTGACTTGCTGCAGCGGCGTGGCGCCGGCTGCATTGCGGATGGCGGACGCGCCCGCTTCGATCTCGCCTGACAGCTGACCGCCCTCTTCGATCACGATCTTGCCGTAGCGCACGTGGCCGGTGACCTTACCGGTGGAGAAGATCGTGAGCTTCTGGCGCACGGTCAGGTTGCCGTCGAACACACCGCGGATTTCGGCGATGTCGATTTCGGCGGAGCCCTTGAAGGCACCGCGCTCGGAGATCTGGATCACGCGCGAATCCATGGTCGCTTCCACCGAACCTTCGACAACCAGCGTGTCGCAGTCGGTGATCTCGACGCCCTTGAGCTTGATGTTGGGGCCGACGGTGAGCTTGCTTTCGGCGCCGGTGACGGGAGCAGGCACGGGCAGCGGCGCGGTGGAGGAAGCAGAGGGAGTGGGCATCGAAGGAGCGGCGGTGGCGCCGGTAGCGTTGGGGGTGGTTCCGGTGCGCGGCGGCTGATAGCCGGTTTCGCCTTCGCGCTTGTTGTTATTGAAGAATGGGGACTGCAGTGCCATCGAATAATTCCTCTGAGGGCGTTGGAAGAGAGAACTGCCGATGCTAAGCATGGGCACAGATTACATTTCACGCCGTTGCGCAAGATCGGTAACCATCCGCGCGCCAATCTGCGGCATAACAGGCGTGAGACGCCAATTATTTACACGCTGGGCCTGGCGCTGCAACTGCCAGCCACGCTGCGGCGCCGGGGTGTCCTGGGCCGGCGACCCCTTCGATACCAGTGCCGGCAACCTGATCTAGTGTGGTGCGCGCCTCTGTTCTGTACTTATCGTGAGATCGCAGCCAATGCAGCCTTGGCTCTGGTGACCTTGGCCAGGATGTCCGAAGCACTGGCTGTCCAGATGAATGGTTTGGGGTT
>NZ_JACCWG010000042.1 GCF_013697775.1 Ramlibacter sp. | reverse complement strand
GTGCTGCGCAGCGCCGCATGCGCGCGTTCGAGCTGGGTGCGCAGCGGCAGCCAGGGCTCCTCGGTGAACAGCCGCAGCGCCGCCTGGGACGCCTTCGCGGCATCGGGCCCGTGGCCCAGTCCGTCGGCCACCATCAGCACGGCGCGGTGCGCGTCCTGCACCAGCGCCCAGCCGTCGCCGCAAACGTGCTCGCCGGGCATGGGCAGCGAAATGGCGCCGCAGTTCACCGCGGCGGCGGCGGACGGGGGGGCGTCCTCGCCGCCCAGCCGCGCCACCATCAGCGTGCCGCCCGGCGCCTCGGAATACGCGTCGAAGCTGTGCGCCAGGCGCCGCACCGCGCCCAGCCCCGTGCCCGGCGTGCCGCCGGTGGAATACCCGTCGACCAGGCTGCGTTCCAGGTTCATGATGCCGGGCCCCTCGTCCAGCGCCAGCACCTCGATTTCGCGCGTGGCCTCCAGCGCGGCCAGCAGCAGGCGGCCCTGGCGCGCATGGCGCAGCAGGTTGTTGCCGAGTTCGGTCACCACCAGCGCCACGCGGCCGACCTGGGTGTCGCCCAGGCCCAGCTCGTGCGCCAGCTGCACCGCGTGGCGGCGCGCTTCGCCCACCCGGCTGGCATCGTCCATCGGGAACGCGGTGTGCGTGGTGCCGATGCTCATTTCCACCGCGTGATGCTGACGCGCGTGCCCTGGCCGGGCTGCGATTGCACCTCGAATTCGTGCACCAGGCGCTTGCTGCCGGGCAAGCCCAGGCCCATGCCGCCGCCGGAGGTCCAGCCGTCGGTCAGCGCCAGCTTGACGTCGGGGATGCCGGGGCCGCTGTCGATGAAGTCCAGCCGCAGCCCGCGCTTGACGCCCTCGTCGAGGATCGCCCAGTGCATCTCGCCGCCGTGGCCGTGCACCACGGTGTTGCGCGACAGCTCGCTGGCGGCCGTGATCATCTTGGTCTGGTCGACCAGCGAGAACTTCAGCTGCTGCGCGAGCGCGCGCACCTTCTGCCGGCTGGCCACGATGTCTTCCTCGGAGCGCAGCGCCATGCTGCCCGCTTCACCGGCCAAGCGCCTTCTCCCTGGTGCGCAGGTTCAGCAGCTCCATGCCGCGTTCCACGTTCAGCGCGGTGCGCACGCCTTCCAGCGACAGGCCGAGCTCGACCAGCGTGATCGCCACCGCCGGCTGCATGCCCACCACCACCGTGGTGGCGTCCAGGATGCGCGCGATGCCCGAAATGCCGGCCAGCATGCGGCCGACGAAGGAATCCACGATCTCCAACGCGGAAATGTCGATCAGCACGCCCTTGGCGCTGGTGGCGGATATCTTGTTGGCCAGGTCGTCCTGCAGCGCCAGGGCGGTCTGGTCCTGCATGTCGTGCTGGATCGTCACCAGCAGGGTTGCGCCTATCTGGAGAATGGGGATGCGGACCATCGCTGCGCCTTACGCCTGCTGGCGCGTGATGACATAGCCGTTGCGCGCGAGCGCCAGCGACAGTGCATCGGCCAGGCTGGACTTGGAAGCGATGCCCTTCAGGTCGATACCCAGGTGCACGATGGTCTGCGCGATCTGCGGGCGGATGCCGCTGATGATGCATTCCGCGCCCATGAGGCGGATCGCGCTCACCGTCTTCAGCAGGTGCTGCGCCACCAGCGTGTCCACGGTGGGCACGCCGGTGATGTCGATGATGGCCAGCGTGGCGCCGGTCTCCACGATGCGCTGCAGCAGCGTCTCCATCACGATCTGCGTGCGGCTGGAGTCCAGCGTGCCGATCATCGGCACCGCCAGGATGCCTTCCCACAGCTTGATCACCGGCGTGGAGAGTTCCAGCAGGTCCTGCTGCTGGCGCGCGATGATTTCCTCGCGCGTCTGCTGGTAGGTGGTGACGGTCCACTGGCCCATGCGGTCGACCAGCGTGGTGACGCTCCACACCGCGGCAAGCAGCTGGTCCTTGTCGGCCGTGCCGCGCTGCAGCCCGGAGAACAGCGGCTTCTTGAGCGCCAGCACGAAAAAGCTGGTGTCGCCGGCCGGCTGCCCCTGCGACGCGCGCGAACGCGACAGCGCCGACAGCGTGTCGCGCACCGCGCTCCAGGCCGCGCCCGTGAAGTCGGCCGGATCGGCGCCGGCCTGCAGCGCCTCGCGCAGCCCGCGCACCAGTTCGGCCGCTTCGGACTGCATGGTGCGCCGCGAGCTGTCGGTCAGCCGCAGCGCACCGGCGGCCTCCTGCATCCATTCGGAAACGATCTGCTCTTCGTGCTGGTTCAGCAGCGCGAGCACGGCTTGTGTTTCTTGGCTCATTGTGTTGTCGGAACGTGGCTATGGGGGACATGCCGGCGCGCGGCGGGAAACCATGCAGTGTAAGGCAGCGTTGCCGCGCCCGGGACGGGTATTGCCGAGCATGAGCATATACTTTCTCCCCCATTCATTCATCCCATGCCAGCGGGACGCGCGCCCACCGCCATGCCATCGCCCACTCCACTGCCCAGGCCCAAGGTCCTGGTCGTCGTCGACGGTCACGCTGCGCGCTACGCCACCTGCCGCACCTGCAGGCGGCCGGCTTCGACACCGTGGACGTGCCGGGCGGTGCGCAGGCGCTGGAGCTCGCCCGCGACGGGGTCGCCGCCGTCGTGCTGGACGTGCACCTGCCCGACCTGCACGGCTTCGAAGTCTGCCGGCTGCTGCGGCGCGACACCGCCACGGCCGGGCTGCCGGTGATCCATGTGTCCGCGGTTTATCTGAGCAACCAGGACCTGGTGGAAGGCCTGGAGGCCGGCGCTGACGCTTACCTGATGAGCCCGGTGGAGCCGCCGGTGCTGGTGGCACACCTGAATGCGCTGATCCGTGCCCGCCAGGTCGAGCAGGGTATCCAGCAGAGCGACCAGCGCTTTCGCGGCATTTTCGAAAAGGCCGATTGCGCCATCGCGCTGGTGGATGCCGGCGGCCGCATCGCCGAGGCCAATGCCGAGCTGCTGCGCCTGCTCGGACTGAGCAGGGGCGGACTGGTCGGCCGCCAGGTGGCCGGGCTGGTGCCCAAGGAATGGAAGGCGCGGGTGGAGCAGTTCGCCGCTTCCTGGGGCAGCCAGGCATGGCGCGGGCAGTTCCCGCTGATCGACAAGGGTGGCCAGCGCATCGACCTGAGCTGGTCGCTGACGCCGCACCTGGAACCCGGCTTCAGCGTGGCGGTGATCGTGCCGGCGGCTGCCGGCACAATGACACGCTAAGCCCGCTTCACCGCGCCGCGGGTTCCGCGGCAATCCCCTGCCAGCCGCCGCCCAGCGCCTGGACCAGCGCCACCGCCGCCACCTGGCGGTCGGCCTGCGCCGTCACCAGCGCACGGCGCGCGTTGGCCGCGCTGGCCTGCGCGGTGACCACCTCGGTGTAGTTCACCAGCCCCGAGCGGTAGCGGTTGAGCACCTGCTGCTCCACCAGGTCGGCGGCGCGCGCGGCCTCGGCGCGCAGCACCAGCTGCTGCGCCAGGATGCGCAGCGCCACCAGCTGGTCCTCCACGTCCTGGAACGCGGCCAGCACGGTCTGGCGGTAGCGGGCTGAGGCCTCCTCCAGCGCGGCGCGCGTGCTGTCGACGCGGGCGCCGGTCGCGCCGGCGTTGAAAATCGTCTGTGCCAGCGACACCCCCAGCGACCACACCAGCGCCGAGGCGCTGAACAGGTCGCCGATGCTGGCCGCGCCCTGGCCGGCCGAG
>NZ_JACCWG010000030.1 GCF_013697775.1 Ramlibacter sp. | reverse complement strand
GTGCGCGGCGCTTTCGGGCAGCCGCGCGGTGTCGCCGCAGGCGGCAAGCAGGAGCGTGGCAAGGCAGGCAAAGCCGAGTGGGTGAAGGCGCATGGCCGCAGTGTGCCACCGCCCTCACCTCAGCAGGACGCCGCGCTCAGCCCGTCGGCTGCAGCACCCATGCGTGCGGCTCCGAGGTCGCGGTGATGAATTCGTTGCCGTCCGGGCACAGGTAGTTGCACGCTTCGAGGTTGCGCAGGTAAACGCTCTCGCCGGCCAGCACCGGGCCGTCCGACGGGATCATCTTGATGACCGTCCACATCTGCTCGCGCTGCCCGGGCGAGTTCGTGTAGTAGTAGACGTCGCTCGGGCTGTACTTGCCCAGGCAGTTGTAGTCGCCGACGCCCGCCTCCGTGGTGCGGATCTGCACCGCCGTGTTCGCGTCGAACGGTTTGCCGGCGCCGACCGCCTGCGAATGCAGTTCCAGCGCGACGGCGTCGCTGCCGTGCCGCGGCCAGTACTCCTGCGCGGCCGCCCGCCCCGAATACTGCTGCACGAACGCCGAGATCGCGCCGCCCTTGTGCGCCACCAGCTTCACGCGGCTGCCCATCAGCACCGGCGCGCCGGACTTATACGAGGCCGTGTAGAGCGGCAGCTCGCGCTGGTGTCCCCATTGCAGGTTCAGGCTGGTCAGGCGGCGGCTGTCGCTGCGCCCGCTCACCGAGAACAGCTTGGGATTGCGCCAGCCCGAATGCCCCCGGGTGGAGAACGGCTTGCCGCCGCTCGTCCCGCCGCCGCCGACCGCCTGGCCCTTGCTGGTGGTGAACACGAGGCTGTCGATGAAGTCGCCGCAGCGTCCGCTGACCTCGACGACGTACTCGTCGGCCGCCAGCGCGATCTCGTGCGGCGTGCCGCCGTCCGGGTTGCCGTGCTGGCCGCCGGACTTGCCGTCGTAGAACACTTCCAGGCAATCGACCACCTCGCCGTAGCGCATGCGGATGCCGGTGATGCGCGCGGACGCAGCGGGCGCGTCCTGGAACGCCGAGCCCAGGCGCGTGTCGCCGCCCCAGGGCCCGGCGTCGTTGTCGACCACGTGGATGGAGGCCGGCAGCGGCACGGTCGGGTCCAGGTACCGCCACAGGTGCGCCACGGCCAGCGTCTGCTGCAGCTGCTCGACGAACGTGTGCTGGATCTGCCCGGCGCGGATGGCGAATTCGCCCTCGACGTACCGCTGGCCGCTGGGGTTGTGGAAGCTGTGCCCCCAGTCGCCCGCGTTGTGGGACTTCTTGTAGCCGTCGTACGCGTCGACCAGCTTCCACTCCGACGTGGACTGCGTGGCCGACTGCGTCTGCCCCTCGGTCACCTGCAGAAGGCTGAAGCGCCAGGCGTACAGCGCGTCGTAGCTGCGCTGCGCCGCGTCGGTGTACTTGGCGATTTCCCGCTTCACGGCGGCGATGTGCCTGGCTTCGTCGCGGTCGGGAATGCCGAAGACGTTCTTGTAGTTGTAGGCCAGTTCGGCCAGCGCGGCGATCCAGAGCGTGCCGAAGGCGGAGAACAGCGGGAACATCTTCTCGGGATTGCGCTCGTCCCAGAAGTCGCCTTCGAACAGCGTCAGCTGGTCGATGAGGCTGATGAGGTGCGTTCCCTTTTCGGGTGTGCCGAACGAGGCATTCTTGTAGTTCAGCGCCACGCCCCTGAGGCCCTTGATCCGCAGTTCGAGCGTGCGGATGCGCTCGGTGTCCACCACCCGCCTGGCCATGTCCTCGGCGTACTTCCTGATGCGTTCCCAGTTCTGCAGGGTCTTGTCCGACTCTGCCCAGAACAGGCCGATGATGGCGCCCACCGGCACGCCTTCGATGTTGATCTTGCTGACCAGCGTCAGCACGCCCTCGCGCAGCAGATCATTGGATTGCTGGGGGGTCATTTCGAGACTCATTTCTTCTCCCTGGTCTTCGGCGAGCCACAGCGGCAGCTGGAGTGGGCGGAGTAGGGGCGCCGCGCTCCAGCTCAACAAGCGCTATCTGGCCCGCCCGGCAAGGGGCATTGCGATACACCGACAATAGCGGCCATGACCGAAGAGCTGTTTCGCGAAGACGCGTACTTGAAGGAATGCACGGCCCAAGTGGCAGCCGTGTCGGATGCCGGCATCGTGCTGGACCGCACCGTGTTCTATCCGCTGGGCGGCGGCCAGGCCGGCGACAGCGGCGTGCTGCTGCTGGCCGACGGCCGTGAACTGCGCGTCGCCGACACCCGCAAGGACAAGGACGCTGAAGGCAAGCCCACCGGCGAGATCGTGCACGTGCCCGCGCCCGGCCAGGAAGAATTGCTCGCTGCTTTATCACCGGGCCTGCCGGTGACGGCCCGCGTGGACTGGGAGCGCCGCCACCGGCTGATGCGCTTTCACACCACCACGCACCTGCTGTGCCACCTGGTGCCGCAGCTGGTCAACGGCTGCTCCATCACGCCCGACTACGCGCGGCTGGACTTCAACATGACCGATCCGCTGGACAAGGAAGCGCTGACCGCCGGCATCGCGCGGCTGGTCGCCGCGGGCCTGCCGATCGACGTCAGCTCGATCAGCGATGAGGAGCTGGACGCCAACCCGGCCCTGGTGAAGAGCATGTCGGTGCAGCCGCCGCGCGGCACCGGGCGCATCCGCACCATCCGCATCGGGACAGGCGCAGAAACCAGCGAGCAAATCGACCTGCAGCCCTGCGGCGGCACGCACGTGGCCAACACGGCGGAGATCGGCAACGTGGTGGTCACCAAGATCGAGAAGAAGAGCGCCTCCACGCGGCGCATCGTGCTGGGATTCGCGTGAAGGGCCCGCTTTGTAAAAGGACTGAAGGCATGACGCAATGAAGGTTGCTTATCTCGACGCCAAATCCACGGGCCGAAAGCTTCGCAGCCTGATGGCTGAGTTTCCCGCATTTCATTGGGCCGTAGCGTGGGCGACGGAGACGAGCCTATCCGCCGTATGTTGGACCATCGCCGGAAAATCAAGCAACTGGTCATCGGCACCGATTTCTGCCAGACGAACCCTAGCATCTTGCGCGCGTTAATGCCGCTGAAGGCTGCACGGGTCGGCGGCAGCCAAAGCGGTGCGCCATTCCACCCGAAGGTTTATGCGTTCGTGGACGCAAGCCGCGTGGCCGCCCTGGTGGGTAGCAGCAACTTCACGCAAGGAGGCACAGTCAGAAACGAAGAGGCTTGCCTGCTGCTGGAAGGGACCGCAGACGAGCCGCCATTGCGGCAGATCCTGCAGAGCGTCGACGCATGGTGGCACCTCGCGCCTCGCATCGACCCTGACTTCCTCGACGCATACGAGCGGCAATACGAGGCAACGAGGGCATACCGCAGGGCCTTGACCAAGAAGCCGTTGGTGCCGAAGCCCCGGCCGGGCGCTCTTCATCGGAACCTGCTGTCGATGTCGTGGGCCAAGTACGTGCAAGCCGTGGATGATTCCGGAAAGGACCGTGTCGCGCGGCGGCTGGATGTTCTGCGCCGATCAAGAATCATCCTGGCCGAAGTCGATTCCTTCGCGGACGTCGATGCGGTCGAGCGCAAGGCCATTGCCGGTTTTGTCGGCAGCGCCGAACGCGATGCGGCTAACCGCTTGAAGGGGCTGGATTGGGCTTGGTTCGGTTCGATGCGAGGTGCAGGCACCTTCAAGAACCGTGTCGCGGATGCCCGCAACTCGAGCCGCGCCCACCCCCGTTTGGCAGGGGCGGTCGACAGCATCCCCGGGATGGGGGTCGTCGACGAAGCGCACTACACGGCCTTTGCCGATCTCTTCAGAACGGCCTTCGAAGGTTCTGAACGGGCAGGGCAGATCGCCTCTGCCAGCCGCCTTTTGGCGATGAAGCGCCCGGATTGCTTCGTCTGCGTGGACAGTGCAAATCGCAAAAGTCTCGGCAAGGATATTGGGTTCGCTCCGACAACATTGAATCTCGACAACTACTGGGAGCGTGTCATAGCACCGGTCATGTCCGCAACATGGTGGAACGCAAAAAGACCCGGCGGACGCGAGGGACGTATTTGGGATGGTAGAGCGGCCATGCTGGACGCAATCTACTACGAACCTCTTTAATTCAGACCGGTCCATTCGCAGTCAAGTTGGCAAATTCCTGTCATAAAGCCAGTATTCATCTTTCCAATCAATGGCTTACAAGACCCCCCTCTTGGTAAAATAGTAAGGTGTACGACCAACCTCATCAATTCGAACCCCTGCTTCCGGCCGAAGCGCGCATGGAGCCGTTGCTCGCCAAGGCGCATGACCTTTCCCGGCACGCCACCCTTTTGAGCGGCACGCACGTACCGCCCGAGTTGCGCACCTTGCTGCGCAGCATGAACTCCTACTACACCAACCGCATTGAAGGCCAGCACACGCGCCCGCACGAAATCGAAGAGGCTCTGCGCAGCGATTTCTCCAAGAACGCGGATTTGGCGGCCCGGCAACGGCTGGCTGTGGCACATATCGAGGCCGAGGCACACCTAGAGCAGCAATATCGCGGGGAAGCGGGCGCGCATGCGCTGTACGCGCCCGCTGCGGTACAGGACTTGCACCGCGAGCTGTTCGGCCGCCTGCCGGAAGGGGACCTCTTCACATCCGAGAAAGAGCCCATCGTGCCCGGCACGCTGCGGCAGCGTGAAGTGCAGGTCGGGCAGCACGTCGCCCCCATCCATGCGAGCGTGCCTGCCTTTTTGGCACGCTGGGCCGGCTTCTATGGCGGTGTACGGCGCGGCGAGGCCGCACTGCTCGCACTGGCTGCGGCTCACCAGCGCCTCGGCTGGATTCACCCGTTCGTGGACGGCAACGGCCGAGTGATGCGACTGCACACCCATCTGCTACTCACTGCCTTGGGCTACACAGGCGGCCTGTGGTCCCCACTGCGGGGGTTCGCGCGAAGTACGGAGCGTTACTACGCATTGCTGGCGGATGCGGACGTTCCGCGCAGGGGTGCTCTCGATGGCCGCGGCAATTTGAGCGAGCAGGCGCTGGTGGACTGGATCGACTATGTTCTGGACATGTGCCTGGACCAAGTGAGCTTCATGGCCGGCCTGCTGCAATTCGGGACGATGAAGGACCGCATCGAGGGATGCCTGGTCTACGAAGCAACAGTCCTGAAATCCGGGGTCCGCCAGGAAGCGCTGCGTGCCATCCATTACCTGTTTCTCAGCGGCGAGGAGATGACCCGGGGTGAGTTCAAGTCGATGCTGGGCATCGGTGAACGCAGCGCCACCGCAGCCCTGGGGGCGTTGGCCAAGCGCGGCTTGCTGAAATCGGACTCACCTCAGGGAAAAGTACGCTTCGGCTTGCCGCAGCATGCCTTGCGTTTTCTCTTCCCACGGCTTTGGCCCGAGGCCGAAGCGGATGCGAGCGGCACCTGACGCCCGCACACTGATCCGGATGCCGGGGTGTGCAGATCCGCAAGTGAACCGCTTGGCATTCGGACTTGCACGGCGGGAACTTTGCCACATCTGCATTGCTCTCAAAGGCGCTATGTTCCGGGTCCACTCCTTTTTCTTGTTCGTTCTGGCGGGACTGGCCGTGGTCGCCATGCCCTCTTTGGCCCAGGACAAGGCCGTGGTCGCCACCGAGCGCGTGCGCGCCGAGCTGGTGGCCTATGCGCCCGAGGGCGTGGAGCCGGGCAAGCCGGTGTGGGTCGGGCTGCAGCTGGCCCACCAGCCGGAGTGGCACACCTACTGGAAGAATTCCGGCGACTCGGGGCTGCCGACGCAGCTGCAGTGGACCTTGCCCGCGGGCGTCGCGGCCGGCGACATCGCCTGGCCGCTGCCCAAGAAAATTCCCGTCGGCACGCTGGCCAACTATGGCTACGACGGCACGGTGCTGCTGCCGGTGCCGCTCACCATCGCGCCCGACTTCAAGCCTTCGCTGCTGCGCGCGCAGCTGGACATCAAGCTCAAGGCGCAATGGCTGGTGTGCAAGCAGGAATGCATTCCCGAGGAAGGCAGCTTCAGCCTGAGCATTCCGGTGCGCAGCAGCACGGCCTTGAGCGCGCCCGCGTTCCAGCAGGCGTTCGCCGCGCAGCCCAAGGCACTGGACAGTGCGGCGCAGGCACGCGTGGTGGGGCAGGGCCTGGAAGTGAGCGTGCCCGGCCTGCCCGCGGCCGCGCAAGGCAAGACGCTGGCCTTCTTCCCGGAAACGCCGGAGATCGTCGAAGCCGCCGCGGCCGGCACGCAGGCCTGGAAAGACGGCGTGTGGACCTTGCGCGTGCCGCTGGCGGCGCAGCGCAGCCAGGGCCCGGCACTGCTGCCCATCGTGCTCGCCATCGACGGGCAGCAGGGCTGGCGTGCCGAGGCCAAGGTCGCGGGCAGCTGGCCCGCGGTCGCGGCCGTGAGCGGACCTTCTCCCGCGCTGGAGCAGGCGTTGCGCAACAACGCGGCGGCGGCCACGCCGGCGGCGCCCTTCGGCTTCGGCGCCGCGCTGCTCGGCGCGCTGCTGGGCGGCCTCATCCTCAACCTCATGCCCTGCGTGTTCCCGGTGCTGGCGATCAAGGTGGTGGGCTTCACCCGCCATGCCGACGACCGGCGCGGCCACCGCATCGGCGGGCTGGCGTACACCGCTGGTGTCATCGCCTCGCTGCTGGTGCTGGGCGCCGTGATGCTGGCGCTGCGCGCGGCCGGCGAACAGCTCGGCTGGGGCTTTCAGCTGCAGTCGCCCGCGGTGGTGGCGGTGCTGGCCGCCCTGTTCACCGTGCTGGGCCTGAACCTGGCCGGCGTGTTCGAGTTCGGCGGCATGCTGCCCTCGTCGCTTGCCACCTTGCAGGCGCGGCATCCGGTGGTGGATTCGTTTCTCACCGGCGTGCTGGCCGTGGCCGTGGCGTCGCCCTGCACCGCGCCGTTCATGGGTGCGTCGCTCGGCTTCGCCATCGGCTTGCCCGCGGTGCAGTCGCTGGTGATCTTCGCGGTGCTGGGGCTCGGCATGGCGCTGCCCTACCTCGCCGCGAGCTGGGTGCCGGCCGTCGCGCGCGCACTGCCGCGCCCCGGCGCCTGGATGGACACTTTCCGCCGGTCGATGGCCTTCCCGATGTTCGGCACGGTGGCCTGGCTGGTGTGGGTGCTGGGCCAGCAGAGCGGCATCGACGGCGCGGGCGCGCTGCTGGCGCTGCTGGTGGCGCTGGCGATGGCGGTCTGGGCATTCACCTTGCGGGGACGCAGCCGCGCGCTGGTCGGCACCATCGCCGTCGCGGGCCTCGCGGCGCTGGCCTGGATCGCGGGTCCGGCGGTCACGCGGCTGCAGGCGCCAGCGTCGGCAACCAGCGCGGCGCAAGGGCCGTGGCAGGCGTGGGAGCCGGGCCGCGTGGAGCAACTGCTCGCCTCCGGCCAGCCGGTGTTCGTGGACTTCACCGCCGCCTGGTGCGTGACCTGCCAGTACAACAAGAAGGCCACGCTCGGCCGCGAGGACGTGCTGGCGAGCTTCCGCGCCAAGAACGTGGCGCTGCTGCGTGCCGACTGGACGCGGCGCGACCCGGCCATCACCGCCGCGCTCGGCCAGCTGGGGCGCAACGGCGTGCCGGTGTACGTGCTGTACAAAGCGGGCCGCGTGCCCCTGGTGCTGACCGAGGTGCTCGGCAAGGACGAGCTGCAGGCCGCCCTCGGCACGCTGTAGCAGCCGCTCGCCGCGCTGCGTACACTGGTGCGATGAGCACCATCCAGGAACTGCGCCGCATCCTCGGCAGCTGCAAGACCATCGCCGTCGTCGGCCTGTCGCCGCAATGGCACCGGCCCAGTTTCTTCGCGGCCAAGTACATGCAGGCGCACGGTTACCGCATCGTGCCGGTGAACCCGGGCGCCGCCGAGATCCTCGGCGAGCGCTGCCATCCGAGCGTGACGGCCGCCGCCCAAGCGCTGGCCGCCGAGGGACGCCGCATCGACATGGTCGATTGCTTTCGTAAAAGCGAGGACATCCCGCCGATCGCCGACGAGGCCATCGCCATCGGCGCGGCATGCTTGTGGCTGCAGCTGGGCGTCGTCCACGAAGCCGCGGCGGCGAAGGCGCGCGCGGCGGGGCTGGACGTGGTGATGGACCGCTGCGTGAAGATCGAGCATGCGCGCCTGTTCGGCGGTCTGAACTGGGCCGGCGTCAACACCCGGGTGGTGTCGGCGCGGCGTCCGCAGCAACTGTCCTACTGAAGGCACGCCGATGGATGACAAGGACCACGACTACGGCTTCGGCACCCGCGCGATCCACGCCGGCGCCATTCCCGACCCCGCCACCGGCGCGCGCGCCACGCCGATCCACCAGACCACCAGCTATGTGTTCGACTCGGCAGAGCACGCGGCCAGCCTGTTCAACCTGCAGACCTTCGGCAACGTCTACAGCCGCATCAGCAACCCCACGGTGGCGGTACTGGAAGAGCGCGTTGCCTCGCTCGAAGGCGGCCGCGCGGCGCTGGCATGTTCGTCGGGCATGGCGGCGCAGATGACGGCGCTTCTGGCCATCCTGAAGGCCGGCGACCACATCGTGGCCGCATCCACCTTGTACGGCGGCACCATCGGGCAGCTCGGCGTCGGCTTCTCGCGCTTGGGCATCGAGACCACCTTCGTCGATCCGTGCGATCCCGACAACTTCCGCCGCGCCATCCGCCCGAGCACGCGCGCCGTGTTCGGCGAGACGCTGGGCAACCCGCTGGTCAACGTGTTCGACATCGCGCCGGTGGCGGCCATCGCGCACGAACACGGCCTGCCGCTCATCATCGACAACACGGTGCCCAGCCCTTACCTGTGCAACCCGTTCGCCTTCGGTGCCGACATCGTGGTGCACAGCGCCACCAAGTACCTGGGCGGCCACGGCACCAGCATGGCCGGCGTGGTGGTGGAGTCGGGCAAGTTCGACTGGGGCAGCGGCCTGGCGCGCGAGAAATTCCCCGAGATGCTGGAGCCCAGCCGGGCCTACCACGGCGTGAAGTTCTACGAGACCTTCGGCGACTTCGGCTACACCATGAAGGCGCGCCTGGAGGTCAACCGCAGCTTCGGCGCGGTGCTGTCGCCGCTGAACGCCTGGCTGATCCTGCAAGGCATCGAGACGCTGCACCTGCGAATGCAGGCGCACTGCCGCAATGCGCGCCACATTGCCGAGATGCTGAGCGAGCACCCGCTGGTGGCGTGGGTGAACTACCCCGGCCTGGAGAGCTCGCCCGACCACGCGCTGGCGAAAAAGCAATTCCGCGCCATCGACGGCCGCCCCGGCTGCTCGGGCATCCTCACCTTCGGCATCAAGGCCGACGATCCGGTGCGCGCCGGCGAACGCTTCATCGACGCCTGCGAGTTCCTGAGTCACCTGGCCAACATTGGCGACGCCAAGACGCTGGTGATCCACCCGGCGTCCACCACGCACCGCCAGTTGGACGAAGACGAACTGAAACGCGCCGGCGTGCGGCCGGACATGGTGCGGCTGTCGGTGGGCATCGAGGACGTGGAGGACATCGCCTGGGATTTGGACCAGGCACTGCGCAAGGCGGTGCGCTGATCAGCGTTCCAGCCAGACGAACAGGCCCGGGATCGGCACGCGCTGGTCTTCGCGGACCGGCCGCTCTTCTTCCAGCAGGGCCAGCGCGTCTTCGGTGCGCCCGAGCTTCAGGCGCACCGCGCCCAGGTTGGTGAGCGTGGACGGGCGCCCCGGCACCAGCGACAGCGCGGCGGCGAAGTGGCGCTCGGCCTGCTCCAGCCGGCCGGCCTCGAACGCGCCCACGCCGCGCAGGAAGAAGTCGCGCGCCTGCTGGAAATGCCATCCATCCGCTTGTTCGCCCGTGTCGCGCGCCCCGGCGCGCAAGGCCGCCATCATAGGGGCGCCAGAGCGCCCGCCTGCGACAATGCGGCATGCCTTTCGCGCCCCTTCGCAACGATACGTTCCTGCGCGCCTGCCTGCGCCAGGCCACGCCCTACACCCCCCTGTGGCTGATGCGCCAGGCTGGTCGCTACCTGCCCGAATACAAGGCCACGCGCGCGCGCGCCGGCAGCTTCATGGGGCTGGCGACCAACACGGACTACGCCACCGAGGTCACGCTGCAGCCGCTGGAGCGCTACGCGCTGGACGCGGCCATCCTGTTCTCCGACATCCTCACCGTGCCCGACGCCATGGGCCTGGGCTTGAGCTTCGCCGAAGGCGAGGGCCCGAAGCTCGCGCAACCGCTGCGCGACGAGGCCGCGGTGGCCAAGCTGGCCGTGCCCGACATGGACAAGCTGCGCTACGTGTTCGACGCCGTCGGCTCGATCCGCCGCGCATTGGACGGCCGCGTGCCGCTGATCGGCTTTTCCGGCAGCCCCTGGACGCTGGCCTGCTACATGGTCGAAGGCGGCGGCTCGTCGGACGACTGGCGCCGCGTGAAGAGCCTGCTGTACAGCCGCCCGGACCTGATGCACCGCATCCTGGCCATCAATGCGGAAGCGGTGGCGCAGTACCTCAACGCGCAGATCGCCGCCGGCGCGCAGGCCGTGATGGTGTTCGACAGCTGGGGCGGCGCGCTGGCCGACCAGGCGTTCCAGGAATTCAGCCTGGCCTACACGGCGCGCGTGCTGGTCAAGCTGCAGCGCACCCACGACGGGCAGACCATTCCGCGCATCGTCTTCACCAAGGGCGGTGGCCTGTGGCTGGACCAGATGGCGGCGCTGGACTGCGACGTGCTGGGCGTGGACTGGACCGTCAACCTGGGCCGCGCCCGGGCTCTGGTGGGCGCCAGCAAGGCACTGCAGGGCAACCTGGATCCCGCCGTGCTGTTCGCGCCGCCCGAGCAGGTGCAGGCCCAGGCCCGGCGCGTGCTGGACGCCTTCGGCACGCCGCACCAGGGCACGGGCGCCGGCCCGACTCACATCTTCAACCTGGGTCACGGCATCAGCCAGCACACGCCGCCCGACCACGTGCAGGCGCTGGTGGAGGCGGTGCACGGCCATTCCCGGCGCCTGCGCGCAGGCGCGGGTTCAAGCTGAGCCGTTGTCATCGGGGAGGACCCTAGGTGAATGCTTTGGCAAAAACTTTTCCGGCCGGCTTGACTTATGCACAAAACCCATGTTGCGGCGCACTGGAAAAAGGGCCTTGTCCCGGCCGCCGCTACAAAACCCATAGCGCACGCAAGTTGTTGATTCATAACGAATTAGATTCCTGCCACTTTTCCGGTCAGCCTGTCGAAAGCCCTGATTTTTCAAGGCTTGGCAGGGGATGGCAGGGTTCTATCAACAAAGTTATCCACAGAAAACGTGGACTGATTTCAAAGGCAATTAGAATCAAGGACTTAGCTGCCGTTTCGAAACTTCGCTTCAAGTCCGGCCTGTAAAGCGACTCCTTCATGGCACACCGAGTCGCGGTTGTCGTGCCCACGCCGGCCCACAGCACGGTCGCCGGGCCCCTGACATACCGGAGTGAGCTTCCACTCGCATCAGGAACTTTGGTGCGCGTGCCGCTGGGCAGGCGCGAAGTCCTGGGCGTCGTCTGGAATACGGATGGGTTAAAGGATGATCCTCCTGCCGAGGTGCGGGAGAAGGCCATCGCGGCCAGCCTCGACGGCATTCCGCCGATGACTGCGGGCTGGATGCATCTCGTTACCTTTGCCGCGGGCTACTACCAGCGAAGCCTGGGCGAGGTTGCCCTTGCCGCGCTGCCGCCGCAATTGCGCGACCTCCAGCCGGAGCAGCTGGCGCGCCGGCTGAAGCGGCCGATGCAGGGCGCCGATGCGTCCGCCGCGGCGCAAGGCCCGGCGCTCACCGAGGACCAGGCGCGCGTGCTGGCGCAGGTGGAGGAGCAGCCCGGCCCGTTCCTGCTGTTCGGCGTCACTGGCAGCGGCAAGACCGAGGTCTACCTGCAGGCGGTGCAGCGCATGTTGGCGCGCGATGCGCAGGCCCAGGCGCTGGTGATGGTGCCGGAGATCAACCTCACGCCGCAGCTGCAGCAGCGTTTTGTCGAACGCTTCGGCGAAGCGGCGGTGGTGGCGCTGCACAGCGGCATGACCAACCCGCAGCGCCTGAAAAGCTGGCTGGCGGCGCACCTGGGCGTGGCGCGCATCGTCCTGGGCACGCGCATGGCGGTGTTCGCGCCGCTGCCGCGGCTGGGCCTGATCGTGGTGGACGAGGAGCACGACCCCAGCTACAAGCAGCAGGAAGGCGCGCGCTACTCGGCGCGCGACCTGGCTGTCTGGCGCGGCAAGGCCGAAGGCGCGAAGGTGCTGCTGGGCTCGGCCACGCCGTCGCTGGAGAGCTGGCACGCCTGCGAGCGCGGGCGCTACCTGCGGCTGGACATGCCGGGGCGCGTGGGCCAGGGCGCGCTGCCCGCGGTGCGGCTGGTGGACATGAACCTGCAGCCGAAGAACACGCTGTTCTCGGGCGCGCTGCTGGAGGCGATCCGCGCGCGCATCGCACGCGGCGAGCAGTCGCTGATGTTCCTGAACCGCCGCGGCTATGCGCCGGTGCTGGCCTGCGGCGCCTGCGAGTGGAAAAGCGACTGCCCCAACTGCAGCGTCTACCGCGTGTTCCACAAGATCGACCGCACGCTGCGCTGCCACCACTGCGGCCAGACCGACCGCGTGCCGCGCGCCTGCCCGAGCTGCGGCAACGTGGACATCGCACCTTTAGGCCGCGGCACCGAGCGGCTGGAAGAGCAGCTGGCCGAACTGCTGGCCGACGCCCGGTTGCCCGACGGCACGCCGGTGCGCATCGCCCGCATGGACGCGGACAGCACGCGGCCCAAGGGCGCGCTGGAACTGCAGCTGGCGCAGGTGCACGCCGGCGAGGTCGACGTGCTGGTGGGCACGCAGATGGTGACCAAGGGCCACGACTTCCGGCGCATCACGCTGGTGGCGGCGGTGAACCCGGACACGGCGCTTTTCTCCGGCGACTTCCGCGCGCCGGAGCGGCTGTTCTCGCTGCTGATGCAGGCGGCCGGGCGCGCCGGGCGCGACGCGGCGCAGGCGGCGGCCAGCGAGATGTGGGTGCAGACCTGGCATCCGCGCCATCCGCTGTTCGCGGCGCTGCGCCAGCACGACTACCCGGCCTTCGCGGCCGACCAGCTGCGCGAGCGCCGGCAGGCCGGCATGCCGCCCTTCGCCTACCAGGCGCTGCTGCGCGCCGAAGGGCGCACGCAGGAGGTGGCGCAGCTGTTCCTGGCCACCGCCGCCGAAGCCGCGCCGGTGCTCGACCCCGCGCAGCAGGTCGCGGTCTATTCGCCGGTGCCGATGACGGTGCAGCGCATCGCCAACGTGGAGCGCGCGCAGATGCTGGTGGAAAGCGAGTCGCGCATGGCGCTGCAGCGCTTCCTGTCGGGATGGCAGCCGGTGCTGCAGGCCAGCCGCGGCAAGGGCCTGATCCGCTGGGCGGTGGACGTGGATCCGATCGCGATCTGAAGGGACGCTTGCGCCTGTGCCGTCTTTGCGCCGGGCTTATTGCGGCGCGTCTTCTTCCGCGTTGCCGCGCTCGCTGTCGCCGCTGCGCAGCTGCAGCGCGCGCCCGTACAGCGTGTTGCGCGAAGTACCGGTGATCTCCGCGGCCAGCTTCACCGCCGTCTTCAGCGGCAGCTCGGCCAGCAGCAGCGTGAGCACCCGTTCGGCATCCGGATTGCCCTGCCCGGCCGCCGGGTCGGGATGCAGCAGCAGCGCGAATTCGCCGCGTCCGCGCTGCGGCGACTCGCCCAGCCACTGTGTGAAGCCGGTGCACGGCAGCGTCGCCACTTCCTCGAACTGCTTGGTCAGCTCGCGCCCCACCGTGAGCTTGCGCGCGCCCAGCACCTGCAGCGCGCGGGCCAGCGCCTCGATGCGGTGCGGCGCTTCCAGCAGCACGACCGCGCGCGGCTCGGCCGCCAATGCACCCACCGCACGCTCGCGCTCGCCGGCCTTGGCCGGCAGGAAGCCGGCGAACACGAAGGCGCCGTTGTCGTCCACCGCGCCGGCGGCGCTCAGCAAGGTGGTGACGCTGCTGGGCCCCGGCAGCGGTACCACCCGAAAGCCCGCCTCGCGCACCGCGGCGGCCAGGCGCGCGCCCGGATCGCTGACGGCCGGCGTGCCGGCGTCGCTGGCATAGGCCACGCGCTGGCCCTGGCGCAGCCGCTGCAGCACCGACTGCGCGGCGTCGGCCTCGTTGTGCTGGTGCACCGCCAGCAGGCTGCCCGGCGGCTTGTCGATGCCGTAGGCGCGCAGCAGCGCCTGCGTGTGGCGCGTGTCCTCGCAGGCAACCGCGTCGGCCAGCTGCAGCACGTGCACCGCGCGCAGCGTGACATCGGCCAGGTTGCCGATGGGCGTGGCGACGACGTAGAGCGCCGGCTGCGGATAATGCTGCGCTGCCGCCGCGTCGTGCGCGGCACCCAGGGTGGAGGAGAACGAGGCGCTCAATGGCATTCCCAGGCAAGAGCGGCGCGGCACGCGCCGGAACCACCACCAAGGCCGCGGGCGACGCGGCGGAAGATCGCGCCCTGGCCCACCTGCGGGCGCACGGGCTGCAACTGCTTGCGCGCAATTATCGGACGCCCGGCCGCGGCGGCGGCGAAATCGACCTGGTGATGCGCGAACCCGACGGCACGGTGGTGTTCGTGGAAGTGCGCGGCCGCGCCAGCGGTGCCTATGGCGGCGCCGCGGCGAGCATCGGTTTCGCCAAGCAGCGGCGCATCGTGTTCGCCGCGCGCCACTACCTGATGCGGCTGGCGTCGATGCCGCCGTGCCGCTTCGACGTCATCGCCATGGAAAAAGAGAAAGGCGGCGTGCAGTGGCTGCGCGCCGCCTTCGATGCGAGTTGAGAAGGCGGCGAGGCCTTCTTGCTGTCGCTGCTTAGCCGCGGTCGGCCTTGGCGACCTTCATCGGGGTCGGCTCGGCGGGGCCGGCACCCATGGTTTGCTGCTCCACCGGAGCGGGGGCCGGGGCTTGCGCCTGGACCATCGGCTCGGGGGCCGGAGCTGGCTGCACGGCGGCAACTTGCGGCACCGGCGTGATCGCGGCGGCTTGCACCTGGTCGACGAAGCCGGGCACGCCGGTCTCACCCATGGAGGTGAGGTGGGTGCTTTGCTGGCCGGCGCCCAGCGCGGGGTTGGTCACGAACGGGTTGGGCGGAACGCCTTGCGCGATGGCAACGCCGAACACGGCAACGGCCGAAACACCAGCGGCGAGACCAACGATTTTTTTGATTGCGGACATGGGACTTCTCCTTGAGCTTGTTTGTCGAAAAAACTGCAAGCTCTCTGTGGAGCCAGCGATTTCAAGGATAGTGATCGGCTGCCGCCAGGAGGTCAGTCCCACGGCAGACCTCGTGTCGGGCCTGTCCAGCCTGAGCGTCGGGATTTCCGGGGGGCGCCACGTCCGATGAGGCCTACACACATGCGCGCGAGTCAGCAGTTCGCGTAAAAAAAGACCGTGCGCAACAAGGTGCAGCACGGTCTCTCTTGCAGTGAACGCCCCTAGATGTGGATCGCGCGTCCGAGGGCGCGCAGCGCCGCTTCCTGCACCGTCTCGCCCAGCGTTGGGTGCGCGTGGATCGTGCCGCCGACATCTTCCAGCCGCGCGCCCATCTCGATCGACTGGCCGAACGCGGTCGAGAGCTCGGACACGCCATGGCCCACGGCCTGCCAGCCGAGGATCAGGTGGTTGTCCTTGCGCGCGACCACGCGCACGAAGCCTTCGGACGCCTCCAGGCTCAGCGCGCGGCCGTTGGCGGCCAGCGGGAACATCGCCGTGAGCACCTCGATGCCCTGCTTGCCGGCTTCTTGCGCGGTCTGCCCGACCACCACCACTTCGGGGTCGGTGAAGCACACGGCCGGAATCGCGGCCGGCGCGAAGCGGTGCTTGTGGCCGGCCACCACTTCGGCCACCACCTCGCCCTGCGCCATGGCGCGGTGCGCGAGCATGGGCTCGCCGGTGATGTCGCCGATGGCCCAGACGTTGCGCATCGAGGTGCGGCACTGCTCGTCGACCTTGACCGAGCGGCCGTTCATGTCGAGCTGCAGCACCTCCAGGTTGAAGCCCTGCGTGCGCGGCTTGCGGCCGACGGCCACCAGCACCTTGTCGGCCGGCAGCACGAACTCCTCGGCGTTCAGGCTGCGCACGCGCACACCGTTGGCGCCTCCGGCCAAGCCCTCGGCCTTGCACTGCAGGTGCAGCACGATGCCCAGGCGCTTGAGCGTGGCGGCCACCGGCTTGGTGATCTCCTCGTCGTAGGCCGGAAGAATGCGGTCGGCGGTTTCCACCACCGCCACTTCGGCGCCCAGCTTGCGCCAGGCGATGCCCAGTTCCAGGCCGATGTAGCCCGCGCCCACCACCACCAGGTGCTTGGGCACTTCGGTGAGCGACAGGGCTTCGGTGGAGGACACCACCGGCCCGCCGAACGGCATGTGCGGCAGCTCCACCGCCTGCGATCCGGTGGCCAGCAGCAGGTGCTCGCAGGTGATGCGCAGCGGCTCGCCCTCCTGCGTGGCGACGTCGACCGTCTTGCCGTCCACGATGGTGGCCCAGCCCTTGACGACCTGTACGCCAGCCTTCTTCAGCAGCACGCCCACGCCGCCGGTGAGCTTGCCCACCACGCCCTGCTTCCAGGTCATGGCCTGCGCCACGTCCAGCTGCGGCGACTCCACGCGGATGCCGAGCGCGGACTTGGCGGCGTACTGGTTGGCCTTGTCGAATTCCTCGGCCACGTGGATCAGCGCCTTGGACGGGATGCAGCCCACGTTGAGGCAGGTGCCTCCCAGGAATTCGCCTTCCACCAGCATGGTGGGAATGCCCAGCTGGCCGGCGCGGATGGCGGCCACGTAGCCGCCGGGGCCGCCGCCGATCACGAGCAGCGTCGTTTCTTTCGTTTTCATTGTGTGATGCCTAGTCTACGAACAGCAGTGCCGGCGTCTCGAGCAGGCCGCGGATGTGCTGGATGAATTCGGCGGCGTCCATGCCGTCGACCACGCGGTGGTCGAACGAGGACGACAGGTTCATCAGCTGGCGCGCCTCGACGTTGCCGTTGCGGAACATCGGCCGCTCCACGATGCGGTTGACGCCGATGATCGCCACCTCGGGGTAGTTGATGACAGGCGTGGTGACGATGCCGCCCAGCGCGCCCAGGCTGCTGATGGTGATGGTGGAGCCCGACAGCTCCTCGCGCGCGGCCTTGCCGGTGCGCGCGGCCTCGGCCAGCCGCACCACTTCCTTGCCGAAGCTCCACAGGTCCATGGCCTCGGCATGGCGCAGCACCGGCACCATCAGGCCGTTGGGCGTCTGCGCGGCGATGCCCAGGTGCACCGGCGCGTGGCGCACCACCACGCCGCCGTCGTCGTCGTAGCGCGCGTTCATCTGCGGGAACTCGGCCACCGCCAGGACCACGGCGCGCGCCAGCAGCGGCAGCAGGGTGAGCTTGCCGCGCTCCTTGGCGTACCTGTCGTTGATCTTGCGGCGCAGCGCCTCCAGCTCGGTCACGTCGATCTCCTCGACGTAGCTGAAGTGGGGGATGCGGCGCTTGGCGTCCTGCATCTTCTCGGCGATCTTGCGGCGCAGGCCGATCACCGGAATGGCCTGCTCGCCCTGGCGCTGTGCGAAACGCGGCGCGTTGGCGCCGGCCGGCGC
>NZ_JACCWG010000018.1 GCF_013697775.1 Ramlibacter sp. | reverse complement strand
GTGCAGCTCGGCCACGGCGGCGCGCTGTCGGGCGTACTCCGGCTGCCGGAACCAGGCGGCCTGCCACGGCGCGAACTCCAGTGGCGTCAGCGCCGGCAGCGGTTCGGGCGCAGGCGCACCCGCGGCGCAGGCCGCATACAGCGCGCCCAGGTCCTCGAACAACAGGTTGAGCGACCAGCCGTCCACCACCGCATGGTGGATGTGCAGCAGCAGCACGCCGCGCTCGGCCGCGAGCGGCAGCCAATGCGCCTGGACCAGGCGCGGCGACGCCAGGTCGAACGGCGCGCCGAACACCAGGTCGGCGAAGGCGCGCCAGTTGCTCTCGTCGAAATGCCCCGGCGGATGGCGGTGGCAAACATCGTGCGGCGGCGGCATCGCCACCTGCTGCAGGCTTTGCGGCCCGGCGGCGAACGCGGTGTGCAGCGCCGGGTGGCGCTGCACCAGCAGCCCGATGGCGCGCGCGAGCGCGTCGCCGTCCACCGGCCCGTCCAGGCGGAACGCGAGCGGCACGTTGTAGGCCGTGGACTCGGGCGACTGCTGCTGGAGGAACCAGAGGCGCTGCTGCTCCGCGGTGGCGGGCGCGTGGTCGGCATCACTGGGCGCCGGCGCTTCCGGATAGACCGAGGCTGCGCCGTCGGCCGATCGCGCCAGCCGCTCGGCCAGCGCCGCGAACGGCTCGCGCAGGATCGCGGCCACCGGCAGGTCGTGCCGCCACTGCCGCAGCGCCGCGAAATGGAATTGCAGCGCCTTCAGCGAATCGCCACCGCTGCCGATGAAATCGTCCTCGGGCTGCAGGCCGGCGTGGGCCAGCACCTGCTGCGCCAGTTCCAGCACCTGCTGCTGCCAGGGGCCGGCCTGCGCCGCCTCGGCCGCTGGCCGCCGCCAGGGCTGCGGCGCCTCGGCCAGCATCCGCTGTTCGTCGAGCTTGCCGTTCGGCGTGCGCGGAAAGCCATCCACCAGGAACAGCCGATGCGGACGCATGTAGTGCGGCAGCGTGGCGCGCAGGTGCGCATCGAACGCGCCGTGGTCCAGCTGCGGCGCGGCAACGAGAAAGGCCAGCAGCTCGTGGTGGCCGACGGCATCCCGGCGCGTGCACACGTGTGCGCGCCGCACCGCCGGATGCCGCAGGATGCGCTGCTCGACCTCGCCCGGTTCGATGCGAAAGCCCCGCACCTTCACCTGCCTGTCGGTGCGCCCGACGTACTCGATGAGGCCGGCCGCGTTGCGGCGCACCAGGTCGCCGGTGCGGTAGTAGAGCGCCCTGCCGCCGTCCAGCCAGTGCAGCCGCACGAAGCGCTCGGCGGTGAGCGCGGGCAGCTTGTGGTAGCCCACAGCCAGGCCGGCGCCGCCCAGATGGAGTTCGGCCACTTCGCCATCCGCCGCCAGGCGCTTGCCGCCGGCGACCAGCTGAATGTCCGTGTCCGCCAGCGGCGTGCCGATCGGCACCACCGTGCCGTCGAAGCCGCGCGGGATGTGGTGCGCCAGCGCGAAGGTGGTGCATTCGGTCGGCCCGTACAGGTTCCAGAGCTGTCCAGGCGCGTCCGGGTTGGCGCGGTACCACGACTTCACCGCCTCGGCGCTGAGCTGCTCGCCGCCGACCAGCACCTGCCGCATGCCGGCAAAGCAATGGGGCTCCTGGTCGACGATGGCGTTGAACAGGGCGACGGTGATGAACAGCGTGTCGATGCGTTGCGCCACCAGCCTGGCGGCGAAGCGCCGCGCATCCTGCAGATCCTCGTCGCGCCACACGACGCAGCAGCCGCCGGTGAGCAGCGGCACCCAGACTTCGAAGCTGATCGCGTCGAACGCGGGGTTGGACAGGCTGGCATAGCGGTCGCCGGGCCGCATGTCGATGTAGCCGGGCCGGCACAGGCGCAGGATGCCTTCGGCGCGCACCTCCACGCCCTTGGGCTGGCCGGTGGTGCCCGATGTGTAGAACAGCATGCAGAAGCCGCCGGCTTCCACGGATGCGGGCGCGGGCGCGGCGCGTTGCGCCGAGCCTTGCGCCAGCAGCGCATCGATGCTCTCGCTCCAGGCGCCGGGCGGCAGCGCGATGCCGGGCTTCGCTTCTGCATGGATGAACGCCGAGCAGGCGCAATCGGCCAGGATGGTGTCGATGCGGTCGGCCGGGCTGGCGGCATCCACCGGCACCAGCACGGCGCCGGCGCGCAGCACGCCCAACATCAGCGCGACCAGCTGCCACGACCGCGGCAGGCAGACAGCAACCGATTGGCCGGGCCGCACGCCCCGCGCCACCAGAGCTGCGGCGAGGCTGGCGCTGATGCCGTCCAGCTGCGCGTAGCTGAGACGCACATCGCCGTCGACCACCGCCACGGCGTCCGGCGCGCGCCTCACCTGCGCGGCGAACGCGCTGGACAGGTCCGGGCTTTGCGGCACGGCAAGCAATATGTCCGTCATCGCGCCATCGCCTCCGCCGGGTTCGCGGCCTGCGCCTGCGCTTGGACCGGCACGATTCGCCGCAACTCCTGCCGGATGGTCTTGCCCACCCGCTGCACTTCGGCCGTCTCCAGCATCTCCCAGTGGTCGCCGTGCACCAGCTTCACCAGGAACGAGCCTTGCGCGTGGCGCCGCCAGAAGCCGCGGATCTCGCGCAGGAACGGCCGGTCGCGCCCGCCCAGCGCCTGCACCAGCACCACGCGGCCCGGCTGCGGCGGGCATTCGTAGTCGCGCACGGTCATGCGGTTGTGGTTGTAGACCTGGAAGTAGCGCTCGATCTGCCCGTCGTCGATGCCGGGGTACATGCCGTTGAAGCGCACCAGCTTGTCGCGGAATTCCGCCAGCTCCACCGGCGCGATCCGCACGCGGTGTTCGGGCTCGTCCGAGCCCAGCGTGTCGAGCAGCACCACCGAGGCCTGCCGGTGGCCGGCCAGCGACAGGCGCCGCCCCATCTCGTGGGCCACCAGCCCGCCGTAGGACAGGCCGGTGATGACGAGCGGCCCGTCGGCCAGCGGCGCGATGCGCTCCAGGTAGGCCTGCGCCATCGCCTCGACGCTCGGCAGGAAGGCTTCGCCGGCGTTGAGGCCGTGCGACTGCAGGCCGTAGACACCGCAGGACTCCGGCAGCATCTTGGCCAGCGAGAGGTAGCAGAACGCGGTGCCGCCGGCCGGGTGCACGCAGACCACGTTGCAGCTGCCGTCGCCGGCGCGGAACCGGATCAGGTTGTCGATGCCGGCGTCGTCGCGGGCGCCCGCGCGGATGCGCCCGCCCAGCGCCTCGATGGTCGGGTAGCTGATGATCTCGCGCACCGGCAGCGTGAGGCCGAATTCGCATTCGATCCGGTGCGCCAGCTTGATCGCCGAGATCGAGGTGCCGCCCACGTTGAAGAAGTTGTCGCGGATGCCGATCTGCGGCTCCACCAGCAGGCTCTTCCAGATCTGGTAGAGCTTGAGTTCGACGTGGTCGCGCGGGCTGGTCAGGTTGACCTGCTGCAGGCCCTGCGCGGCCCACGGCATCGCACGCAGCGCATCGCGGTCCACCTTGCCGGCGGGGGTGAGCGGCAGCGCCTCCAGCGCGATGTAGGCCGCCGGCGCCATGTAGTCCGGCAAAGTGGCCAGCAGGTGCGCGCGCAGGGCGTCGGCCCCGACCTCGCCCGCGTCTCCTGCATCGGTTTGCAGGGTGACGTAGGCGACCAGCCGCGTGTCGCCGCTGGGGTCGGGCTCGGCCAGCACCACGGCGTCGCCTACCGCCGGGTGGCGCGCCAGGTGTTCCTCGATCTCGCCCAACTCGATGCGGTAGCCGCGCACCTTCACCTGGAAGTCGTTGCGGCCCAGGAAGTCGATGCTGCCGCCGGGCAGCCAGCGCGCCAGGTCGCCGGTCTTGTACAGGCGCTCGCCCGCCACGAACGGGCTGGGCACGAAGCGCTCCTCGGTCAGCGCGGGGCGGTTCAGGTAGCCGCGCGCCACGCCGGCGCCGCCCACGTGGAGTTCGCCCGGCACGCCGATGGGCACCGGCTCGCCCGCGCGGTCCAGCACATAGGCGCGGGTGTTGGGCATGGGCTTGCCGATCGGCACGCGCGCGCCCTGCTCGCTCTGATCGCCCGATGTGCTGCAGGCCCAGGCCGTCATGTCCACCGTGATCTCGGTCGGGCCATAGAGGTTGTGCAGGCGCGCCTGCGGCAGGCGCTCGTGGAACTGCCGCACCAGCGCCGGCGGCAGCTCGCCGCCGCCGCACTGCACCGTGACCAGGCTGGTGCAGCGCGCGGCCGTTTCTTCCTCCAGGAACAGGCGCAGCAGCGCCGGCACGAATTGCACGATGGTGATTTGCGCCTGCTGGATCGTCTCGATGAGATAGCCGGGGTCCTTGTGGCCGCCGGGCCGGGCCAGCACCAGGCGCGCGCCGGACATCAGCGGCCAGAAGAATTCGCGCACCGAGGCATCGAAGCTGATGGGCGTTTTCTGCAGCATGACGTGGCCGCGGCCCGGCCCATAGATCTGCTCGTTCCATTGCAGCAGGTTGGCCACGCCGCGGTGCGCCACCATCACGCCCTTGGGTTGGCCGGTGGAGCCGGAGGTGTACATGACGTAGGCCAGATGGTCGGGCCGCAGGCCGACCGCGCGCACGTCGAGGTTGCCGTCGGGCAGGTCCGACCATTGCGCGGCGTCGCGGTCCAGCGCGATCAGTACAGAAGGCGTTCCTCCTGCTGGCGCGCCTGCTCCGGCCGCCGCTGCCTGCGCCGCCGTGTGCGTGGCCGTATGGGTGAGAACCGCCAGCGGCGCGCTGTCCTGCAGCAGGAACGCGAGGCGTTCGGCCGGATAGTCGGGGTCCAGCGGCACGTAGCCGCCGCCGGCCTTGAGGATGGCCAGCAGGCCGACCACCATCTCGATGGAGCGCTCCATGCAAACGCCGACCAGGCAGTCCGGCCCGACACCGAGCGTGCGCAGGTGGCGCGCCAGGCGGTTAGCCTGGGTGTTGAGCGCGCCGAAGCCCAGCGTCCGCGTTTCATCGACGAGCGCGATGCCCGCCGGATCGCGCTGCGCCTGCGCCTCGATCAACTCGTGGATGCAGAGATCGGGGTACGGCGTGTCGGTGGCATTCCAGTCGGCCAGTTGCCGCCGGCGCTCATCCTCGCCCAGCAATCGCAGCGCGCCGATGGCCTGCGCCGGGTCGGCCGCGGCCTGCTCCAGCAGCCGGGCGTAGTGGCCGGCCATGCGCGCGACGGTGTCGCGGTCGAACAGGTCCGTGTTGTATTCGAAGTCGATCTTCAGCTGCCCGCCGCTGCGCATGACGTCTACCGTCAGGTCGAACTTGGCGGATTCGCTGCTGGCTTCCATCCAGCCCAGCTCCACCCCCGGCAGCGCCATGGCACCGCCGCCCGGCGTGTTCTGCAGCACCAGCAGCACCTGGAACAGCGGCGAGTGGCTGGTGTTGCGCTCTGGATTGACGGCTTGCACCACCTGGTCGAACGGCACGTCCTGGTGCGCATGCGCGCCCAGCACGTGGCCGCGCACCTGCTCCAGCAGCTGCAGGAAGCTGTGGTCGGGATCGACCTGGCTGCGCACCACCAGCGTGTTGACGAAGTGGCCGATCAGGGGTTCGAGCTCGGCGCGGTTGCGGTTGGCGAACGGCGTGCCGATGCAGACGTCGGCCTGGCCGCTGTAGCGCCACAGCAGCACCGCCAGCGCCGCCGTCAGCGTGGTGAACAGGGTGCCCTGGGCCTGCAGGCCGATGGCGTCGAGCCGCTCGGCCACGGCACGGTCCACCGTCACCGCGTGGTGCGCGCCGCGGTGGCCCTGCACCCCGGGCCGTGGCCGGTCGGTCGGCAGCGGCAGCAGGGTCGGCGCGCTGTCCAGTCGCTGCTTCCAGTAGGCGAGCTGGCCGCGCAGCGCATCGCCGCGCAGCCATTCCGCCTGCCAGCACGCGTAGTCGCCGTACTGGATCGGCAGCGCCGCCAGCGGCGACGGTTCGCCGCGCACGTGGGCCGCGTAGAGCGCCGCCACCTCGCGCACCAGGATGCCCATGGACCAGCCGTCCGCCACGATGTGGTGCACGTTGAACAGCCACACATGCTCACGCGGCCCGAGCTTGAGCAGGCTGGTGCGCAGCAGCGGACCTTCGGTCAGGTCGAACGGGGCGCGCGCGTCGGCTTGCACCGCCGCCTGCGCGGCGCGCTGGCGTGCGGCTTCCGGCAGCGCGCTGAGGTCCTGCAGCGGCAGCACGACGTCCCCAGCCGGGAGAACGCGCTGGCGCGGCTCGCCGTCCACGGTTCGGAACACCGTGCGCAGCGCTTCGTGGCGGCGCACCACCTCGGCGATACTGCGCTCGAAAGCAGCGGCATCCAGCACCCCCGTGAGCGTGATCGCGCCCGGGTTGTTGTAGGAAGGACTCTGCGGCTCCAGCTGCCACAGGAACCACAGCTGACGCTGCGCGAACGACAGCGGCAGACCGGCGGCGGCTTCTGCCGGCGCGCGCGGACGGATCGCGCCGTCGCGCCCGCGGCCGGACAGGATGCCGATAAGCTCCTGCTTGTGCTGCTTGAGCGCGTCGCGCAGCGCCTCGGTCATGAAGCCGCGCGGCGCCTTGCAGTGCAGCGCGTCGCCATCGACCTGCAGCGCCACGCCGCTGCGGTTGAACAGGTCGAGCAGCTGGTAGGCGTTCATCGGATGACCTCCGCCCTACGGGCTGCGGTGCGAGCGCCTTCGGGCGGCCGTGCGGCGTTCATACCTTGAACTCCTCCATCTCGGCCGATTCGTTCGCGTCCGCCGGCACGGATTGCGGCCTCGACGTGAACACCTCGACCTGGCCGGACGCCGCCTGGCCCGGCGCGGGAATGCCGCCCAGCATGGAATAGACCAGGCGGTGGCTCGGCCCCAGTTCCAGCAGCGGTGCGACCTGCCCCAGGTCGACCGACCCGATGCCGCACAGGCCCAGCTGCCGCTCGACCGCGGTGCTGGCCAGCAGCTGCGCCATCGCGCCGGCCTCGATGTGGCACAGGTCCATGCTCTGCGCGCCATAGAGCGGCTGGATCGCCGCCAACTCAGCCACCAGGAACAGCGCGAACGCGGCCTGCTCGAAGATCGGGCGGTTCACGAAATAGTCGTAGGCATCCGCCCCCAGCGTGCGCTGGCCGCCGACCGCCACCAGGCGATGCTGCCGCGGGTCGTAGTAATAGCCCCCGGCCGCAACGCCGTCGACGCGTTCCGGCTTGACGAAGAGATAGGCCTGGACCGGGTACAGGCCGCCCGCCGATGGGTACAGGAACTTCGGCTGGCCGTCCACTTCGCCCTGGGACAGCACGGCCAGCAGGTCGGCCAGCGCCTGCGCCCCCACCGCGCCCGGGCTGAAATGCCGCACGGACCGTTGCGCGGCGAAGCGGGCGTCGAGGCCGGCGC
>NZ_JACCWG010000016.1 GCF_013697775.1 Ramlibacter sp. | reverse complement strand
CCGCAGCAGCGCCTCGGCGCGCGGCCGCGCGGGCACGGTGCCGGCCGCAGCCGGCAGGCGGTCCCGGTACAGATCGATCGCGTTGCCGGCGATGTGCCAGCCGGCAGGCACTTCCACCTGTTCCGGCTGCGCCAGCCGCGGCGGCTGCGTGCAGTGCCACGCGCTGCCGTCGAACGCATAGGCGCCCCAGTACACCTCGCCCATGCGCGCATCCAGCAGCGCCACCACGTTCGTCGCGCCGGCAACGGCGCGCGCGTCCTCGGCGATGGCGAGCAAGGTGTCCAGGGGCAGCAGCGGCACGTTCGCGCCCAGGCCCAGCCCCTGGGCCACGGCGCAGGCGGTGCGCAGGCCGGTGAAAGAACCCGGGCCGCGGCCGAAAACAATGGCGTCCAATTCCGCCAGGCGCAGCCCCGCCGCGGCGAGCAATGCGCGCACTGCGGGAATCAGCGTGGCCGACGCCTGCGCCCCGCCCGCGCCCTCGTGCGCCGTCACCGCGCCGTCGCGCTCGAGCGCGATGGACAGGATCTCGGTGCTGGTGTCGAAGGCGAGGAGGTTCAAGCGCTTGTCCGGTGGGCCCCCGATTATCCGGTGCGCCCGGATAATCCCGCGATGCATGTTCCCGACCGCGCGCTCCGCCGCCTGTTTGCCGCTTTTGTCCTGCTCTGGTGTGCGCTCACGGCCGCTGCGCAGGAGCTTCCGGCCGAGGTCGACGCCGCGCTGGCCCGCGCGAAACTGCCGCGCGACGCGGTCGCCTTCTACGTCGCGCCGGCCGATGCACCGTCCGCGCCGCGCCTGGTCCACCGCATCGACCAGCCGTTCAACCCGGCCTCCATGGCCAAGCTGGTCACCACCTACGCCGCGCTCGACACGCTGGGCCCCAACTTCAGCTGGGCCACGCCGGTGTACTTCGAAGGCCCGGTGCAGGGCGGCGTGCTGCAAGGCAACCTCTACATCAAGGGCCAGGGCGATCCCAAGCTGGTGATCGAGCGCATGTGGCTGCTGCTGCGCCGCATCCATGCGCTGGGCGTGCGGCGCGTGAGCGGCGACATCGTGCTGGACCGCGGCGCCTTCGAGAACGTGGCCACCGATCCCGGCGCGTTCGACGGCGAGCCGCTACGGCCGTACAACGCCGCGCCCGATGCGCTGCTGCTGAACTTCAAATCGGTGGTGCTGACCTTCACGCCCGAGGCCGGCGGCACGCGCGTGCAGGTCGAGCCGCCGCTGGCCGGCGTGCAGTGGCCCGCCAGCGTGCCGCTGTCGAACGCGCCCTGCGGCGACTGGCGCGCCGGCCTCAAGGCGGATTACAGCGACCCCGCGCGCGTGCGCTTCACCGGCAGCTACCCGGTGGCGTGCGGCGAGCGCGTGTGGCCGGTGGCCTATGCCGACCCGGCCAGCTATGCGGTGCGCGCCGTCGGCGGCCTGTGGCGCGAGACCGGTGGCGAACTCGGCGGCCAGGTGCGGGAAGGCCGCGTGCCGGCGGCCTTGAAGCCGGTGTTCGAATGGCGCTCGCCGCCGCTGGCCGAGGTGGTGCGCGACATCAACAAGTACAGCAACAACGTGATGGCCGAACAGGTGTTCCTCACGCTCAGTTTCCAGAAGCTGGGCCAGGGCAGCATGGCCGCCTCGCGCGACGTGCTGCGCGCGTGGTGGCGCGAGCGCCTGGGCGGCGAGCCGCCGGTGCTGGACAACGGCTCGGGCCTGTCGCGCACCGAGCGCATCACGGCGCGGCAGCTGGCGCAGGTGCTGCACAGCGCCTGGGGCTCCTCGCTGATGCCGGAACTGATGTCCTCGCTGCCCGCATCGGGCGTGGACGGCACCTTGCGGCGCGCCGGCAACACAGGCCTTGCGCACCTGAAGACCGGCAGCCTGCGCGACGTGAGCGGCGTGGCCGGCTACGTGCACGGCGCGAGCGGCCGGCGCTACGTGCTGGTGGCGGTGGCCAACCACGCCAACGCCGCGGCCGTGCGCCCGGCCATCGACGCGATGGTGGAATGGGCCGCGCGCGACCGCTGAGCATGGATGCCACCGACGCCATTGGCTACGCCGCGGCCGCCCTCACCACCTGCAGCTTCGTGCCGCAGGCTGTGCACACCTTCCGCACGCGCGACGTGAGCGGCATCTCGCTGGCGCTGGCCTGCGCCATCCTGGGCATGAAGTTGCTCTACCGTGGCGTGCCCGCCATGGATTCACGCTGAGTTTCACTCGGGCTTACCCGTGAAGCCGGGCCCGCGCGGGCGGGCGCGGCCTAGGATGCGCATTGCGCGCGCGAATCCGTCGACGCGCCATCGCCATAGGGAGCTTGCATGCCATCCATCCGACTCAAACTCGCCGCGCTTGCCACGGCGGCCGTGCTCTCCGCCTGCGGCGGCAGCAGCTCGGGACCCGATATTTCCTCCATGGTGTCGTTCGGCGACAGCCTGAGCGACGTCGGCACCTACCGCGTGGGCACGGTCGCTGCGCTGGGCGGCGGCAAATGGACCGTCAACAGCGCCAGCGCGCAGAACTGGACCGAGATCGTCGCGGCGCAGGCCGGTGTGGCTACACCCTGCGCGGCGCAGACCGGCCTGCTGCCCAACATTCCCGGCATCACCGGCGCGCCGGTGACCAACGTGCCCAATTGCTCCAACTACGCCCAGGGCAGCGCGCGCGTGAGCCTGCCGCTGGGGCCCAACGCCGTGGGCCTGCAGGCGGCACCCTTCAACCAGCAGACCTTGGGCCTCATGGCGGTGCCGGTCGCCACCCAGATGAGCACCCACCTGGCACGGGTCGGCGGCGCCTACGGCGGCCACGAGCTGGTCACCGTGATGGCCGGCGGCAACGATGTCTTCATGAACCTCGCGGGCGTCTCGGCCGCGGCGAACGGTGGCGCGGGCGCGGTGGGCGCGGCCATCGCGGCCGGCTGGTCGTCCAGCGTGCAGGCGGCGGTAGCTGTGATGTCTCAATAGGTTGTTCATCCGTCCCGGATTTGGGAAGCTGTGGTTACCAGGCCCCAGGAACCCATCTCAGGAGAACGGATGAACAGCCATAAGCATGCGCGATTGACGCCCGCAGG
>NZ_JACCWG010000474.1 GCF_013697775.1 Ramlibacter sp. | reverse complement strand
GGTCCTTCACCGACACCGGCACGCCGTCGAGCGGGCCGAGCGGCGCGCCGCGCGCCCAGCGCTGCGCGCTCTGTTCGGCGGCCGCCAGCGTGCTGTCGGGATCGAGCAGGCAGAACGCATTGAGGCGCGGATTGCATGTGTCGATGCGCCGCAGCACGGCGCGCGCGGCGTCCATGGGCGAGATCTCGCGCGACCGGTAGCCGGCCAGGAGTTCGGAGGCCGTGGCGTCGGCCAGGTCGCTCGGGTGCGTCATCGGGTTTTCTTTCGTCTAGGCCGGCTGCAGCGTCTTCGCCGCGGCCGGTGCACGGTCCAGCGCGCCGAGGCGCTCGACGATGCAGAGCGCGCACCGTCCGGAGAACTGCAGGAACCGGGAGTTCACGCCCACGCGCGGCAGCACGTAGGTGCAGAAGTTCGGTCCTTCGGTGATGATCCCGAGCGCCCACAGGTCGGGCCAGACGCTGGCGTTGGCGGCCACCACGTTCTGCGCCCGGTCGACGTCGATGCCGCCGGGATGGAAGCCGCCGTTCATGAACGGCCGGGCGACCCCGCGCTGCACCAGGCGCGCCAGCAGCGAGGCGTTCTGGCGCAAGGGATAGACGCAGCTGTCGATGCGCGCGCGCACCAGCACGTCGAAGCCGAGCGAGGCTGGCGCCGCCAGCGCGGAAGACCCGAGCAGAAAGCGCCCCTGCACCGGGTCCAGGCGCACGGAGGGATTGCTGCCCGGTCCGAACCGCAGGATGCCCGCGTCCAGCAATGCGAGCAGTTCCATGTTGCGCTCCTTCGGCGCACCCGCGGACACCCGGTACATGGTGGGAACGGTGCGGCCCAGGAACGCGCGATGGCTTTCCTCGGTCAGGCCGCCATAGTCCACCGCGTGCCGGATGTGGTCGCGCACGTCGCGCAGGACATCCGTTGCGGCCTTGACCGGATCGCTCACGTTGCCGCCGCACGCGTGCGCCAGGTCCTCCTCGAGGTGGCAGCGGACCGCCCGCGCGAACGCGGCTTCGTCGGCAAACACGGTGTCTCCCAACGGATCCAGCGCGCGCGCCACTGCTTGCAGCTCGGCGGCGGTCGGCTCGAAGTCCGCCGCCTGCGCCGCCTCGCCATGGGTCGCGCTGAGCCGCAGTGCGTAGCACATCTCCTTGCGCAACTGCGGCATCAGCTGCCGCTCGAAATCGAGATTGGCCGGCGCTCCCGAGGCGCCGGTTTGCGCGCGCAGCGCATCGATCCACTCGCGCGTAAAAAAGCGCGGCCGGTGCAGCCCGCTCACGCCCTTCTGGTTGGTGGCGCGGGCGGAGAACGGAATGCCCTGGCGCGAGAACACGACCAGCCGGGGCTCGCGGCCACTCGGCCGGTACAGCAGGCGCGCCGGACCCGCGAGCGCGAAGGTCCCGCCGCGGCCCGTGGTCAGTTCGGAAATCACGTCGTAGGCGGTCAGCCCGATGCCCTGGATGCCGACGGTCGCCTGCGAGGAGATCGAGCGCAGTTCCGCCACCGGCTCCGGCGATGCGATGAAGCGCAGCTCGGGGTTGCGGCGGCGGCTGGCGGACACGGCCTGCGCCAGCGCTGCGTCTTCCTGCGCCTGCAGGTTCTCCGTGTGGCCGGTCGCCAGCACGACGTGGTCCGCCCGCACCGGGCTGCCGCCATCCATCTCGACGATGAAGCCGCCCGTCGGCACCGGGCGCAGGTCCATTGCCTTGTGCCGGTGGTGCGTCACCGACATGCCCGCGGGCAGCGCGCGCACGATGGTGTCGAACACGTGCGTGGCATACGCGCCCAGCAGGCAGCGCGGCAGGTAGTCGTTCTCCTCCACGGGCCGGCCGTCGGCCTCGGCGCGCACGTAGCGCCCGCCGACCTTGCGCAAGCCCAGCGACCGCGCCCACTCCAGCAGCGAGGGACCTTGCACGATCGGACCCGCGTCCCGCACCGACGGATCGGTGAACAGGGTCAGCTGGCCGCAGACGGTGTTGGCCAGCAGGTGTTCGCGCTGGAAGTCGCTGTGCGCGCCCTGCCCCGGTTCGCCCGGGTCGATGGCGTGCACCTGCAGTTGCCACGCGGGCCGCGCCTGCGCATAGACCGCCGAAAGCCGCTCCAGCATGCTAAGCCCGCGCGGGCCCAGGCCCACCAGGGCCACGTAAAAGGTATTCGCCATGCCGCGGTGCCTCAGCCGGCGCGCTTGATGATCCAGCCGTTCTTCACCTCCTCCATGCCCACCTTCGGGTAGTACGGCATCGCCTCGGGCGAGGCCAGAAGCAGCAGCATCGATTGCGAGCCGACCTCTTCCTTCACGCGCCCCAGCAGCTCGCGCCCGATGCCAGCGTTCTGGTGCTCCTTGGCCACGGCCAGGTCGGACACGTAGCAGCAGTAGCTGAAGTCCGTAAGCGCCCGCGCCAGGCCGACCAGCTTGCCACCAGCGAACGCGCCGATCACCAGGTTCGCGTTCTTGAGCATGGCGGCGATACGCGGCACGTCGTCCACCGGCCTGCGGATGCCGGAGGAGCGGTAGAGGTCGCAGACCTGTTCGGGGCGCACGTCGGGCGACACGATGTAGTCGATCGCGGGGCGGGCGGAGGTGGAGTCGGTCGTCATGGGGCTCTTGGTCATGGAGTGGTTTGAAGGGTTTGCAAAAAGGCGCGCTTGCCGGGCTTGTCGCGCCATGCGTTGCTGTCCGGCAATGGTGCCGATTTGGCGACCACCTGGGGCCAGGCCGCGGCCAGCCGCGCGTTGATCTGCAGGAAATCTTTCTGGTCGGCGGGCAGCTCCTTGTCCTGGTAGATCGCGTCCACCGGGCATTCCGGCACGCAGACATTGCAGTCGATGCAGACGTCCGGGTCGATCGCAAGGAAGTTCGGCCCTTCGTGGAAGCAGTCCACGGGACAGACCTCCACGCAGTCCATGAACTTGCACTGGATGCATTGTTCCGTCACCACGAATGTCATGTCCGCTCCTTTGGTTTCAAGCCAGTGCCGCTTGCGGCGCCGGCACGGGGCGTGCGGCGTACGCGCGGTCGAACCACGGCTTGTCGCCGAACGTGAAGGCGTAGCGCGCGTCGGTGCCCAGCAGGTGGTCCATCAGCTTCTGGTAGAGGAACTGGAGCACCTCGGTGCAGGCGAGCGCGGTCGCGAATTCGTGCAGGTCGTAGGCCGTTCCGCTCTGGCGCATCAGGCGCAGGTCGGCGAAGCCGGCAAGGATGTCGCGCCCGGCGCGGATCGACAGCGGCGAGCGGATGCAGTAGCGCACGCGCGCATGCGCATGGCCCGCGTGGTGGTAGTCCGAATAGACGGTGAGGTCGGCCATTCTCGGGGCGAAGAACCAGCCGCGCTCCGGCGCGACCTGGTCCTGCGGAAAGTAGCCCGGCGTGTAGTGCCAGGAGTTGTAGCGCATCCGCGCGGACACGGCGTTCACGATGTTGCACACCGTCTTTCCGGCGAAGCGCCGCGCCCAGGGGGGCGGCCGGAACCACGTGGCAGAAATATTCCGACGGCCCCAGTTCGCTGGCGGACGCGGTGGCGCGCGCCGCATGCAGTCCAGCGAACCGCCGGAAGTCGCGCACGCCGCGCGTCATGCCCAGATCGGAGCGCGTCTCGGCCACCGCCTGCGCGACCACCTTGTCGATCAGGCCCTCCAGGCGCGAAGCGAAGCGCGGCGATCCGTCGTCCGCAAGGTCTTCGCTCGTGAGCCAATGGCCGATGTCGGCCTGCGGCCAGTCGGCCGCGAGGTGGCTCAGGCGCCGCTGCACGGCCGCGATCTTGTGGTAAGGGGCGGCATTGATGTCGTCCACCGCCGGCCCGGTGAACACCACTTCCTTCTTGCGAAGGTTCAGGCCGTTGATGGTCCGGATGAAACGGTAGGACTGGCCGATGCGCGTGCGCATCGCCGCCAGCGACTCGGCCTTGGAGAGCAGCGAGGTGCTGCCGTCCCACGGAGCGGCGCAGGTGTCGCAGTCGTCGAATTGCGCGTAATACTCGCGCTTGTCGTCGAGAAAACGATGCAACACCCGCAAGGACAATTGGCTCGAATTAAGCTCTTCGGCACGGTAATTGGCGCCTGAGCGGATCAGCACGAAGATGCAGAGCACCACCGTCAGCGACTCGATGCGCGCGAGCTCGCGGCGCGTGCGCACATCCGCGATACACGAGGCCAGCGTGGACGCGCGCGGACTCTCCGGCTTGCCGAGCTCGTAGAAATTGGAGGCGCAATGGTCGCCCAGGTAATAAATCAGCGGCGCCATGTGCTCGATCGCGCGCGTCACCTCGGCGCAGGCCGCGTCGTACCCGATCTGCTCGAAGAACGCGGCGGCTGTGCCGCGGTCCGCCTCCAGGCGCAGCATCTGCTGGTGGCGCAGCTCCAGGAAGCACGCGAACGCGTCGCTTTCCAACGGAAGGAAGCCGAGAACGTGCTCGGTGCCGCACAGCGCGTCGCGCGGCAGCATCGCGAGCTTGCCCTGTGGCCAGTACACCAGCGCCGTGTTGGCGGGCGTGGCGGCGACGCCAGGCCCGGGACGCTCGGCGCATTGCAGCACGAAGTGTTCCGAGTCGGCCAGCGACGACACCGCCTGCTGCATCGGGATGCGGTCGTCGAGCGTGAGCGCGCGGTAGAACAGATCGGGCGCCGCGAGGCCGGGCGCGGCGTCGCTGATGGTCTGGAGGATGTCTTTGATGGCCATGTCGTTCAGGACTCAATGTCTCTTGCAATTAGCGCAAATAGGAATGCGCAATACAACTACCAGCACTGGCAGTTCGGCATTGCAATTTGCTAATTTCTAAATGGAGTATTTGCCGGCGCGGCCATCGCAGGAGCGCAGGCGGACGCGGCGCTGCAAGCGCGGCGGCAGGCCCCTGGATGGGAAACCGGTTTTCCACGCTGCTACAATCTTGGGTTCCGCCGGAGTAGCTCAGTCGGTAGAGCAGCTCATTCGTAATGAGAAGGTCGGGGGTTCGATTCCTCTCTCCGGCACCACACACAGAAAGCCCTCCAGCTGTCGCGGCTGGGGGCTTCTCGCTCTAGGGCGACAGGCGTCTACAGGCGCGCGGCCGCGAGGCTCCACACGATGGCCGCGAGCTGCGCGATGTTGATCGCGATCGCGGTGAGGTGCATCCTGCGGAATCCGGGAATCGCATCCGCGTCGTACGCGATCTGCGCGCCAAGCGCGTCCATCTTGGGAATGACCATCCTGCGCAGCACGATGGCAAGCAGCACCAGCCCTGCACCGCCGGCCGCGAGCGCCGCCCGGTCCGCGAGCGCATAGCTGATCGACGTCGCGCCCGCCGCAACGATCGCCGCCTTGTAATAGAAGTTGAAGAAGCCCCGCACGAAGCGCGCGTCCAGCGGCGTGTCGTGCTTGAGCACCAGCAGCGGAATCGAACCCAGGATGAAGTAGGCGGTCGTGACCAGCAGCGCCACGGTGGACGCCAGGGCCGCGATGATGGCTGCTTGCATCTCCTGTCTCCTGGGAAAGCCGATCTGGTGCGCAGTGTCGCACCGGCGCCCTCGCGAATCCACAGGGCGCGTGGACAACGCTGTGGACAACGCCCGGGGAATGCGCGCATCGCGAGCAATGGCGCGGTTTGCCACGGAGTGCCTGCGCATTAAGCGCATGCGCGGCATGTGCCGCACCGGCGTCGTGCGGGGGCCACGCCGATTGCAACACTTGAGGCAAGGCGCGCGCGCAGGGCGAAACTGAGGCGAGAATGCGGACCCTCCTGCCCAAACGAACTCCGCGTTCACCGCATGCCGCTCTTCAAGAACATCGTCGTCTACCGCATCGGTCCCGAATGGACGCCGCCCCCGCTCGAACAACTGGAAGAAGCGCTGCAGCGGCTGGCCTTCGTGCCCTGCGGCCCCACGCAGGAAAACTCCGCGGGCTGGGTGCCGCCGCGCGGCAAGGACAACGGCGCGCTCGTCGAAGCGGTCGGCGGCCAGTGGATCGCGCAGCTCGCGGTGGAGCGCAAGGCGGTGCCGGGCGGCGCGGTGCGCACCGAACTCGATGCGCGCTGCAAGGCGCTGGAAGCCGAGCGCGGGCGCAAGCCGGGCCGCAAGGAGAAGGCGGAAATCAAGCAGGAGATTGTGCAGACCTTCCTGCCGCGCGCGTTCAGCAAGCGCAGCGCGCATTGCCTGTGGCTGGACATCGACAAGCGCAGCCTGGTGATCGCCGCGGGCAGCATGAAGGCGGCCGAACCGGCGATCAAGCAGCTGGTGGACGTGATGGCCGAACTGGGCCACGTGCTGCCGCTGGCGCCGCTGTCCACCTCGCTTGCGCCCGCCACCGCCATGGCCGAATGGCTCACGACCAAGCTGGCGCCGCAAGGCTTCACCATCGACCGCGACCTGGAACTGAAGAAGCCGGGCGAGGAACGCTCGGTGGTGCGCTATGCGCGGCACAACCTGGAGCTCGACGAGATTGGACAGCACATCCAGGAAGGCAAGCTGCCCACGCAGCTGGCGCTGACGTGGAACGACAAGGTGTCTTTCGTGCTCACCGAGCAGCTGGGCATCCGCAAGATCGACATCCGCGGCGTGAAGGACGTGGCGAAAGGCGAAGACGGCTTCGATGCCGACGCGGCCATCGCCACCGGCGAACTCTCCGGGCTGCTGCCGCAGCTGGTGGCGTCGCTCGGCGGCGAACACATCGCCGCCGGTTGAGGCAGAACCCGGGCCGCCGCGCCGCGGCGGCTGCGGGCTTCGCTTACTTGGACAGCTTTTTCTCGACGGCCTTACGCGAATTACCCGCGCTCTTCACGGCTTGCTTCACTTCGGCCGCACTGGCCCCGGTCTTCTTCGCCTCGTAGCGCACTTCATGCTCCTGACCGCCGGCCACTTTGGACCGGTCCTGGGCGCGGCCGGACGTGGATTTCTTGCTCGTTACCATGTCGATGCTCCTGTCGTGGTTTTGGAGCTTGCAGGATTGCGCCTCCCTTCGCCGCGCAGTCGCAGGCCGGCTTCGATGCTTTGCGTAAGAGTGGGCCTTCAGCGGCGGCCGGCCCTCTGGCCAAGCCAGATGCTGCCGACCACCAGGACGACACCGGCCACCTGCAGCGGCGCAAGCGTCTGCGCCAGCAGCAGCCAGCCAAGCAGCATGGCGGTCACAGGACTAAGCAGCACCAGCGACGACACCACCGAGGACTCCAGGCGCGCGATGCCGCGCAGCCACAGCGCATAGGTCAGCGCCATGCCGATGAGGCCCAGCCACGCGAGCGCCAGCAGGTTCTGCACCGTGGGCACGGGTATCGCCGGCTCGAACAGCACGGCCACCGGCACCAGCAGCAGGCCGCCCGCGGTGAGCTGCCACGCGGTGAACGTGAGCAGCGACACCGGCGGCTGCCACCGGCGGCTCAGCACCGTGCCGCAGGCCATGGAGGCCGCGCCCGCCAGCCCCGCGGCGACGCCGACCGGGTCCAGCGCCGCGTTCGGCGCCAGCACCAACAGCGCGACGCCTGCGGCCCCGACAAGCGCGGCCGCGATGGACAGCAGCCGGATCGGGCTGGCCAGGACGAAGCGGGCCAGGAACACCACCAGCAGCGGCTGCACCGCGCCCACCGTGGCGGCCACGCCGCCGGGAAGCCGGTAGGCCGAGATGAACAGCATGCTGAGAAAGATCGAGAAGTTCAGCGCGCCCAGCAGGAAGATGCGCGCCCACCAGATGCCGGCGGGCAGCTGCCGCACAAGGGCCAGCAGCAGCAGGCCCGCGGGCAGCGCGCGCAGCATGGCGACCGTCACCGGCGAGAAGTTGGCCAGGAACTCGGTGGTGACGATGTAGGTGCTGCCCCAGATGGCGGGCGCGATGGCCGTGAGCCACAGGTCGGTTGCGCGCGCCTTCACGCGATCTGCAGCACGTCGGCGAGCGGGCGGCGCGGCTTTTGCGGCCAGTTCCCGGGCGCGGCGCGGCCCACCGCTACCAGCATCACCGGCACCTCGCCGCGCGCCAGGCCGAATTCGCGCGCCACGCCTTCGGCATCGAAGCCGACCATGGGGCCGGACACCATGTCCAAGGCCTGCGCCGCATGCATCAGCGTGGCGGCGCCGAGGGTGGCCGAGCGCACCGCCTCGTCGCGGGCGGTCTGCGGGTCGGCGTATTGCACGCATGCGCCTTCCTGCCAGGCCGAGGCCATGTCCGCCGGCATGAAGCCCCCAGCCACGAAGCCGGAAAGCCTTGCGGAAACAACCGCGTGGTCGGGCAGCACGCCGCAGACGATGAAAGTCACGGCGGCGTCCGAGACCTTGGCCTGCCCGTGCGCCAGCTGCCGCAGGCGTTGCTTTGCCGCGGGCGTGCGCACCGCGATGAAGCGCCAGTTCTGCAGGTTGTAGGCAGTCGGTGCGCGCGTGGCCAGGCGCGCCAGCTCCTCGATCTGCGCGTCGCTCAAGGCATGTTCCGCGTCGAACAGGTTGGCCGAGACGCGCTGCTCGATGAGGGCAATGGTGGGGTTCGTTGTCATGCGGTGAGCTTAGGAAGTTCACCTTCAGATGAGAATCCGCCAGAATGGAAAGACATTCTTCACTCACAGAGAACAGCGCATGGACCGCTATACCGCCTTGCAGGTGTTTCGCCACGTGGCGGACCTCAACAGCTTTGCCGGCGCGGGGCGGCGGCTGGGGCTGTCGCCGGCGGCCGTGAGCAAGAACGTCGCCGAGCTGGAGGCGCACGTCGGCGCGCGGCTGATCCACCGGACCACGCGGCGCATGTCGCTGACGGCCGAAGGCGCGACCTACCTGGAGCACGTGGTGCGCGCGCTGGACGCGCTGTCCGAAGCGGACCAGTCGCTGTGCCCGGTGAAGAAGGGGCCGAGCGGCACCTTGCGGGTGAGCGCGCCCATGACGGTGACGCTGACGCGCCTTTCGGCGGCGATTCCGCGCTTCCTGTCGCGCCACCCTGCGCTGACGCTCGACCTGCACCTGGACGACCGCAGGGTCGACCTGATTCGCGACGGCTTCGATCTTGCCATCCGCGGCCGCGACAGCCTGGAGGACTCCAGCATGGTCGCCAGGCGGCTCACGGCCATGCCGCACGTGCTGTGCGCCGCGCCGGCGTATTTCGAGGCGCATGGCGTGCCCCGAGTGCCCGCCGACCTGCAATCGCACACCTGCGTGCGCTTTTCCCTGTCGGCCCACGCGGACACGTGGGAGTTCAGCAAGGACGGCCGCACCGAGCGGGTGGCGGTGCATGCGCGCTACTCGGTCACCTCCAGCTTGGCCGTGCGCGACGCTCTGCGCGAAGGCTTCGGGCTGAGCCTGATGCCGCGCCCGTATGTGGAAGACGACTTGCGGCAGGGGCGGCTGCAGGTCGCTCTGCAGGACTGGCGCACGGTGGAGACCACGCTCTACGCGGTCTATCCGTCGCGCCAGCACCTCGCCCCGAAGATCCGCGTGTTCCTCGACTTTCTTGCCGAGGAATTCGACCGGCCGTGATGGGCGCCGCACCACTCATCTGCAGCTTCTCCACAGCTCTGTCCACCGTTTCTGTGGATAACACCTAAAGCGCCTTCGGCACCGCCTGCGCCAGGAAGTCGTACACCGCGCGGATGCGCGCGTTGCCCCGGATCTCGCGGTGCACTGCCAGCCACATCGGGATCGGCGGGATCTTCAGCATCGGCAGCAGCGGCACCACCGCCGCGTCGCCGCGCGCCAGGTAGTCGGCCACGAAGCCGATGCCCACGCCGGCGCGCACCGCCTGCCAGTACGCCACCAGGTCGTCGGTGCGCAGCACGAACTGCTCGCGCGCGAGGGTATGGCCGAGGGCGGCGAAGCCCTTGCGGATGGCGTCGTTGCGGTCGCCGCCCACCAGGTCGTGCGCCAGCAGGTCCCCGATGGTGCGCGGCACACCGCGCCGGCGCAGGTAGTCGCGGTGCGCATAGGCGCCCAGCGTCACCTTGCCGATGCGCCTGGCGATCACGGTGGACTGCTCCGGCTGCACCATGCGCAGCGCGATGTCGGCCTCGCGCCGCAGCAGGTTGCTCACCGCGTCGCTGGCCACCAGTTCCACCTGCACCTGCGGCAGCGCGGTGCGCAGCTGCGCCAGGATGGCCGGCAGCAGGTGGCACGCCACCGGCTGGCTGGCCGTGATGCGCACCGTGCC
>NZ_JACCWG010000465.1 GCF_013697775.1 Ramlibacter sp. | reverse complement strand
GCCCATACCAGCAGCGCCAGCGCCGCGGCAGCGCCCAGCCACACCGGCAGGCGCCGCGGCAATGCAGGCGCGGCCAGCAGGGCCAGCGCGCTGAAGCTCCAGGCAACCAGCAAGGGCACCGCGTTGGCGGAAGGGCCGGGCGCGAACGGCTGGATCCAGGGCAGCGCCGCGCAGGCGGCCAGCACCCAGCGCGCGGCCGCGGCGGAGGAAGAATCGGCGGAGGACGTGGCGCCAGTCAAGACGTGTTGCGGGAGTGAGCCAGGGACCCCGTCCGCGGCTTGCGCGCGGGTGGTGGCACGGCGGTGCCGGACTATACTGGACCGCTGGACCAGGACGGAGCGAGCCGCGGATGAAAGCAGTGATTTTGGCCGGGGGCAAGGGCACGCGCTTGTCGGAAGAGACGGTGCTCAAGCCCAAGCCGATGGTGGAAATCGGCGGCATGCCCATCCTGTGGCACATCATGAAGATCTATGCCGGCCACGGCATCACCGAATTCATCGTCTGCCTGGGCCACCGCGGCTACCAGATCAAGGAATGGTTCGTGAACCAGCGCCTGCACCTGGCCGACATCACCGTGGACCTGCGCAGCGGCGACCTGCAGATCCACCGGCAACTGGGCGAACCCTGGAAGGTCACCATGGTGGAAACCGGCGAAAGCGCGCTCACCGCCACCCGCCTGAAACGCGTCATTCCCTACCTGGACGGCTCAGACTTCTGCATGACTTATGGGGACGGCGTCGGCAGCGTGGACATCAGCACGCTGCTGGAGTTCCACCGCAACAGCGGCAAGCAGGCCACGGTCACGGTGGTACAGCCACCCGGGCGCTTCGGCTCGGTGGACCTGGAAGGCGACGACGTGCGCGGCTTCGTGGAAAAACCGGTGGGCGACGGCGGCTGGATCAACGCCGGCTTCTTCGTGCTCAAGCCCGAGGCGCTGGCCCACATCCCCGAGGAAGACTGCATGTGGGAAGGCCCGCCGGTGCAGTCGCTGGCCACCGCCGGCGAGCTGGCGGCGTACCGCCACGACGGCTTCTGGCTGCCCATGGACACGCTGCGCGACAAGGAGCGGCTGGAGGAGCTATGGGCCACCGGCAGCGCGCCGTGGAAGAACTGGACCTGAGGCGCGGCGCAATGGCTTCCAAGGCACTGGCATGGGATACCGCGTTCTGGCGCGGCAGGCGGGTTCTGCTGACGGGACACACCGGCTTCAAGGGTGCCTGGCTGGCGGCCTGGCTGGTGAAACTGGGCGCGCACGTCACCGGCTTCAGCCTGCCCGCGCCGGGCCGGCAGTCGCAGGCGTGGGACTTCGTGGGCGCCGAGCTGGCTGCGCAAGGGCTGAACGACCTGCGCGGCGACATCAATGGTGCCGGACTCGACGCCGCGGTCGCCGCGGCCGACGCCGAGATCGTGCTGCACCTGGCCGCGCAGGCGATCGTGCTCGACTCCTACACCGCGCCGGTGGACACCTGGCAGACCAACGTGATGGGCACGCTGCAGCTGCTGCAGGCGCTGGCGCGGCACGGCCGGCCCTGCGCCTTCGTCGGCGTCACCAGCGACAAGTGCTACGACAACAAGGGCTGGCCCTGGGGCTACCGCGAGATCGACCCGCTGGGCGGCAAGGACCCGTATTCGGCCAGCAAGGCGGCCTGCGAAATCCTGCTGGCAAGCTGGCGCGCTTCGTTCTCGGCATCCACCGGCATCGCGGTGGCCAGCGCGCGCGCCGGCAACGTGATCGGCGGCGGCGACAACTCCGCCCACCGCATCGTGCCGGACCTGGTGCGCGCCTTCGCTGCCGGCGATGCCGCGCACATCCGCAACCCCGCCTCCACGCGGCCCTACCAGCACGTGCTGGAGCCCTTGTCCGGTTACATGCTGCTGGCCCGTTTTCTGCATGAGCAGCCGCAAGAGTTCGCGCAGGCCTACAACTTCGGGCCCGATGCGGGCGGCGAGCAGCGAACCGACCGGCTGGCCCGCGCCGTCGCCGCCCATTGGGGCCCGAGCGCGCGCCTGACCATGAACGAGGAGCCGGCGGGGCCCGCCGAAGCCCAGTTCCTGATGCTGGATAGCAGCAAGGCCCGGAAGGATTTGGCCTGGATGCCCACCTGGAACGTGGAACAGGCCGTTGCAGCCACCGTGGCGTGGCATAAGACGGCACTGGCCCATCCACAGCAGGCGGGCACGGAAACCTTGCGGCAGATCGCCCACTACGAAACCGGCTCGTCCTGAGGCCGCCACCTCAACGGTGACAATCTTGTCGGTCCGCCCGCCGGATTTGTTTTCTTTTTTGATTTCTGATGCTCCCGAACATGCCTTCCACGACAACGACCTCCCCGCCCGCCATCGACGCCTGCTGGATGGCCGCGGATGCCGACGGCCGCCCGGTCGTGGTCTGCCAGCTGCTGGGCGACCATGCGCTGGTGTTCGACCATGCCGCCGATGCCGAGCCCAGCGCCGCGGAAACGCAAGCCGGCGTCAAGCGCCTGCGCGCCGTGCCTGCCGCCGGCCTGCGGCCCCAGGCGGCGCTGTCCTGGCCGGCCGCCGAACGCGTGCTGCGCGCGCTGACCGTACGGCACGCCGTGGAGCACGCGACGCGCACGTCCGCCCAGGTGGTGCACTTCGTGCCGGGCCAAAGCCGCATCCAGCCTTCGGGCAAGGTGGTGGGCGCGCCGGAGGCGGCCAACCTGGTGGAAGCCAGCCTGGACCTGTGGCTCACGGCCGGGCGCTTCGGCGACCGCTTCGAGGCGCAGATCGCTGGCTGGTTCGGCGCGTCCAAGGCCATCGCCGTCAATTCGGGCTCGTCGGCCAACCTGGTGGCGCTGTCCACGCTGACTTCGCCGCAGCTGGGCGACCGCGCGCTGCGCAAGGGGGACGAAGTCATTACCGCCGCGGCCGGCTTCCCGACCACGGTCAACCCGATCCTGCAGAACGGCCTGGTGCCGGTATTCGTGGATTCGGAACTCGGCACCGGCAACATCGACGTGGCGCTGATCGAGGCGGCCATCGGCCCGCGCACCCGCGCCATCATGGCCGCGCACACGCTGGGCAACCCGATGGACATGCGCGAGATCATGCGCATCGCGCGCAAGCACAAGCTGTGGGTGATCGAGGACTGCTGCGACGCCTTCGGCTCCACCTTGGACGGCCAGAAGTGCGGCACCTTCGGCGACCTGGCCACGCTGTCGTTCTACCCGGCGCACCACATCACCATGGGCGAGGGCGGGGCGGTGTTCGGGCGCGACGCCAACCTGATGAAGATCGCCGAGTCGTTTCGCGACTGGGGCCGCGACTGCTACTGCCCGCCCGGCAAGGAAAACACCTGCGGCCAGCGCTTCTGCTGGAAGCTGGGCCAGCTGCCCCAGGGCTACGACCACAAGTACATCTACACCCACGCCGGCTTCAACCTGAAGATCACCGACATGCAGGCGGCGGTGGGCGTGGCGCAGCTGGAGCGGCTGCAGGGGTTCATCGAGGCGCGCATTGCGAACCATGCGCGGCTGGCGGCCCGCCTGCGCGAGCTCGGCGTGGACCAGTATGCGCACCTGCCCGAAGCGGTGGCCGGGGCGGTGCCCTCTTGGTTCGGCTTCCTGATCACGCTCAAGCCCGGTGCGCCGTGCAGCCGCAACGAGCTGACCGGCTACCTGGAGCAGCAGGGCATCGGCACCCGGCTGCTGTTCGCCGGCAACCTCACCAAGCAGCCGTATTTCGCCGGCCGCGAATACCGCGCGGTGGGCGCGCTGGACAACGCCGACCGCCTGATGGACGGCGCGTTCTGGGTCGGCGTGTGGCCGGGCCTCGGCGACGCGCAGATCGACTTCATCGCTGACAGCATTGCCAGCTACCTGGGGCTGCACTGGCAATGAGCCGGGACGTGCACGCGCAGCCGCTCGCGCGGGCCCGGGCGGCCTGCGCACCGGCGCTGCTCGCGCCGCTGCACGGCGCGCGGCTGTTCGTCACCGGCGGCACCGGCTTCCTGGGCCAGTGGGTGCTGCGCGCTCTGGCGGATCTGAATGCGCAGGGCTTCGGCATCCGGCTGCAATGCGCGAGCCGCGACCCGGCCGCGTTCCTAGGGGGCGACGCATGGCGCAATGCCTTGGGCGCCGGGTGGCTGGCCTGCGACGCCGCGGGCTTCGCGCAACTGCGCATCGACGCGCAGACGACGCACGTGCTGCACCTGGCCGCGAGTTCCGACGCGGCGCGCAATTACGCCGATCCGCTGGCGGCCTGCAACGACATCCTGGACGGCACACGCGGCTGCATCGCATTGGCGCGGGCCTGTGGCGCGCACCTGCACTACGTGAGCTCCGGCGCCGTGTACGGGCCGCGCAAGGCATCCGACGGGCCGGCGCGCGAAGACCAGGTCGAGCGCTTCGCCCCGCACCCGCTCGATCCGCGCCAGGCCTACGGCAACGCCAAGCGCATGGCCGAGGCCATGGTGGCGTCGGGCCTGGACAACTTCTGCATTTCGCGGCCGTTCGCCTTCCTCGGCCCCGGCCTGCCGCTGGACAAGCATTTCGCCGCCGGCAATTTCGTCAACGATGCCGCGCACGGCCGGCCGATCCGCATCAGCGGCGACGGCACGCCACTGCGCTCCTACATGCATCCCGCGGACTACGCGGTGTGGACACTGGCGCTGCTGGCGCAGGCGCCGCGCCGCGGCGCGTTCAACGTCGGCGCGGACGAACCGGTGTCGATCGCCGCGCTGGCACATGCGGTCTGCCACGCGGCCGGATCGCCGCCGCCGCAGGTCGCGGGC
>NZ_JACCWG010000444.1 GCF_013697775.1 Ramlibacter sp. | reverse complement strand
GTCAATGCCGCCGTCGCCACCGTGGTGCTGCTCGCGCTGCCGCTGCCGGACGCGCTGGCGCGGATGGCGCGCGACAGCGAAGCCGCCGAGCGGCTGTCGCCCGGCGTGGAGTGGGTGCAGGCGCAGCTCGCGCCGATCTTCCAGCCGGCCATCGCGCGGTCGCTGCAGGCGCTGAAGGTGCCGCAGGACGACACGCACAGTGTCGCGCTGCGCTTCACGGTGGCGGACCCGAAGGCGCGCGCGGAACTGGAGGCGCGCATGCTGGAGCTGGTGAACGCCGAGCGCGCCAGGGAGGGGCTGAAGCCGCTGAAGGCCGACCCCGAACTCGCCGAGGTGGCGCGCGCGCACAGCCGCGACATGTTCGCGCGCGGCTATTTCTCGCACGTGTCGCCCGACGGCGGCAAGCTGTCGGACCGCATGCGCAAGGGCGAGGTGCGCTACCTGCTGGCCGGCGAGAACCTGGCGCTGGCGCCTACGCTGCCGGTGGCGCACCAGGGTTTGATGAACTCGCCCGGCCACCGCGCCAATATCCTGCGCCCGCAGTTCGGCCGCGTGGGCATCGGCGTGCTGGACGGCGGCCGCCACGGCCTGATGGTGACCCAGGACTTCAGGAACTAGGCTGTTCCAGCACCGCGAACAGCGCGCGCGCCGTGGCCACCGGGCGGCCCTCGGCCGCGATGGATGCGCTGGCGAACGCCATGTGCCGGCCGATCTTGTCGATCGTCACGCGCGCCTGCACCCAGCTGCCCAGCGGCGCCGCACCCATGTAGTCGAGGGCGAGGCTGGCGGTCGCCATGCGCAGCGGCGGCTTGCGCGAACCCGCCGTCACATAGCCCAGCGACACGTCGGCCAGGGTGGCGATCAGGCCACCGTGCATGGTGCCGGAGCCGTTGACGTGCCGCGGCAGCACGCGCATGCCGACGGTGAACGATTCACCCTCGGGCCGCCAGAACAGCGGGCCGACCAGGTCGAGGAAGGGACTGGTGCGAAACAGCGGCTGGAAGCCTTCAGGCGGTGCGGCTTCGCTGCCGAGCGCGGGTTCGGGGTGCGACATGCGCGCCATCGTCGCGCCTGGCGCTCCCGCGCGCTATCACCCAGGCGTCAGCGCGTGCCCAGCACGAACACGTTCCACGAGCCCGGCTTCAGCCGCGCGCGCAGGCCGTCCGGCTCCAGCTGCACGCGGCCGTGCGCATGCGGCGCGACGGCATCCGGCGCATGTTCAGTGTTGCAGGCATTCATGTCCGCGTGGTGCAGTTCCACGGCGGCGTGCAGCGACACGGCCGCCGGCATGCCGCGCAATTCGATGCGCAAGTCCTGCTCCTCGCTCAGGTGCCGGTTGAGCGCGAACACCGCGATGCGCCCGCTGGCCTCGTCCCAGGTCGCGCTGGCCACCAGGTACGGCATCTCGGGGTGCAGTTGCCCGCGACGCGCCGGCGCGTCGACGGCGCAGCGCAGCACCTGGCCGCGCGCATGGCGCGCGGCCAGCGCGAACGGATGGAAGATGGTCTGGCGCCACGCGGCGCCGCCGGGTTCGGTGCGGATCGCGCCGATGGCGTTCACCAGCTGCGCCAGGCAGGCGATCTTCACGCGGCCGGCATTGTTCATCAGCACGCTGAGCGCGCCGCCGGCGGCCAGCGCGTCCTCGAAGTTGTAGACCTCCTCGATCAGCCGCGGCGCCTGCGGCCAGCCCGGCTGGCGCGCGTGCTCGCCGGCGCGCGCCTTGTACCAGATGTTCCACTCGTCCACCGCCAGCAGGATGCGCTTGAGCGAATGCCGGCGCGCGGCCACCGCGTCGGCGATGGCCGCCACCTCCTTGATGTGGAGGTCCATGCGGTCGATGTTGCCGAGGAACTCCCAGGTGTCGGCATGCGGGTTCTCGAAGTAGGTGTGCACCGAGAGGTAGTCCACCTCGTCGAAGCATTGCTCCAGCACCTGGTCCTCCCAGGCGCCGAAGGTCGGCAGCTCGCGGTTGGACGAGCCGCAGGCGATCAGCTGGACGTCCGGCGACAGCCAGCGCATCAGCCGTGCCGTGTCGCGCGCGAGCCGGCCGTACTCGCCGGCCGTCTTCTGGCCGATCTGCCAGGGCGCGTCCATCTCGTTGCCCAGGCACCAGTCGCGCACGCCGTGCGGCTGCGCGCAGCCGTGGCTGCGCCGCAGGTCCGACAGCGCCGTGCCGCCCGGATGGTTGCAGTATTCGAGATAGCGCCGCGCGGCGTCGGCGCCGCGCGTGCCGAGGTTCACGCCCAGCATCGGCGCGACTCCTGCGGCGCGGCACCAGGCGATGAACTCGTTGGTGCCGAAGCGGTTGGTTTCGGTGCTGTGCCAGGCAAGGTCGAGCCGCACCGGCCTGTCTTGCGCAGGGCCGACGCCGTCTTCCCAGTCGTAGCCCGAGAGGAAGTTGCCGCCCGGGTAGCGCACGGTGGTCACGCCCAGTTCGCGCGTGAGCGCCAGCACGTCGCCGCGCAGGCCCTGCGCGTCCGCAGTCGGATGGCCGGGCTCGTAGATGCCGGTGTAGACGCAGCGGCCCAGGTGCTCGACGAAGGCGCCGAAGATGCGGCGGTCCAGCACGCCGACGACGAAGTCGCGGTCCAGCGTCAGGCGCGTGCGGATCATCGGCGCGCGTCAGGCCCCGCTCATTCCCACTGCGGCCGCAGCGTGAACGACACCACCAGTTCCGCGCCCGGCTCCAGCCGCGCGCCGCCCAGCGGGCCGTGGCCGTATTGCGGCAGCAGGTTGAGCCAGTCGGTGCACTGGCTCACCGGCTCGGCGCAGAAGTGGTCGTAGCCGCGCGGGCAGTACAGCACGAAGTAGTCCAGCGGCGCCTCGGCCTGCATCACGATGCTGCGGCGCGGGCCGTGCACGTCGGCCGGCCAGTCCACGCGCGTGCTGTGCTCCCAGCCGGTGAAGTTGTTGTCCAGCTCCAGCTCGGCCAGCACGACGCCTTCGCGCAGGCGCTGCACCGGCCCACCGGTTTCCAGCCCCGCCGGCATCACCTCGGCGTCGCCGCGCCACATGGCCTCGGCCGCGCTTTGCAGCCGCGTGCCGGGATGGTGCGGAAAGTACGGGTGGTGGCCGATGCCCACCGGCATGGCAGCGGTATCGTCATTGCGCACGCCCATGGTCACCGACAGCGCGCGCTCGCTCAAGGCAAAGCGCTGCCAGGAAGAAAAGCGCCAGGGCCACGCCTGGCTGGCGTCGACGTCGAGCGCCAGCTCCGCACTGCGCGCGTCGGCGGAGCGCACGCTCCACGGCCGCAGCCAGCCGATGCCGTGCAGCGGATGCGGCGCGTCCTCGCCCGGATGGTTGGGCGGAAAGCGGATCTCGCGGCCCTCGAACTGCGCGCGGCCGTCGCGGATGCGGTTGCAGAACGGCACCAGCGGAAAGCTCGCCATGTCCAGCGGATTGCGCGCCGCCAGCCCGGCGGCCGTGGCGGGCCGCAACCAGTGCAGCTCGCGCTTGCGCCGGCCTTCGCGCCATTGGCGCGTGAACGCCGCGATCGAGCCGCCGGCCTCCGGCGCAAGCAGCAGCCGCAGCTCCCCGGCGGCAAGCGCCACCAGCGCGGGATTCAACACGGGGGAAGCGTCGTTCTTGTCGTCGTCGGTGCGCATCGGCGGGGTCAGTAGGCGAAGTTGCGGTAGGTTTCTTCGGTGACCAGCGCCTGCGCGTCGGACACCACCGGGTTGTGGCGCAGCAGGCTGCGGCCGATGGGCGACAGCTTGTCCCACTGGCTCTGCGGCACGCGGATCTGCACCTCGGGCCGGACATACCAGCGGCGGCTGTAGCCCAGCACCACCATCGGCCGCGGCTGGCCGGTGGTGTTGGGCGTGCCGCGATGCACGGCGCGCACGTCGCGGATCATCACGTCGCCCATGCGCATCTTCAGGCGGTGGATGGGCAGCTCGCCGCGTGCCAGCCGGTCCATGGCGTCCTGCTTGTTCATGCGGTGCGTGCCGAAGGTGGTTTCGAACGGGCCGTTGTCGTCGTTCACGTCGCACAGCGCGAAGTTGACGGCCAGCTGGAACGACGGCGTGTCGTTGGTGCCCCATTCGGGAAACAGCGCGGGCGTGTCGGCATGCCAGGGCTGGTAATCCGAGCCCTTCAACGGCGTGTCGCTGGCCAGCTGGCACAGCACCGGTTCGGGCCCGGCAATGCGCTGCAGGATCGACAGCAGGTCGCGGTCCTCATAGATCTCGGGGTCGCCGAACAGGTCGTCGAACGGCAGGGTCACGTAGAAGCGCTGCGCGCCGCGGCTGGGCGAATCCTTCTCGCGCGCGATCTGCGACTGCAGCAGCGGCGTGAAAGCCTCGGCCCAACGCGCGAGCTTGGCGCGCGGGATGTGGTCGCGCAGGATGACCAGGCTGTCGCGGTTGAAGTCGTGCGCAAAAGCGTCGTGTTCGGCGGCTGTGTAACGCATGTCGTTGGGTTCTCGCGGAAGCGGACATGGTTCCACCGCTTGCAGTGTTTTGCAAGCTGAGCGCTTTTGGTTGTCGGACGCTTGGGCTGGATCGCGTAGGACTCAGACTATTTAGCTGGTTGGACCCCCGCAGTAACCCCAATGCCGCGCAGTCGTTCTCCACAATGGGCACCATGAACACACTCGTCGTCTTCTCCCACCTGCGCTGGAATTTCGTTTACCAACGTCCGCAGCATCTGCTGTCGCGACTGGCTGAACACTGGCCCGTGGTCTTCATCGAAGAGCCGGTGCCCGGGGCGGAGTCGGACCATATCGAATACATCGCCGCCGCGCCCGGCGTGGAAGTGTGGCGGCCGCACCTGCGCGGTGCCGCGCACGGCTTCCACCTCGACCACAAGCCTGCCTTGCAGCGCCTCGTCGCGGAGTCCATGCGCAAGCAGGACATCAAGAATTACTGGGTGTGGTTCTACACCCCCATGGCCCTGCCGATGGCCGACAAGCTCGAGCCCGAAGGCATCATCTACGACTGCATGGACGAACTCTCCGCGTTCCGCGGCGCGCCGCCGCAGCTGCTGGACCAGGAGACCGCCCTGTACCGCAGCGCCAACGTGGTGTTCACCGGCGGGCGCAGCCTGTACAACGCCAAGCGCGACCGCCACCGCAACGTGCATTGCTTCCCGAGCAGCGTGGACGCGCTGCATTTCCGCAGCGGCACCGAAGACCACCCGCTGCAGGCGCACCTGCCGCATCCGCGCCTGGGCTACTGCGGCGTGATCGACGAGCGCATCGACCTCGACATCATCGGCGGCATTGCCGCGCAGCGCCCCGACTGGCAGCTGGTGATGGTCGGGCCCACCGCCAAGATCGACCCGGCTTCGCTGCCGCGCCTGCCCAACATCCTGTGGCTGGGGCAGCAGAGCTATGCCGACCTGCCGGCTTTCATCAACGGCTGGGACGTGTGCCTGATGCCGTTCGCGCTGAACGAGTCCACCCGCTTCATCAGCCCGACGAAGACGCTGGAATACATGGCCTGCGGCCGTCCTTCAGTCAGCACCGCCATCCGCGACGTGGTGGAGCCCTACGGCCACGTGGTGCCGATCCGCGCCGACGCCGCCGGTTTCGTCGAAGCCTGTGAAGCGATCATGCAGCGCAGCGCCGATGACAAGCGCCAGCACGACCAGGCGGTGGACGAGATCATCTCGCGCACCTCGTGGGACGCGACCGCCGACGCCATGTACCAGCTGATCCTGCAGGCCGAGGCCGCCCGCGAGGCGCAGGAACTGCCGGCCGTGAACATCGCCGCCGAACTTCGCCGCGCGAGCGGCACCGCCGCTGGCGCGGTTTCCGCTTCCTGAAGGGCCGCGTCGATGGACAAGATCAGCCATGACCTGCAGCGTGCGGCGCAATCCGCGCGCCCCGGCGACACCGGGTTCGACTACCTCATCGTGGGTGCCGGCTTCGCCGGCAGCGTGCTGGCCGAGCGGCTGGCGCGCGAGCTCAACCAGCGCGTGCTCATCGTCGACAAGCGGCCGCACATCGGCGGCAACGCCTACGACCGCTACGACGACAACGGCGTGCTCATCCACCCGTACGGGCCGCACATCTTCCACACCAATTCGGAAGACATCTTCGAGTATCTGTCGCGGTTCACCGAATGGCGTCCCTACCAGCACCGCGTGCTGGCCAGCGTGGACGGCCAGCAGGTGCCGATGCCGATCAACCTGGACACCATCAACAAGCTCTATGGGCTGAACCTTACCTCGTTCGAGGTGGAGAAGTTCTTCGAGTCGGTGGCCGAGAAGAAGGACGAGATCAAGACCTCGGAAGACGTGGTGGTCAGCAAGGTCGGCCGCGAGCTCTACAACAAGTTTTTCCGCGGCTACACGCGCAAGCAGTGGGGGCTGGACCCGTCGGAGCTGGACTCCAGCGTGACCGCGCGCGTGCCCACCCGCACCAACCGCGACGACCGCTACTTCGCCGACAAGTTCCAGGCCATGCCCCGGCACGGCTACACGCGCATGTTCGAGAAGATGCTGGACCATCCGAACATCAAGGTGATGACCAACACCGACTACCGCGAGATCGTCGACCTGGTGCCGTGGAAGCACATGGTCTACACCGGCCCGGTGGACGCCTACTTCGGCTACAAGTTCGGCAAGCTGCCTTACCGCAGCCTGCGCTTCGAGCACGTGAACGTGCCCAAGGAGCAGTTCCAGCCGGTGGGCACGGTGAACTACCCCAACGACTACGGCTACACGCGCATCAGCGAGTTCAAGCACATCACCGGGCAGGAGCACCCGACCACCTCGGTGGTCTATGAGTATCCGTGCGCGGAAGGCGATCCGTACTACCCGGTACCGCGGCCCGAGAACGCGGAGCTCTACAAGCGCTACGAAGCGGAAGCGGAGAACACGCCCAACGTGACCTTCGTCGGGCGGCTCGCCACGTACAAGTACTACAACATGGACCAAGTCGTTGGCCAGGCGCTTGCCACTTTCAAGAGACTGCAGCAGGCGCGTGAAGCCGAACGCAGCGAAGACGCGGCGCTGGCGGCGCCGGCCGGGGCCTGATGGCTCTGGAGCTGTGGGCCGGCCCGGAATGCACCGTCAACCGGGTTGGCGACCGCTTCCTTGACCAGCTGCCGTCCAACGGGTTCGCGGACCGCCTGGACGACCTGGACCGGCTCGCCAGCTTGGGCATCACCCACCTGCGCTTTCCGCTGGTGTGGGAGCGCACCGAACGCGAGTGCGGCGCTTATGGATGGGAGTGGAGCGATGCGCGCATCGCACGGCTGAAGGAATTGAAGGTGCGGCCCATCGCCGGGCTGGTGCACCACGGCAGCGGCCCGATGTGGACCGATCTGCTGGACCCCGCGTTTCCCGAACTGCTGGCCGGCTACGCGATGGCCGTGGCCGAGCGCTACCCCGACATCGACGCCTACACGCCCGTCAACGAGCCATTGACGACGGCGCGCTTCAGCGGCCTGTACGGCTTCTGGTATCCGCACCGCACCGACGACGCAAGCTTCGTGCGCGCCCTGCTCAATGAAATGCGCGGCACGGTGCTGGCGATGCAGGCGGTGCGCCGCGTGAACCCGGCCGCGCGGCTGGTGCAAACCGACGACCTGGGCTACATCACCAGCTCGCCGCGCCTGCAGTACCAGGCGGATTTCGAGAACCTGCGCCGCTGGCTCAGCTTCGACCTGCTGGCCGGCAAGGTCGATGCGCGGCACGGCATGTGGGACTACCTGCGCAGGTCCGGCGCGAGCGCGCAGGAGCTGTTGTGGTTCGGCGAGCAGGGCTGCGCGCCCGACATCATCGGCATCAACAGCTACCTGACCAGCGAACGCCACCTGGACGGGCGCACCGGGCTCTATCCGCCGGAGCTGGTCGGCGGCAACGGCCGCCACCGCTATGCCGACGTGGAACGGGTGCGCGTGCACGGCCAGATCGTCGGCAGCTTCGAGGCGCGCCTGCGCGAAACCTGCGAACGCTACGGCCTGCCGGTGGCGATCACCGAAGTGCACCTGGGGTGCTCGCGCGACGAGCAGCTGCGCTGGCTGCACCAGGCCTGGCGCACGGCGCAGAAGCTGCATGCCGAAGGCCTGGACGTGCGCGGCGTGACCTGCTGGGCCGCTTTCGGAACCTTCGACTGGGACAGCCTGGTCACGCGCGCCGAAGGCCACTACGAACCCGGCCTGTGGGACGTGCGCTGCGACCCGCCGCGGCCCACCGCGCTGGCCGCGCTGGCGCGCCAGCTCGCGCACGGCGAGCCGGTGACGCACCCGGTGCTGGACAGCCCCGGCT
>NZ_JACCWG010000443.1 GCF_013697775.1 Ramlibacter sp. | reverse complement strand
GGGCGACCACGGGGCGCGCGGGCGCGGCCTCGGGCGGACGGGCGGCTGGCGCCGCTGCGGTGCCGACCACGCTCACCTGCTGCGGCACCACCTGCGGCGCGGACATGACCGGTGCGCGGCTGATGTTCTGGTCGGTGATGCGCACCGTCTGGCGCGCCACGGGCTGCGACTGCGAGAACGCGGCGGCGAGCACGGCGATGATCGCGCCCGGCACCTGCTGGTTGGCATAGGTGACGTTCGCGGGGCGGTTGTCGTAGTAGCTGGTGACCACCTGGCGGTCGACGCGTGCATTGCTGGCATTCACGTCGTAGAAGTATTCGCGGCTGGTCGTGTACGAAGGGCGGTACACGTCGCGCGGGCCGAGCGGGAACCAGGCAACCGTGGAATTCGCGGCGGCGGGAGACCCGTTGCCCACGAACGCCACCAGCGCCGGCGCATACACCGGGCGCACGTTGGCCGGACCGGGCACCCAGGCCCAGCTGTTGTCCACGCGCGTCCAGCGGCCGTAGTGCGACGGGGCGAATCCCCACGGGGCTTCGGCGATCCAGGTCCAGCCCCAGGGCTCGACCCACGACCAGTGGCCGTCGCGGTAAGGCGCCCAGTCGGCAGCCACATTGCGCGGCACCCACACCGGGCCCAGCTGCGCCACGGTCTTCCAGGTGCCGAACTGGTCGAGGTCCTCGTAACCGATCATCTCGGGCGACACGAAGCGGCGCGACGCCGAATTGTCCCAGCGGCGGTCGCGGTCGGCGGCCCACCGTTCGAGTTCGTCCGGCGCGCGCAGCGCCAGGGCGTCGTAGTCGTTCAGGCCCGCGCCGTAGAACGCGAAGCTCTGGCGCTCGTTGACGACGAACGCACGGCGCTCGCCGAACACCTGCGCCTGCCCCTGGCGAACGGCCACCGTGGTGGAGTCGTCGCGCGCGTTCACGTCGATGCGGTAGCTGCCGGGGCGGCGGATGGAATAGGCCAGGTTGGGCGTGTCGATCTCCACGATCTGCCCGCGGTCGAGGCGGCGCACGCGCACGTGCAGCGTGCCCTGCGACAGCTGGATCTGCGTGGTGCGGTCGTCGAGGTTGAGCAGCGTGAGGCTGGTGCCGCCCGCGACGCGAACCGCCACGGTGCCCATCTGCAGTTCGGCGCGCGAGCCACGGTCGATCCACAGCCGGTCGCCGGTGATGAGCGGGCGGTTGACGATCGCGCGGCCCCAGTCGCGCTCGCCGCCGGGCGAGAAGCTGGCGCTGCCGCCCACATAGGCAAGCCGCGCGACGCGCGTGGGTGGATCGGCGAGCGCCGCGCCGGACAGCAGCACGGCGAGAAGGAACGATAGCAGCGCGCGAACGCGGAACAAGGCCATAAATGTCTCCTGATAGGCAAACGGGTGCGCCTAGCGCTGAGCTTGCGGGCTCCCGGTCCAGAACCTCGTCAGCGAACATGCCGTCGCGTTGTCGGCGCAGCCCGATGCCAGGGTACGCGTGTCAGGGGCGCACGTCCACCTTGAAGCCCGCCTTGGCCAGCGTGGACAGCCGCTCGGCATCCCAGTTGGTCAGGTGGATGCAGCCATTGGTCTCGGAGTGGCCGACGTTGCCGGGATTGGCGGTGCCGTGGATGCCCCAGTGCGGCTTGGACAGGCCCATCCAGATGCTGCCGATCGGGTTGTTCGGCCCCGGCGCGAGTTCCATCTTCTGGGCGTTCTGCGGTTCGTTCTTCAGCAGCACCGGGTCGTAGGTGAAGCTCGGGTTCTTCACCTCGTTCCTGATCGTCAGCACGCCGATGGGCAGCGGGTCGATCTTCTCGTTGCCGATGCTGATCGGAAACGCGGCCAGCGGACGCTTGCCGGCGTCCAGCACGTAGAGCACGCGCGCGGCCTTGTCGATTTCGATGGAGGCGGCCTTGGCCGGCGCCGGGCCGCCCACGACGTTGGGCACCACGATCTCGCCGCCCGCGGCGAAGCTCTTGCCCGCGTTGAGCTGCTTGAGATAAGGGATGCTGGTGTGGAAACGCTCCGCCAGCGCCTCTTCGAGCGACTCGTAGGGCATGGCCTTGAGCTGGCCGCGCGCGACGGGGTCCCTTGGAATCTTGTCGTACGGCCCCGCGGCGTCCTTGTCGGTGACCGTGTAGCGCACCAGCACCGGCGCCGCGTCTTCCCGAAGCGATTGCCAGGTCTGCGGCGTGAGGGTGCCGGTGTCTTTCAGTGCGCGCGCCAGCTGGTAGGCCTTGACGATGCGCTGCATGTTCGCCGCATACCGCCCGTCGATCTCGCCGCTGGAGTACCACGCGCGATCGAGCAGGACCTGCGCGCGCACCACCGCCGGGCCCCGGCTGCCGCTCTTGAGGAGCGGCGTGTCGTTGGCGCTGTTCATCGCGTCGAAGTCCACCGCCTGGGTGCCGGCCGCGCCTTTGGCGGGAGCGCGGTGCTGCTTGGCGCCGGCAGCGCCTGCCGACAGTGCAAGGGCACAACCGAGCGCGATGGCCCACCGGCGTGGCGAAGTCGGGGAACGGGACGTCTGGCGGGGCATGCGCACTTTCTGAGGTTGAGGACCAGTGTCGCACGGCCCGCGGCGTGCAGCCCGCGCGAATGCCCCACAATCACCGATGGTGAAAGCACCTTCCGGCGCGTGATCCTCATGGGCGAAGGGCTCTTCGACCAACGTCGAACGCAGGAACTCCGTTGTTGCCGCACATCCCACCCCCGCCCGGTTCGCGTACCGGGCGCATCGTCGCCACGGCGTGCATCCTGGCGATGCTCTACTTCGGCCGCTCGTTCCTCGCGCCGCTCGCGCTGGCCGCCATCCTCAGCCTGGTGATCGCGCCGCTCAAACGCAAGCTGGCGCGCATCGGCCTCGGGCACGGGGCGGGCGCACTGGTCTCGGTCGTTATCGTAGGCGCCTGCATGGCCGCGCTGGCCACGCTGCTGGCGTCCCAGCTGGTCACGGTAGCGGCGGACCTGCCGCAGTACAAGGAAGCCATCCGCTTCAAGCTGGAACATGCGAGGGAATTGACGGTCGCTCCGCTCGAACGCATGGAATCGGTTCTGCGCGCGGTCGTTCCGCCGGCGCTACCGGCTGCCACCAGCAAGCCGCGCGCCGGGCGGTCAGGGCGGGCAGCCGACCCGCCGCCTCCGCCAGTCCAGGTCCGCGAACCCGCGAGCGCGACCGATGCGATCTCGTGGCTCTTTTCGTTCATGTGGGGACCGGTGGGCCAGGCAGGCATCGTGCTGGTGCTGCTGGTGTTCATCCTGCTGGAGCATGAAGGCCTGCGCGACCGCATGATCAGCTTTGCCGGCGAGGCGGAGGCGGGCAGGACGATGCAGGCCGTGGAAGACGCGGCGCAGGGCGTTTCCCGCTTCTTCTTTTCGCAGTTCGTGGTGAACGCGACCTTCGCCCTGGTGCTCGGCTGCGCGCTGTGGATGGTGGGTGTTCCGCACGCGGCCCTGTGGGGCGCGCTGGGCGGCGTGGCGCGCTTCGTGCCGTACGTCGGCGCGCTGGCCGCGGGTGCCGCGATTGCCGCGTTCGCCGCCGCCGTCGACCCGGGCTGGTCCCTCATGTTCTGGAGCGCGGGGCTGTTCGTCGGGCTCGAAGCGCTGGTCGCGCACCTGGTCGAGCCCCGGGTCTACGGCCAGAGCAGCGGCCTGGCGCCGCTGGGCGTGATCGTGTCCGCGCTGTTCTGGGGCGCCATTTGGGGTCCCGTCGGCCTTTTGCTGGCCACGCCGATGACCTTGTGCCTGGTCGTGGCGGGGCGCCACGTGCGCGCGCTGGAGCCGATCTCGATCCTGTTCGGCGAAGCGCCCGGCCTGACCGCCGGATTGCGGCTCTACCAGCGCGCACTCTCCGGCGAACCCGGGGAGATCGTGGCGGCCGCCCGCATCTACCTGCGGCGCAGCAACTTCGCCAGGTATTGCGACCAGATCCTGCTGCCCGGCCTGGCGCTGGCCGCCACAGACTTCCGGGCCGGGCGGATCGGCAGCGAGCAGCAGGACCGCATCCGGCTCACCATCGCGGCGGTCGCGGAATCCCTGGGCGCCGTGAAGCGGCACCAGGGCGCCCGCCGCAAGCGCCGCTCCACGTCGCTGCTGGAGGCGAACGTCGGAGCGCATCTGCGCGAGATGCGTTCCCAGGGCCGGGGGCGCTGGCAAGGCATGTCCGCGGTGCTCGGCGCACGGGTGGTCCTCTGCGCGGGGCTCGGCTCCATGCGCGACGACGTCCTCACGCAGCTGCTGGTGCAGGCGCTGCGGGACGAGGGGATCGAGACCCGCAACCTGTCGCTGGCCAGGAGCACGGAAGCGCTGGACGCGGCCGGCTCGGACCAGGTCTCCACGGTCTTCGTTGCCTACCCGCTCGAGGAGAGCCTGGACAGCTGGCAGGCAGCCGTGAAGGACCTGCGTGCCGCCTTGCCGAAAGCCATGCTGCTGACCGTCAAGCTGCCCCTGGAGGAAGGTGCCGCGGACGAAGCCGTCGTGCGGCAGCACATCGACCTGCTCGTACGATCGTTTTCGGAGGCCGTGGCGTTCGAGCTGGGTGGGCGCCGGGACGCGGCGATCTGAGCATCGGGCGCCTCATGCCTTGCCCAGCACGAGCGCCTGGTAGGCGGCCAGCATGCGGGCGTCTTCAGCCGAGCCGTGGTGGTGGAACTGATGCCACGCGCCTGCTTCCAGCCGGAACAGGCGCGAGGTCCTGAAAGCCAGCTCCAGGCGCTGCCCGTCTTTCTCGAACCAGCCTCGTTCGCGCCCCACGACGAGGAAGGTGTCCGAGAAGGCATGGAAGCTGTAGTCGTGGAATGAGAAGCGGTAGCTGGCCGCGCTGCCGAACAGCCGGGCATACACCGCCTGGATGTCGCTCCAGCCGCGGGCGATGCCCCCGAGCGGGTTGTCCATCGAGCAGTCGTCGGCCGCGCTCCAGCAGCGCTGCATGCCGGCCATGTCCTTCGCGTTCAGCGCGGCGTAGAAGAGGGACAGCGCCTGCCCGGCGTCCCGCGTGTCCCCATGGGGCTCGTTCCCGGTGACGGGTGTGTCGATGAGGTCCAAAGTCAGGCTCCTGGTTGTCCCCGTTATCGGGGTTGCGCCATCAGGGAGATGGCGAGTGCAGTCCCGGCGAACGCCAATGCCACGCCGCAGACACCGGGCCAGCCCCAGTGCATCCAGGCGAAACCCGATGCGCCCGATCCGGCAGCGGCACCAAGGAAGAACAAGCCGGTGAACAGCCCGTTGACCCTGCCGCGCGCCTGCGGCTGCAACAAGTTGACGGCGCGCCGTCCAAGCGTCTGGTCTGCGATGACGCCAAGGTCCAGCAGAACGGCCGAAAGCGCCAGGGCCGCCAAGGCCATGCCGGCTGAGGCCGCTGACGAACCACGAGCGAGGACATGTCCGCCGATCCAGGCAAGCGCGACTGCGCCCGTCACGGCCAGGTGCGCCACACGCGTCGCTCCCTGGGTCCAGCCGCGATCACCCGCGCGGCCGGCAACAGGCGCCACCACGGCACCCGCGGCACCCGCCAGCGCGAAGAGCGCGATTCCCTTGGGACCTAGATCAAACGGTGCGGTCGAAAGCCGCAGCGAAATGGAAGTCCAAAACGCACCGAATGTTCCCATGCAGAGGGCTTGGTACGCGGCACGCCTTCGCAGGACCGGTTCCTGTCGCAGGATCGTGGCCATCGATCCGATCAGCTTCCAATAGCTCTGTGCGCACCGGGGCTGGTACCGCGGTATGGCGAACGAAAGGACCACCGTGAGGACCGCAACCGCCGCCGACAGCCAGCCGTAGAACCAACGCCAACCGCCCAACTCGACAGCCAGGCTTGCCGCCGGCCGGGAAAGCAGGATTCCGAGCATCAGGCCGCTCATGACATTGCCGACGACCTGCCCCCGGCGCGGCTCCGGCGCAAGCCGGACGGCCACGGGAACCAGCATCTGGATCACGCTCGCCGCCACGCCCGTGGCGTAGCAGGCCGCCAGGAACAGCGATGGCGTCGGCGCACGCGCCAGCACTGCAAGTGCCACGACGTCGATGGCTAGCGTCCCGACGATCAAGGACCGGTTCTCGACCAGGTCCACGAGAGGCACCAGCAAAAACAGGCCGCTGGCGTACCCCAGCAGCGTGAGCGTGGTCGCAAGCCCTGCCTCGCTCGGGTTCCAACCGAACGCCACGCCGATCGGGCCGATGAGCGGCTGCGACGCGTAGAGGCTCAAGACGGCAACGCCCACGGAGACCGCGAAAACCGCCGTCAGCCCGCGACCCAGCTTGGGAGTGGCGGCGTCTGCGCCGGTGGCGTGGTGCACGGAGGGCTCAGAGGACATCGGGCCATTCTGCAGTGAACCGATTGCGTTGATAATCCATCCGAAGATTGAATGATTCTTCCGGTACGGTTGATAATATGGCGAGCCTTGAGCAATACGAAGCGTTCGTTCAGACTGTCCAGCGGGGCAGCTTGACCGCCGCCGCCAGGCATCTGAACCGATCGCCTCAATCCGTCAGCCGCGCGCTGGCTGTGCTTGAAGACGAACTCGCGATTGAACTGGTGCGCAGGACCACGCGCCGGCTGCACCCGACGCCCGCGGGCCTCGCGCTCTACGAGCGGTTGCGGTTGGCGCTCCGGGACATCGAGGACGCGCGCGCTGAAGCCAAAAGACAACCGCTCGCGTCGGTGGCCTGTTCAGGATCGGAGCTTCCGCCCTCTTCGCGCCGCGGTTCGTCGTCCCAACCACGGTTGAATTCCAGAACCGGTTCCCGGAAGTCGAAATCGACCTGGTGCTCAGCGACCTCGCCGCGGACTTGATCGAGCAGCGGCTCGACGTCGCAGTCCGTATCGGTGAATTGGGAGCCGATACGCTCCGGGTCAGGAAGGTGGGGGCGTTGCGCCGCGTCCTGGTGGCCGCGCCTGGCTATTTGTCACGGCACGGTTATCCGCGCCGGCCAGACGACCTCGCATCGCACTCCTGCGTGATCCGCACGTTCGGACCGGAAGGCAGTTCGTGGCCGCTCATGCTCGCAGGAAGCGAAGTGCGGATTCCCGTCAAAGGCAACTGGCGCTGCAATGACGCCGCCGCCGCCAATGCCGCAGTCCTGCACGGTGCCGGCATTGGCCTGGCACCTCTATGGCAGGTGCGCGAGGACATCGATGGCGGCCGCCTGGAGATGCTCCTGCAAGAGCACGAGCCACCACCGATCCAGGTCAGTGCTGTTTGGCCCAACGGCTCCAGAACGCCTGTCCGGACGAGGTACTTCATCGACATGCTGGCGCACCGTCTCTCGGGTGAACGCATCTAGGCATTCCAGCGATCAGCTCGGCGCGGAAGTCAGTCCACATCGCTTTTCGCGCTGCGCACCGCGACCCACGCCAGCAGTGCGAGCAAGGCGACCTGGAACGGCAGCCGCGCCACCAGGAGCCAGAGCGGCACACGGGGGAAGTCACTTGCGTGCGCAAGCATGTGGAGGTTGGCCGGGGTCACTGCGATGGTCAATGCGAACAGGCCCCATGCGGCCCAGGGACGAGTGGCGCGAAGCAGCAGGCCCGCGGCACCGAGCAGTTCGAAGGCGCCGCTCACCAGCACCATCGCGCGCGGCCAAGGCACCCAGGGCGGCACGATGCGCAGTTCCGCCGCGGTGAACACGAAGTGCGCCAGGCCGCCAAGCCCGAACCACAGGACGAGGAACACCAGCGCGATGCGCAGAGAGGTGGAGGATGAGATGGGCATGGCGCATTTTCTTTCGTTGCGTTCATACAATCAGTGCGGGTCGGATGGAACCCATCACTGAGGAAGGTCGAGCATGGCAAAGCTGGTATTTGGAATGATGCAGTCGCTGGACGGCTATGTCGCCGGACCGCCTGGCGGCCCGCAGCTCCCGCCGCCCGGCCCTGAGCTGCATCGCCACTTCAACAATCACGTCCGCCTCCTCGCGGGCGCCCTCTACGGTCGCCGCATGTACGAGGTGATGCGCTATTGGGATGAAGACCAACCGGGATGGGATGCGATCGGTCACGACTTCGCGGCGGCCTGGCGCGCCCAGCCGAAATGGGTCGCGTCACGGACCCTCAAGCAGGTCGGCCCGAACGCAACGCTCGTGTCCGATGACGTCGGCACGTTCGTGCGGCGCCTGAAAGCGGACGCGGAAGGCGAGATCGACGTGGCGGGCCCCGAGCTGGCGCACGTCCTGACCGGCCTTGGCCTTATGGACGAGTACCGCCTGTACATCCGCCCCTTCGTCCTCGGCGGCGGCAAGCCCTACTTCGCCGGCGCCAGGCCGCCGCTCAAGCTGGTGGCCGTCGATCGCATCGGGGAGGATGCGACCAGGTTGACCTGCGTTCCGGCCTGAGGATCCTGGCCGGGCCAGAAGAGGCTAGCGCCTGCGGCTTTGTTGCGGCGCATGGCCTGCTGTCGCCGGCCTCGCATGCCGTGCCCATTCCTTGCCGCCCGCGTGCGCAGGCCGGCGCCGCATCGCATGCGCGAGCGTCGCCGCAGCCAGGCCTGCGAACGCCACCAGGCCGGCGTAGGCCGTGCGCTTGACGAGCGTCTCTTCGTGCGGGGTGAGCGGCCGCGGCAGCTCGGCGGCGGGGGTGGCGCGTTTGGCCTCAGTCACGGCGCGTGCAACGGCCGGCGCGGCGGTGGCAGGCACCGGCATGGGCAGCAGGGTGCCGTCCGGCGTCTGGCTCACGAGGCGCGGTTTTGCCGGTGCGATCCCCTGCGCGTCACCGTCGCCCGCTTGAGTTTGGGCTTGCGCTTGCGCCTCCCCGGCCTTGGTGCCGTGGTCCTGCGCGTAGACCTTGGTGAACTCCGCGCCCAACAGGAAGATCTGCGCCGCGTAATACACCCAGGCGATCAGCACCACCAGCGAGCCGGCAGCGGCGAAGGACTCGGTCATGCCGCTCTTGCCGATGTACAGGCCAATCAGGAATTTGCCGACTTCGAACAGCACGGCGGTGGCGATGGCGCCGACCCACACGTCGCTCCAGCCGATGCGCGTGGACGGCATGAACTTGTAGATCATGGCGAACAGCACCGTGCCGATGCCGAGCGACACCGCAATGTTGACGACGTACAGCAGCGCTTCCATGCCCGGCATCAGTTCGTTGGTCAGCGTGCCGAAGGCGGCCACGGCGGTGCTCACCATCAGCGACACCATCAGCAGGAACACCAGGCCCAGGATCATGCCGAAGGACAGCAGCCGCGCGCGCAGCACCGCCTTGATGCCCTGCGGTTTTTGCGATTCGGGCACGTGCCAGATGCGGTCCAGCGCGCTCTGCAGCTCGGCGAACACGGTGGTGGCGCCCACCAGCAGCACGCCGGCGCTGATCAGTCCGGCAACGAGGCCCTTGTCCTTGTCGCTGGATGCGGCGATCAGCGTCTGGATCATCTCCGCGCCCTGTTGGCCGATCATGCCGCTCAGCTGCGCCACGATCTGCCCCTGCACCGCCTCGCGGCCGAACACCGCGCCGGCGATGGCGATCACGATCACCAGCAGCGGCGCCAGCGAGAACACGGTGTAGTAGGAAATCGCGGCGCCCATGCTGGGCGCATAGTCGTCCGACCAGGCCTTGGCGGCTTTGACGAACAGCTGGAACAGGTGCTTGGGTTGCATGGTGCGGGGCGGAAACGGCGGAAGGAAAAGAAGAAAAAGGAAGCGCAGGCTTGTGCCTGCACGTTGTAGCGCCTGCCGGCCGCAGCGGATGTCATCCGATGGCGCGGGCCGCAGTCGGCGCCGCGCCGTGCCGTGCTTGTGCTGCGGCCCGCCGCACTGTCTCAGTGCCTGAATTGCAAAAGCACCAGCCACGGCCTGCGGTTCAGGTGGCCGCGGCACGCCTGCCCGCGGCCGGGGCACTCGCCGCGCTGGGGCGGTGCGCCGGCCAGGTACGTGCCGCCCAGCACCTTGTTCGCGTTCAAGGTCATGCGCGAGAGGGTGACGGACTGGACCACGTTGCCGCCGATGACCTCGAGCTTCGCGTCCCCGCCTACGTCCGCGCGCACGACCAGATCGCAGTGCATCGGGAATTCCTGGCCGGCGGCGCGCGCCATGGCGGCGGGGAGTGCGTCGAACCTCAGCGTGGTGGCGGTGCCCGCCCGCGTGGAGCACAGCAGGTCGCCGGCGCGCGGGCGCGTCGTCGCGGTATCGCACGCGCGAAACGCATGGGGTGCCTCCTGGCCGGCGGCTTCCGCGGCCGAGGTGTCGAGCGCCGCGCGCACGTAGTCGACGTGGCTGTCGGAAAACGCGAACTCGGTGCGCGAGAAGCCGGCCGTCTTCATCAGGTAGCTGATGAACGCCGCCGACCACGGGGTGTCGACGATGGCGGCACGCAGCAGCGCTTCGCGCACCGCCACGTCCACCCGCGTCGGTGCGCCGCCGGCCGTGGGCGGCGCCGGCGAAGCTTCCGCCAGCCCGACCCGGCCGGCGCTCGTCACGACCACGGGCGGCGCCGATTCGGACAGCGCCCGCCAGAAAACCGCCACGCGTTCCCATGTACCGGTGGACTCGCCCGTGGGCCGGTCCCACTCCGCTTCGTGGTAGCCCACCCCGAACATGCCCCCGTTGCGCTCGATGGTCTGCCTGCCGAACAGCTGGTGCTGCCGGCGTGCCTCATCGATCGCGTGCAGGATCCGGACGTCGGTGGTCACGCGCATGGCGGTGGTGGCGCACGCGGCAGTGGCAGTGGTGGCGGCAGCGGCGCCCGGCACAAGGGCAGCCACTGCCCAGGCCAGCGCTGCAACGGCTTCGAACAGGCGAAACGTCATGCGCCGATTGTGGCGGCGCACTTTTCCCGAAAGGCGTGTCGATTCCGGCCCGCGCCATTCGTCGTAAGGTGTTGCACACCAAGGAGTCCCCATGCAGAGCTTGAAACCCGCCGCCGAGCTGGCCGCCATCGCCGCCGCCAAGCCGTATCCCAACGACAGTGCCGAGTACCGTGCCGCCCGCACCCAGCTGCTGGCCGAGGAGATCGAGCTGCGCCGCAAGCTCGCCAGCGTGGCCGAGCTGCGCCGGCAGCTGCCGCTGGGCGGCCAGCCGCCGGACTACCAGTTCACGGATGAGGACGGCAAGACCGTCGGGTTGAAGGACCTGTTCGGCGCGCACAAGACGCTGATCACCTACTTCTGGATGTTCGGCCCGCAGCGCGCGCGGGCGTGCCCGATGTGCACCTCGTTCCTCGGCTCCATCGACGTGCCGGCGCTGGACATCACGCAGCGCGTCGCATTGGCCGTGCTCGGCCGTTCTCCCGTTTCGCGGCAGCTCGCCTTCGCGCGCGAGCGCGGCTGGCGCAACCTGAAGTTCTACCAGGTGGGCGACGACTTCGCGCGCGACTACCGCGGCCTGGCGCCCAACGGCGACGAGTGGCCCGCGCTGGACGTCTGGGTGCAGCGCGACGGCGCGGTGCGCCACTTCTGGGCCGGCGAGATGAGCGGCGAAACAGCGGACCCGGGCCAGGACCCGCGCGGCGCGCCGGACATCGCGCCGCTGTGGAACGTGCTGGACATGACGCCCGAGGGGCGCGGCACCGACTGGTATCCGAAGCTGGCGTACTGAGCACGCCGCGGGCACCTGCTCAGCCGGGTGCCTTCTGCGCCAGCGCCAGCGCCAGCAGCACGCCGCGCAGCCACTGGTGGGCCGGGTCGGCCTGGTTGCGCGCGTGCCAGGCCATGCTGAGGGTGAAGCCCTCGGCGGTGAACGGCAGGTCAAAGGCGTCCAGCACGTCGGCATGGCGCTGAGCGAGGCGGCGCGGCACCGTGGCCACCAGGTCGGTGGCGTGCAGCAGCTGCGGCACCAGCGTGAACTGCTCCACCGACAGCACCACGGCGCGCCTGCGGCCCATCGCGTCCAGCAGTTCGTCCATGTAGCCGTGCAGGCTGCCGCCCGAGGTGGACACCAGAACGTGGCGCAGCGCGCAATAGCTCTCCAGGTCCAGCGGCCCGGTGCCGCGCGGGTGGCCGTGCCGCTGCACGTGCACGAAGCCGTCCTCCACCAGCACGCGCGCCTTGGCGCTGGGCGGCACCATGCGCGGCGAGCCGATCAGCAGATCGATCTCGCCGCTTACCATCTGCTCGGCGATGCGCGCCGTGTCGGGCCGGTGGAAGGCCACGCGGATGCCCGGCCCGGCGCCGCGGCACAGATGCCCGGCCAGCGCAAGGCCAATGCCGCCCACCGCGTTGTCCGACGCGGCGATACGGAACACCCTGCTGTCGCGGTGCGCATCGAAATCGGCGCGCGGCGCCATCGCCGCTTCCAGCTCGCGCAGCACGTCCTTGAGCCGCGGCGCCACGCGCAGCGCATAGGCCGTCGGTGTCATGCCGCGCCCCGATTCGGCCGGCAGCAGCAGCGGGTCGTCCAGCATCCTGCGCAGGCGCGCCAGCTGCGACGACATGGTGGACTGCGTGAGGCCCAGGCGCTCGGCCGAGCGGCTGACATTGCGCAGGTCCAGCAGCACGTCGAGCGACACCAGGAGGTTGAGGTCGATCTTCTTGATATCGAACACCGCGATAGCTCCTATCGTCTCCATCGTCTTCCGCTGGGGCAGTGTAGTTCCTAGAGTGCGGGCATGAACCTCACCGAACACACCATCGTTGTCATCGGCGCCTCCTCCGGCGTGGGCCTGGAGACCGTGGAAGCGCGCAACGGCGGCGGGCGCGCGCGTGGTCGCCGCCAGCCGCAACCTGGACACCTTGAACGAAGCGCTGCGCGGCGTGCCCGGCAGAGTGGAAGCGCGCGCAGTGGATGCGGGCGACGCGGCGGACCTGGCGCGCTTCTTCCACGCCGTCGGCGCCTTCGACCACCTGGTGCTCACGCTCAGCGGAGGCGAGGGCGCCGGCCCGTTCGAGAGCCTGGACCTGCAGGCGCTGCGCCGCGGCTTCGAGGCCAAGTCCTGGCCGCAGCTGGCCGCCGCGCAATGCAGCCTGCCGACCCTGCGCGCCCACGGCAGCATCACCTTCATCACCGCGATTTCCGCGCGCATCGCGCGGCCCGGCACCACGGGGCTGGCGGCCATCAACGGCGCGCTGGAGGCCATGGTGGGCGGCCTGGCGCGCGAGCTGGCGCCGCGCCGCGTGAACGCCGTGTCGCCGGGCGTGGTCGACACGCCGTGGTGGGACCGCATGCCCGCGGACGCCAAGGCCGCGGTGTTCGCCGAGCAGCGCGACACACTGCCCGTGGGCCGCGTCGGCCGGCCTGACGACGTGGCGCATGCGATCCAGTACCTGATGGAGAACGGCTTCACCACCGGCACCGTGGCCGCCTGCGACGGCGGCCTGCACCTGCTGTGAACACCGCGCGGCTGGAAGCCTTCAGCGACGGCGTGCTGGCGATCGTCGTCACCATCATGGTGCTGGAGCTGAAGGCGCCCGAGCACCTGTCGGCCGACAGCCTGGCGCAGCAGCTGCCCAATCTCCTGAGTTATCTGCTGAGCTTCGTGATGGTGGCCATCGTGTGGGTGAACCACCACCACGTGTTCCAGCTGGTCCAGCGCGCCGACGCGCGCGTGCTGTGGCTGAACAACCATCTGCTGCTGTGGGTGTCGCTGGTGCCGTTCGCCACCGCCCTGGTCGGGCGCAACAGCGCGGCGCCGCTCGCTGCCGCCGTGTACGGGCTGGTGATGCTGGGCAGCGCCGGGGCCTTCGCCTTGCTGCGCCGCGCGGTCGCCAGGAACGCCGACCACGGCCTGGGCGTGCTGCACCGCAGGGCGCACCTGCGCAACGCGCTGGGCATCGCGCTGTACGGCGCCAGCGTGCCGCTGGCATGGTGGCATCCGTGGGCGGCGTACGCGATCTTCGTGGCGGTCGCGGCGATGTACTTCGCGCCGGAACGCAGGATCGAAGCAGCGCTGCAGGCCGGGCACTGAGCGCGCGCACCGAGTTCGGCGTCCGGAACCGGCCAGACGGCGCGCGGCCTGGGCGCCACCATGGCCCATGCGAACAACGCCTTCCATCCTGCTGCTTGCCGCCGGCACGTTCGCCGTGGGCACCGATGCGTTCATCGTGTCCGCGTTCCTGCCGGGCGATGGCGCGGTACTTGTCGGTGACGCCCGCCGTTGCCGGCCAATCGGTCACCGCCTTCGCGCTGGCCTCCGCGGTGCTGGCGCCGATCATCGCCACCTTCACCGCCGCGCTTGCTCCGCGGCGTACGCTGGCCGTCGTCATCGGCGGCCTGTCGGTTGCCACCGCCGTCGGCGTTCCGCTGGGCCACTGGAGCGGCTGGCGCGCGGCCCTGGGCGCGTCGCGGGCCTGTGCGTGCTGGTGACGGCCGGGCTGGCGCTGGCGTTGCCGGTGCTGGTGCTGGTGCTGGTGCTGGTGCTGGTGCGGCCCGCCGCGGTGCCGCAGCACGCGCGGCTGCGGGTGCTGCGGCTTCCCGCCGTCCACCGCATCCTGCCGCTCACCGTGCTCGGCATGGCGGCGGCCTATGCGCCGCATGCCTTCGTGGTGCCGCTGCTGGATACCTGGGCGTCACCGGCGGCAGCGTGACGGCGATGCTGGTGGCGTACGGCGCCGGCGCGGTGTTCGGCAACATCGCCTCGGGCAGCGCGATCGACCGCTGGGGCAGCGGGCCGGTGGTGGTGGCGCTCAACGCGTCAGCCATCTACGCGGGCATGGCGGCGGGCACGGGCGTCGGGGGCGTGGTGCTGGGATCGGGTCCGCGCGCGGTGCCACTCGTGGCGGCCGTGCTCGCCGTCGCCGCGCTGCTGTATGCGTGGCTATCCGGCCGGCGCGCGACCGCCGCAGTCACCTGAGCGCACGGCTTCAGGCCTGCTTCGGCTCGGGGCTCGCGGTCTTCTTCAGCGCGTCGTCCTGCGGCTGCAGCACGGCAAGCAGGTCCGAGGTGGTGCGCAGGATCATCCCGGCGCCGGTGCGGCGCAACTCGGCCTCGGTGCCGAAACCGCACAGCACGCCCACCGTTTGCGCGCCCGCGGCCACGCCAGTGCGGATGTCGATGGTGGTGTCGCCAATCATCAGGCACGCGCTGGGATCCACGCCCATGGCTTTCGCGGCATACAGCAGTGGCTCGGGATCCGGCTTCATGCGCCGCGTGGTCTGCGCACCGACCACGGCGGTGAATGTGTCGCGCACGCCATAGTGCTCCAAAAAGCGCTCCACGCGGGCCACGCCGCCGGTGGAGATGGTGCACATCGGAAAGCGTTCCGACAGCGCCAGCAGCATCTCGCGCACGCCGGCCATCATCTCGTGCGGCACCTCATCGGTGGCATGCAGGTTGCGCGTGCTCGCCGGATCGCGGCCCTGTTCTTTCACGGCCCGCAGGCGCGCGCGCAGCCGGTCGACCGGCGCGTCCAGGCCCAGCCGGTCCAGCAGCGCGTAGGCGCCGTGCACCGGCGTTTCCAGGCCCATCACCACCTGCCGCGCCAGCCGCTCGGCGCGCCGGCCGCTCACCAGCGGCACGGCATCGAGCGTGGCGGCGAGCTTGGCGACCAGATGGTCGTCGGTGTCGGCGATGGTGCCGTCCACGTCGAAGCACAGCGCGCGGACGCGGGCAAGGTCGAGCTGCGGGTTGGACATGCGAACAGACTATATGCGCCGCGTGCCGCCGGGTGTGGGTGCCGGGTGGCCGCGGCAAGCAGCCACGTCCTACAGGCCGGTTCGCGCAAGGGGCTTGACTTCGAGTGCGCTCGAAGTCGCCCAATCGGTTCTCCACTTGAAGGAGAGAACCCATGGACACGCTCACCCACGCCAACAAGCAGCTGCTGCAGACGATTTTCGACGGCCTCGCGCGCGGCGACGGCAAGGCCTTCATCGACGGCATGGCGGACGACATCCGCTGGACGCTGACCGGCACCAATGCCTGGTCGGGCACTTACGAGGGCAAGGACACGGTTCGCCAGCAGCTGCTGCGCCCCTTGCTCGCGCAGTTCGCCACGCAATACACCAACCAGGCGCGCCGCATCATCGGCGAGGGCGCATGGGTGGTGGTCGAGTGCGTCGGCAACGTGGAGACGACGCGCGGCGAGCGCTACGACAACCGCTACTGCTGGGTGTGCCGCGTGGAGGACGGCAAGCTGCGCGAGATCACCGAGTACATGGACACCGAACTGGTGGCGAAGGTGCTGGTGCGCTGATCAGCCACCCGCATCTGGCGGCGCGTGCTTCGCGATCCAGCCGTCGTACAGCGCCAGCTTGCGGTCCAGCAGGTCGAGTGCCTGCCGCAGCTCGCCGATCTGGCCTTCCACGCGCGCGCGGTGCTCGCTCAGGAGGTCGCGGCGCGCGCGCAGCGTCGCCTTGCCCTGCGCCACCTGCCGCGCGTAGGCCTGCATCTGCCGGATGCTCATGCCCGAGCGGCGCAGCCGGTCCATCAGTTCCAGCCAGTCCACGTGGGCCTGCTCGAACACGCGGCGGCCGGCGGCGTCGCGCGCGGCGCCGGGCATCAGGCGCTGCGCCTCGTACCAGCGGATGGTGTGGGCGCTGCGGCCCGACAGGCGCGCCAGTTCGCCGATGCGCAGGCCCGCGGCGGATGTCTTGCTGCTCATGGGCCGATTGTGCGTCGGCCGTGCCGCGCCGTGCTCGGCGCATCAGTGCATCAGCATCAGCGCATCAGCAGCCACGACCCGAGCATCAGCAATCCCGCGAACAGGCAGCGGCGGAACAGCGCCTCGCTCATCTGCCTGCGGATCGCCTGGCCCAGCACCATGCCGAGCACCGCCGGAGCCACCACGACGGCGGACGCCAGCGAGGTGCCGCGGTCCAGGTGCCCCTGCACCGCCAGCAGCACGCCGAGTGCGATGGTCGCCGTGGTGAAGCACAGGCCGAGCGCCTGCGACAGCGCGTCCTTGCCGAGTGCCAGCGACTGCAGGTAGGGCACGGCGGGCAGCACGAACACGCCAGTCAGCCCGGTGACGATGCCGGTGGACGCGCCGGCCAGCAGGCCCGCGAGCGCCTGCCACCGGGCGGGCGGCGGCTTCGGCTGCCAGCCGGCGAGGCCGAGCGCACCATAGGCGACCAGGCAGCCGCCCAGCAGCACGGGCCCGATGGACTGCTGCCCACCGGGAAACAGCAGCGGCGCCAGTGCCACGCCCAAGGCAATGCCCACCTGCATGCTCCACAGCCGCCGCGCGGTGCGCGCCAGCCCGCGCCCCGCCGCCTGCCACACGTTGGTGAGCAGCGAGGGAACGGTCAGCAGGCTGGCGGCGCCGGCCACCGGCATCACCAGGCCGAGCAAGCCCATCGCCAATGTCGGCAGCCCCATGCCGAGCACGCCCTTGACCGTGCCGGCGCCGAAGAAGATCAGGCACACGGCGAAGAAGTCGGGAACGTCGGGGTGGAACATGGCGCCAGAGTGTGCGCAGGCGCGGCGCCGCGCACCATCAACATTTGCTTGAGGCTTGCACTGCGCGCGCCGCCAATAATGCGGCGATGCGTTTCGACTGGACCGACCTGCGCGTGTTCCTGCATGCCTGCGAAGCGGGCAGCATGACCGGCGCCACGCAACGCGCCAACCTCTCGCTGGCGGCGGTGAGCGCGCGCATCCGCGCGCTGGAAGACGGCGCCGGCGTGCCGCTG
>NZ_JACCWG010000441.1 GCF_013697775.1 Ramlibacter sp. | reverse complement strand
GCGCCACCTCGCCGGGCGGCGCGGTCCGCCCTGCCGGCACGGCGGCCACCTCGCGGCCCACCATCAGGCGCGACAGCTCGCGCGCGCTAGTCTGCGCCGCCGGCATGTCGGCCACCACCTTGCCGTGGCGCATCACCACCACGCCGTCGGCGGCGGCAAACACCTCGTCCAGCTTGTGCGTGACGAACAGGATGGTGGTGCCCGCCTGCTTCAGCCGGCGGATGCTGGCCAGCAGCGCCGCGATCTCGTCGGGCGCGAGCACGCTGGTCGGCTCGTCCAGCACCAGGATCTCGGCCTCGCGGTACAGCGCCTTCAGGATCTCCGCGCGCTGGCGCATGCCCATCGGCAGCTTCCACACCGGCGCGTGCACGTCCACCTCGAAGCCGTAGTCGGCGCACATGCGCTCGAGCCGGCGCACGTGCTGCGCCAGGTCCAGCCGGCGCAGCCCGGGCTCCAGGCCGACCAGCACGTTCTCCGCCACGCTGAGCGCGCCGGCCAGGTGGAAGTGCTGGTGGATCATGCCGATGCGGTGGCGGATCGCGTCGCGCGGCGAATCCAGCACCACCGTCTCGCCGTTCACCTGGATGCGGCCCGCGTCCGGCCGGTACAGCCCGTACAGCACGTTCATCAGCGTGGTCTTGCCCGCGCCGTTCTCGCCCAGCACGGCCAGCACGCTGCCCTTGTCGGCGTTCAGCGTCACGCCGTCCAGCGCCTTGAAGCCGCCGAAGCTCTTGCACACCCCCTGCAGGGCGAGGTAGCTCATGGCTGGGGCCTCAGAGCGGCTGCGGCTTGAGCTTGCCGGCCTTCATGTCGGCCACCAGCGCCTCCACCTCCTGCGCCACGGCGGGCGGCACCGCCGGGTGGAAACTGCCGATGCGCACCGCCTCCGGCGTGTTCAGGTCGTACTTGTAGTTGCGGCCTTCCAGCCCCTTGTCCAGCGCCACCTTGATGTAGTTGAGCATCATGCCGCGCACGTCCAGGATGTCCGACTGCAGGATGATGTCCGGCCAGCTCTTGATGGCGTCGTAGTACAGGCCCACGGCGTACACGCGCTTTTCTTTGGCGGCCTGCAGCGCGCCGACGGTGGCGCGGTCCATGGTCGGCCACAGCACGTCCACGCCCTGGCTGATCTGGTTGAGCGCAGCCTCCTTGCCCTTGGCCACGTCCTCCCAGTCGCCGGTCCAACTCGCGAACACCTTGCCGTCTGGGCGGGCGCGCTTGAAGCCTGCTTCGAAGCCGGCCAGGCTGTCGGTGGTGAACTTGAACTTCTGCGCGCCGATGAAGCCGGCCTTGCCGGTCTTGCTCATCTTGCCCGCCACGTAGCCCATGAGAAAGGCCGGCTGGCTGAAATAGAAATCGGCGGTGGCGACATTCTTTCCCGTCGCCAAGCCGTTGTTGACGACGAAGGTGGTGTTCGGGAAACGCGCCGCTACCCGGTTCACCGCATCCTGGAATTCCCCGCCGTGCGCGATCACCAGCTTGTAGCCGCGCCGCGCGTAGTCCGACAGCGTTTCCACGTGGTCGGGCTCCTTGATCTTCTCGGTATACGCGAACTCGATGCCGTACTTCGCCTTGGCGGCGGTCAGCGCGTCGAACGCTGCCTGGCTCCAGCCGTTGTCGGTGATGCTGCCCGGCAGCGCGATGGCGATCTTGTACGGCGCGGCGGCCTGCGCGAAGGCGCGCGGCAGCGCGGCGGCTGCGAGCCCCGGCAGGGCCGCGCTGGCGAGGAAGCGGCGTTTGGACATCTTCATGGCTTGTCTCCTTTTATTTTTCGGCAGGGAATGGAGTCGGGTGGCGGGAAGGCCGCGCGCGTCAGCGCTGCACGAGCTGCGCCGCCAGCACGTCGACCGCGGCTTCGGCGGTGGCGATGGAATCCTTCAGGCGCTCGTCGGCGAACTCGTCGTATTCGACGGCCGCGCCGTGCACGTCGGTGATGCCGATGTAGGCGAACGCGGTGCGGGTCGACGGCTCGACGTGGTTCATGTGCGCGATGCGCGCACCGCTGCCGTAGCCGTAGTCGCCGCGCGAGCTCAGGATCACCAGCTGCTTGCGCTGCTCGGTCAACAGCGGCCAGTACGGCTCGCCGGGGCGGGCGCGGTCGAAGCCGAAGGTGCGGCCCACGCGCACGATGTTGTCGATGTACGCCTTGAACTGCGCCGGGACATTGAAGTTGTACATGGGCAAGCCCGCCACGATCACGTCGGCGCGCAGCAGCTCGTCCACCAGAGTGTCGCTCACGGCCAGCGCGGCGTGCATCCAGGGCTCGCGCTGCTCGGGTGGCGTGAAGGCGGCGTGGATCCACTCGCCGGTGACGGGCGGCGGCGGCTCCTGGCCGACGTCGCGGTAGACCACCGTGTCGTCGGGCCGTGCCGCGCGCCAGCGCTGGATGAAGCGCGCGCTGAGCCGGCGCGTGTGCGAGCCATATTTGCTTTCGCGCGAGCTGCCCTGGCGGGCGCTCGCGTCGATGTGCAGAACCGTTGTCATGAAATCCCTTGCGTGCTTGTTTGCGGTGGTCCGATGCTAGGCAGCGGGCCGGGGCGCGACAAACGGGATTTCTTCAGCGCTGGGATGAGTTTTTCTTCGCGGCGTCGTGTGCGGCTAAAAACGCAGCCGGCCGCCGGCATCGACCCAGCCGATGTCCACCAGGTGCGAGCCGACGTTGCTGCCGGTCAGGTCCAGCACGAAGCCGCCCAGGTCGGCGCGCAGGCTCCACAGCTGCGCGGTCAGGCGCGCCGGCGTCGGCTCGCCGCCCATGCGGCGCAGCGCCTCCACCACCGTGCGCGCGGCGATGCAGCCGGCCAGCGACTCGGGCGACGGCCGCTCGCCCGGCGCGAACTCCTTCATTGCGCGCAGGTAGTCGCGCGTGAGCGGCGTCGCCGCGGCGCCCGGATTGGGCGTGACCTGCGCCAGCGCGATGTTGGCGGGCGTCCCCGCTTCGTCGCCCTGCGCCGCGTCGCCGCCCGACAGGTACGACATGCCGTAGGCCGGCGTCGCGCCGGCATGCTGGCGCAACGCGGTGAGGTAGCGCACGCCGGCTTCGCCGCGCAGCACAAGCA
>NZ_JACCWG010000240.1 GCF_013697775.1 Ramlibacter sp. | reverse complement strand
GTGAAACGCCTTTGCGCCGATGATAGTGCGGATTCCCGTGTGAAAGTAGGACATCGTCAGGCTACTACAAAGCAAGAAAGGCCCAGCAGCAATGCTGGGCCTTTTCTTCTTGGGGAAGAGAAATCATGATTGCCGCTCAAAGATTGCAAATCCATTCGCTATCGCGAATTGCAGCTCCCGAGCGCATTAGGGCCTCTACTAATTCCTGCTCCCACTCGCCACGAGGCACGTCGCTGAACCAGCGCTTATGCACAAGCGCGAAATAAGGCGTGCGCGCCGTCCAAGCCAATAGCTCGTCCATGTGCGCGCGCTGTATCTCCAGCAGCTTGAATTTCAACAACACCTTTGCCGCATGGCGAGCATGTTTGCGTGGATCACGCGAAAAACCATCCAGCCGTCGGCGTGCTGCACCGAGCGCGGAGCGGACATCTGTGAAAACTCCGCCATGCCCAGGGATTACTGTCTTTGCCTGTAGCGATTCAATCAAATCCAGCGTCGCTGCGACCTGATCGAACGCGTCCTCGCCTTCCAACTCCTGGAACACAACGCCAAATCCGTTCTCCCACAGAGCGTCTGCGGAGATCAGTGCGCCGCAACCAGGTTCGAAGAGCACGAGAGAATGCTGATCGTGGCCAGGCGCCGCGTGCACCTGCCAAGTCTGCTGACCCAAAACGATGTCCGATCCAGGCGCCAACACTCCTTCGATCCGAAAGCGTGGACACTGCTGCCCTGTCGGTTCATAGCTCAATGCGACCGGATCCCAACGCCGAACTACCGCCGCCAAGCCCGGCGGGATCCGCGTTTCCACCGCCGGGTAGCGCTCCTGCAGAATGGCGTTGCCGCCGCAGTGGTCGCTGTGCAGATGCGTATTCAGCAACAGATCGAGCGGCCGCTCGCGCAACACGCCCCGCACCAGTTCGACAGTCTGCCGTGCGTGCGTGCAGTAGCCGCTGTCGATCAATGCCGTGTGCTGCGGAGATACGAAAAGAATATTGTTCGCCGAAAGCCAGCCCCGCTCGAACACCATGACGCCGGGCGGCAAGAGTCCTGCTTCTGCCATTGGAGAAGCGTAACCGAAGGCGCCATTCGCGCCGCAGTTCCTGCACACGCCTGAGAATGTTCCGATGACTTGGCGCTCCACCACAGCTCACGCTGTTGCCAGCAACAATGTGCAGCCGCGTGAGGGGCTTGACTGATGCCGGGACACTCGAGCGTCGCCCGCATGCAGCAGCTGTCCACGGCGACGCTGCTCGCGTTCGCCGCCGCTTGGCTGCTCACGCAGTGGCCCACCTCTGCGTTGCGAGCTGCCGTGGGCGCCTTGATGGTCCTATTCGCCCATGGGCTTTTCCTTGCAGTGGAATTCCTGCTGTTGCGCCGAGCGGGCCGCAACGACCCAACGGTTTGTCCGGCGTGGAACGCCTTGTTGCGTGCCTGGTGTAACGAGGTCTTGCAGGACATCCGCGTGTTCGCCTGGAGGCAGCCATTCTGCTGGCGGCAGGTCCCCGATCACCTGGGTGCAGAGGTACGTGGCAAGCGGGGTGCGGTATTCATCCACGGCTTCGCGTGCAACCGAGGGTTCTGGTTACCTTGGTTGGCACGCGTGCGCCGCCACGGCCATGGGTTCGTAGCGGTGAATCTGGAGCCGGTCTTCGGCTCCATCGATGCATACAGCGAGACGGTAGAGCGGGCTGTTTCCCAGGTCACGCTGGCCACTGGGCTGCCGCCCGTGCTGGTATGCCACAGCATGGGCGGCCTTGCCGCGCGAGCCTGGTTGCGGCAAGCGGGAGACGCGTCGCGTGTGCACCACGTCGTCACCATCGGCACCCCGCACCAGGGGACCTGGCTGGCGCGTTTCAGCCGTGCCGCCAATGGGCGCCAGATGCGGCTGAGCAATGAATGGCTCCTCGCCTTGCAGGCTGCAGAAGCTCAGGGCTCGTTGCCGTCATTCACCTGCTGGTATTCGAATTGCGACAACGTGGTGTTCCCCCCGCAGTGCGCCACGCTCCCTGACGCCAATAACCTGCTGCTCCAGGGAGCGGCGCATGTCGACCTGGCGTTTCGCCCTGACATCTACACCCACTTCCTGGCCCTGCTCGCGTCGCCAGGCTCGAGAAAAACCTAGGTCCAAACACTCCATTTCGGAACTTTGTCACAAAAATGTGCGGGCATAGTCACCTTACGCGTGCCCAGGCTCCTTCCTAAGCTTGCTCGACGAAACGCGTTGGGAGGGAGTGCAATGGACAGCACGGAGAGCACGGTATTCGAAGGCGCGGTACTTCCGCAACTGCAAGAGCGTGTCGGCCTTGGGCTTGTCGCTTTGCTGGACGAACTGGCGCATGGAATGGCAGTGGTGGGCTTCGACGGCCGCATGCTGCATGCCAACCAGGTTGCGCTGCGCGAGATCGGTGCGGGCCGGATCATCACCTTGCGCGATCGCACGCTGCAGGCGATCGAAGCCTCCGACGGCAAGGCACTTCACTTTGCCATGGCCAGCGCCAAGCTCGGAAAGCGCAGCCTCATCACACTCGGAAAGGCCGCTGCGGGGGGCGCGCTGGAGATGACCGTGCTGCCGCTCAAGCCCGATGCAGGCTCCGCGCTCGTTTTCGCGCGCGCCTGTCTCTGCGACCCGCTCATGCTGTCTTCGTTCTCGCGCAAGCACGCGTTAACGGGCGCCGAGGAGCAGGTGCTCGGGCTGCTCTGCCAAGGCTGCTCGGCGCCTGCGATTGCGGCGCAGCTGAAGGTGGCGGTTTCCACGGTCCGCAGCCACGTGCGCAGCGTCTGTGCGAAGACCAACTCCAGCGGCGTGCGCGCGCTGGTGAACCGCGTGGCCGTGCTGCCGCCGCTGGCACCGGCGGTGTGGGGCCGGCCGCTGCACTGACGGGAGCGCTCCATGCACATGCTAGAGTCCGCGTGGATGGAGAACCCCATGAGCATGAGCAATTCCGCGGAAGCCCATGAAAACCTGATCGCCGCACTGAGCCCCGAACTGCGGGCGCTCGCCTTGCGCGGCGTGATCCGCAGCTACCGCAAGAACAGCGTCATCATCAACGAGGGTGAAATCGGCGATTCGCTGTTCGTGCTTCTGCAAGGCAAGGTCAAGGTGTATTCCACGGACACCGAAGGCCGCGAAATCACCTACAACATTGTCGAGGCCGGAGACTACTTCGCCGAGATGTGGCTCGACGGAGGCCCACGCTCCGCGTCCGTGATGACGATGGAACCCTGCGTGTGCTCCATCGTGGGCCGCGACGCATTGCGCGACCACCTGGCGGAAGAACCGGAGTTCGCGCTCGCGCTGGTGGCGCAGGTGATTCGCCGCGCGCGAGCCGCCACCGAAACTGCCCGCAACATGGCACTGCTCGATGTCTATGGACGAGTGGTCGCGGCACTGGAGAGCCACCACCAGGGCGCCGCTTCGCCGGAGGCGCCGGTCGTCCTGACGCAGATCACCCACCAGCAACTGGCCAGCCGTGTCGGCGCGTCACGCGAGATGGTGAGCCGGCTGCTGAAGGATCTTGAAAAAGGCGGCTACATCGAGCTGGGCGTCAAGCGCATCACGCTCAAGAAGAAGCTGCCGGCGCGCTGGTGAGCCGCTTGCCCGAAGAAGATTCCAGCGAGCCGGAATTCCGCTTGCAGTGTGTGTGCTGCGCACTTCCGCGCCGCGTGCTTCAGCACGTCGCTGCCCATGCAATGGAAGGGCACGCTCGTCGGCTTGCGCAGCACGATCGCGTGTCAGCGCGCATCCGCGAAGGTCGCGGGTCGCGGGAGGAGGAGCCAGCCCCGCTGCGCTTGTTCGCTGCCCAGCCCGCCACGACCAAGCGAGGCGGGCCCAAAGGCGCTGTGCGAACGGTGTACGACGCCGGAGGCATCGAGGAACTGCCAGGCCGGCTGGCGCGCGCCGAAGGCGAGCGCGCTGTCGGCGATCCAGCCGTGAACGCAGCTTACAACAACGTCGGGCTCACGCTGCAGTTCTATGCCAAGGTGTTCGGCCGTCGCTCCCTCGACGGCCATGGGATGCCGGTCGCGTCGTCCGTCCATTACGGCGACCGGTTCTCGAATGCGATGTGGACGGGCCGCCAGATGCTGTTCGGAGACGGCGACGGCATCCATATCATGGGCTTTGCGCAGTCGCTCGACGTCGTCGCTCACGAGCTGACGCATGCCGTGACGCAGAGTGTTGTTCCAGGAGGCCTGGGGCAGCAGCGGCGCGGCGGCAAGGTGAAGCTGGTCGGGCAAGCCGGCGCGCTCAATGAGTCGTTCTCCGACGTATTCGCGAGCATGGTCAAGCAATGGCACGCCAAGCAGAATGCGCGCGAAGCCGATTGGCTGATTGGCGCGGGCGTTCTCGCACCCCAGCTAGTGTAGTGCGCGCGAATTAGTTAAACTTTCGCTCGAAGGCATACTCCGATGGCCAAGGGGGTGTGATGCCATGCGGGTCGCCAAGTCGATTGAGCTGGATGGGCAGACGCAGCAGGAGCTTCG
>NZ_JACCWG010000239.1 GCF_013697775.1 Ramlibacter sp. | reverse complement strand
GTGAAACGCCTTTGCGCCGATGATAGTGCGGATTCCCGTGTGAAAGTAGGACATCGTCAGGCTACTACAAAGCAAGAAAGGCCCAGCAGCAATGCTGGGCCTTTTCTTCTTGGGGAAGAGAAATCATTAAAGAAGCGACAGCCCTTTATCAGGGCTTCTTGCCTTCTTTCATCCCGGTAATTGCGGCATCGGTGATGCCATCGGGCTCGACTGCTGCAGAAACCAAGAATTCGACCAGCCTGGCCTCAACTTGTCCCGCACAGGCGTGTCGATGGCGACGCTGTTGCACTCCGACATGCGACGACGCGGATGGTTTCCGCGCCCCTCGACGCATTGCACCTCTGTTGGAAAGCAGCTCGCGCCGAATCGGCTCGGGCTTTGGACACCATCGTCTTCCTGGTAGCAAAACGCGGTCGCGGAAAGCGCGCCGATTTGCGGCGGCAGCGGCGGCAGCCACACCTCGATCACCGTGGAGCTCGCATCCGACTGGGCCCGCAGCGGCTTCACGGCCCACGCTTGCACCGCTCCCGGCGGCGCCAGTGCCTCGGCGCACTGCAAAGAAGCAGCATTTCGGTAGAGGACCGTTGGCACGGCATAGGGTTGTGGTGCGCGCCGCCCGGCGCGCCGCGCCGTGTCCCACACATCTTCGACCGGAGGTACCGAAGCACCAAGCGCCCGCCAGGGTGCGCGCAGCATGCGTGCCTTGTCACGTAATTCGGGACCGTAGATCTGGATGTAGATGGTGTGGCCGGCGCACGCGTCCGGGTTGGGTTCTGGCCGCGCGGCGACCACCTGGACGGTTCCCTGGACCGCACTTGCCGGACTTTGGGCGCCAGTTGTGCGAGTGGACACAGCTGGTGCGGCGGGTCCGGCCGCAGTTGGTGGTGCTGCTGCCGCGGCCACGATGGCCGTCTCCGGGTCCCAGCAGTTCGCGGGCTTGCTGGGACCTTGCCCGTAATGGCGGCCCCAGTACACCGGTATGCAGCTCACGCGCGGCTTGTCCTGCAGGCAGGCCGAGATTCTGTCGTCCTGCAGCAGGGCTTCGCAGGAGGGGTGTTTCGGCGTGCTCTCGCGGCAGGCGTCCTTGGTGCGCTGGATCATCAGCGCCATCAGGTTCGATTCGCGGAAGGCGCCCATGTTGTCGCTGGTGCAGGCGGCGTCGCCCACGCGTAGCAGGGCTGTTGCCATCTCGCCCAACCGGCCGTCGGCCGACTTGGCCGGGGCTGCCGCGGAAACGGGCTCCACAGGGAGTTTCCCGAAGATCTCGGTGAGCTCCTTGTAAGCCGCAGGTTCGATCTGGCTTGCCAGCGTGTGGCTCCGCAGCTCAGCGTTCACACCTTCCCATGCCGCGATGCCGAGCGATGCGACGCCGCCCAGGCCAAGCGTCGCGGTGACCGCGCCGGTCGAGGCGATGCGCGAGGACAGGCGCTTCTGCGGCGCCTTCAGCACCGGCGTGCCGTCCGCGTCCCTGACGAAGAACGCGCCGTCGTCGTCGACGAAGTTGGAAGCGAAGGCCTGCGCCGCGCCGAGCTGCTTGTCGTCCAACTGCCTGCCCAGCGTGTCGCCCAGCTGGAAGTAGCTCTCCCACTGCGCTTCGCTGAAAGACTGGTCGGTCGTCGGTTCCTGCGGGAACAGCGGATTGTCGGCCTTGAAGTTCACCAGGTCCACCGGCAGCCCCTGGCACAGGTTGGGCTTGACGATGAACATCCAGCCCTGCTTCTTGCTGTGGCGGTAGTCCACGCGGGCCACCGCGATGCACGCCTGGCTGTCCTCCGAGGCGATTTCGTTGAGCGACCCGAACGCCTTCGGCGCGGCACCCGGCGCCGAGGTGCGCAGAAAAGTGATGTCCGCCTGCAGGTCGATACGCGCCTTGCGCACCAGGTTCTCCAGGTCGGCGAACGCGTAGCGCGGGTCGGCGCCGCAGTCGGCGACGACGATCACCTCGCATTCCTCGCGCAGCAGCGCGTAGGCGGCGGTGTTCTCGAAATGGCCACCGTCGCTGAGGAACCATTCGCGCCTGGAAATCCCCGAGAAACGGCCGCGCAGTTCGTCGATGAAGCCACTGTACTTGCCAGTGGCCTTGGCCGCCGGCCCCGCAAGGCCGCCGCTGTCCCACCAGTAGCCGAGCCGCACACCGGCCAGCATCAGGATCGCGGCCACGCCCGGCCGGGTGGAGGCGCCCAGTCCTGGCGACACGGCCGCGCCGGAAATCGCGACCCACGACCCCAGCGTCAGTGCGGCCTCCGGCTCGGGAGCGGCCCAGGTGCCGGCGCTGACGCAGCTGGCGCCGCGCGGCCCAACCGTCATCAGCAGCCCCTTGCGGTCCTGGTTGAACAGGCCGCCGTTCGGGTCGCTGGTCTGGTTGACGCACACGTTGACGAGGTGCACGGGGCCGCCCGCCAGGTGCGGCGCATAGTCCACCATGGGCACGTCGTCGCCGGCATCCACGTCGCCGACCCTGGCCACGGCCGTCACGTCACGCACTTTCGCCAGGGTGTCGGCGACGCGTTGCGCGTCCGTGCCGAAGCGGTTGCGGTTTGCCGCGCCCAGGTAGCTGCGGATGAGCCGCGAGTGGTAGAAGCTGTGCAGCGAGGAGCGGTTGAGGAATTCGCGGTTGCGCGCCGACAGCACCACCATCACCAGCGGCGGCGCGACCATCCAGCCAAGCCACTTCCAGGCAAGTCCAAACTGCAGGTGCTTGGCCCCTTCGTCGAACAGCACGCCCGACACCGCGCGGTGCTCCAGGCTGATCCAGAACACCACCACCATCAGCAGCAGCAGCAGCCCGGCGGCGTTCATCACGCTCATCAATGCGCCGCGCAGGCGCGGCGTCAACCCGCGCGGCACGTCGGCCACCCGGGGCAGCACGACGCGCAGGACGGCGGCGATGGACACCATCACGATGGCCAGCGTGCCTTGCTTGGCGGCGTCGGTGGTCGCGAGCGCCCAGGCCAGATGGTCCACCCCCCCGAGGACCACCAGGCCGACCGCCAGCGAAAGGACGAAGGACAGGGCGGACGTCAGGCGGTTGCGAATCCAGTCCACGTCGCGATCGCGCACCAGTGCGAGGCCAACGGCCAGCACGTGCCCGAGCACGGCCGCGGCGAGAAAAAGCGCGACAAGCACCAGCATCGGCCACTTCATCGAACCTTCGACGGCGTAGCCGGTGTCTCCCTTCGCGAAGAAGGGAAGGTTGGAGATCACCACCACTCCCAGCGTGGCGGCGAACAGCAGGGTGACCGCCGGCCGTGGCCACCCGAACGGGTCTGATTTTTTCTTGGGTGCGGCCCAGAACGCCGACGTGAAGAGCAGGCCCAGCCACATCAGCAGCGGCAGCAGCAGCCATGTGGCTGGGATCCAGTCGATGCTGCCCAGCACCTCGTAGGCGAGTGCACCCGCATCGCTCGCCCTTGCGTGCCGAAACACCGAATCGCCCCACTGCCATGCGAGAAGATCGAGGCCGACCAGGACGCCGCCGAGCAGGAAGGAGAGCATGGCCAGCTCGAAATGCACGGCCAGCAGGTTGCGCCCGTAGCTCGCGGCTGCGAAGAACAGGTCCTTCGCGCCGCCGGGAATGAGGTAGCGCCCGTTGGCGCGCAGCCATGCGGCGAAAACCCGGGTCTCGGCTTCCTTCAAGGCCTCTTCCACTTCGCGCGGGTCCGCATCCGCCTGGCGCCGCTCGTTGAACAGCTGCCCGATGGTGGAGCCGATGTAGCCGCCGCCCGACACCGTGGACATCAGGTCGAACTTGTGGAACAGCCCTTTTTCGGCCAGCGCCTTGATCAACCCGAAGCAAAAGGTGGCGCTGCGGATGCCGCCGCCCGAGAGCGCCAGCCCCCAGGGTCGTTCGTGTTCGAGCCGAATGTCTTGTGCTTGCAGCGCCTGCCTGCGCTCCCGGATGCAATCCTGCGGCGTTGCCACCGCTTTTTCCACAACAGTCATGAGTCCTCCGTGACGCAGCGGGTTGTACCTCGACTGCAGTCCCGGGTCCAGCATGGATGTGAAAAGAAGAAGGCCGCCCTGAGGCGGCCTTCCTGGCGTGTGATCCCTATGCTTCTTATTGGCGCGCGCCACTGCGGCTGCGGGCTGTCGGCTTGTGGCTGCCGGCCTTCTTGATGTGGGGTCCTTCGCGCACGGTGCGCGGCTGCAACGAGAGCCCGTAAGACGCGGCGGTCACCGCGAGGATTTTGGGCACCCGTTCCAGGATGGACGGGGTTCGGGTTTCGATCAATTCCATGGTTCCCTACGACGATTGTTTGGCGCTGTGTGTGACTGCAGTGCACAAAGTATCAGCGAGAGTGATGCCAGGGTTATGACAGTAGCGCGCGCCAAGGCGGGTCGGAGCGGTCCGACAACGGCCGAGCCAGAGCTTCAGGTTTCTGGTCGGCGTGGCGCTGCGAGAGCCTACTTGTTTTCGTCGTCCACCGAAGCGCTCCAGCGGTCGCCCCAGCCCTGGCGCGACTGCTCTTCCAGGTCGCGCCGGCCGCGCTTGGTGGGACGGCCGTGCTCGATGCTGTTGGCTGGTTCCGGTGCGTAGCGGCGCTGCTGCACGGCGCGTTCGCGCTCGGCCAGGCTTTCGGGGGTTTCCTCGTACAGCTGCTGGGCCACCGGCGCCGGCCCGCGCATTTCCGACAGGCCCTTGACGACGACGGTGCGCGTGAGGCCTTCGCGGCGCATCGCCACGGTGTCGCCGACTTTCACCTCGCGCGCCGGCTTGTTCACGTCCTGGCCATTGACGGCGACCCGGCCCTTGGCGATCTCATCCGTGGCGAGCGTGCGGGTCTTGTAGAAGCGGGCGGCCCACAGCCATTTGTCGATGCGCAGCTTGTCCATCAGCCGCCATTTTCCGCCAGCGGCAGCCGCACGGTGGCATCCAAACCGGCGATATGCCCCTGGATTTCCCGGTTGTCGAGAAAAATGCCGCCGCCGAGCGCGCGTACGATCTCGTGGCAGATCGCCAGGCCCAGGCCCGAGCCGCCGCGCAGGTCGCCGGCCGAGAACGGCTGGAACAGCCGCACGCGCAGCGCGTCGGCGATGCCCGGGCCGCTGTCGCGCACCAGCAGCACGCCCGCGTCGCCCTCGCGCTCGACACGCACCGCAAGGCTGCCGCCGGCCGGCACCTGCTTGATGGCGTTGTGCAGCAGGTTGCGCGCGAGCTCCCGCAGCATCCATTCGTGGGCGCGGATGCCGACCGGCTCGGTGGCGATTTCGAAATCGATGTCCTTCTCGGCGATCAGCGGCGACAGGTCCAGCGCCACCTCGCGCACCGCCTCGGCCAGGTCGGCCACGCCGCTGCCCGGCTGCTGGCGCAGCTGTTCGACCTTGGCCAGCGACAGCATCTGGTTGGCCAGTATGGTGGCGCGCTCGACCGTTTCGTTCACCTCGGCTAGCGCTTGCATCGGCTCCACGTCGCCACGCAAGGCCGACTGCACCTGCGTCTTCAGCACCGCCAGCGGCGTGCGCAGCTGGTGCGCGGTGTCGCGCACGAAGCGCTTCTGGTTGTCCAGCATGGCGGCCAGCCGCGCCATCACCGCGTTGGTGGCGTCCACCAGCGGCAGCAGCTCGCGCGGCGCATCCGCGGCGGCAATCGGCGTCAGGTCGCCTTCGGGGCGTTCGCGCAGCTGCGCACTCAGCTGGCGCACCGGGCGCGTGGCGCGCTGCACCACCAGCATCACCACCAGGCCGATCACCGCTACCAGCACGGCCTGGCGCCACAGCGTGTCGAACAGGATCTGGCGCGCCAGGGTGCGGCGCAGCTCCAGCGTTTCGGCCACCTGCACCACCGCCATGCCGCGGCCGCGGGCGCTGGCCACCGGCTGCAGCAGCACCGCCACCCGCACCTCGGCGCCGGCGTAGACGTCGTCGTAGAAATCCACCAGCGCGGCATAGGGCGGCCGCGCCGGCAGCCGGCCGTGCCAGAACGGCAGGTCGGCATAGCCGGAGACCATTTCGCCCGACAGGCTGGACACGCGGTAGACCATGCGCGTGCGGGTGTCGGCCTCGAACGCTTCCAGCGCGGAATAGGGCACCGTGGCGCGCAGCCGTGCCGCCTCGTCGTAGCCCTCCACGTCGAGCTGCTCGCCGATCACCTTGGTCGAGGCCAGCAGGGTGCGGTCGTAGGCGGTGTTGAGCGCGGCCAGCGCGCGGCCGTACAGGCTGATGCCGTTCAGCGCGATCAGCAGCATCACCGGCAGCAGAATGCCCAGCAGCAGGTAACGGCGCAGCGAGTGCGGCCGAAGCGGGCGGGGCCCTGGCGACGGCACGCTCGTCACCCGATCTTCAGCAGGTAGCCCAGGCCGCGCAGCGTGACCAACGAGACGCCGGTGTGGGCCAGCTTCTTGCGCAGCCGATACACCACCACCTCCACCGCTTCGTACTGCACGTCCTGCTCGCCGGCGAACACGATCTCGAACAGCCGCTCCTTGGTGACCGCGCGGCCGGGCCGCGCCATCAGCGCCTGCAGCAGCGCCGACTCGCGCGGCGTGAGTTCCAGCACCTCGTCGCGGTGGTGGAAGGCGCCGCCGTCGTGGTCGTAGACCAGCCCGCCGAACTGCAGGTTGCCGGCGGCGGGGTCGTCCACCGCCTCGCCGCGCCGGCGCACCAGGGCGCGCAGGCGCGCCTCCAGCTCGTCGAGGTCGAACGGCTTGGGCAGGTAGTCGTCGGCGCCGGTGTTCAGGCCGATGATGCGGTCGCCCACCGTGCCGCGCGCGGTAAGGATGAGCACCGGCGTGGCCAAGCCGTCCCTGCGCGCCTGCTCCAGCACCTGCAGGCCGTCTATGCCCGGCAGGCTGAGGTCCAGCACCACCGCCTCGGGCGGGGCGGCGCGCCATTGAGCTAGCACCTTGGTGCCGTCGTCACAGGTGGCAACCTGCCAGCCGCGGCGGCCCAGGGCGCGTTGCAGGGTGCTGCGCATGGCGGCATCGTCTTCGACCAAAAGCAATCTCATGAATACGTGCAAGTGTGGTTCAAGCAGACTCTAGTAGTTTCCCCAATACGCCGGACAGCCGATTGACAGCCGCCAGGGCGATCATGCGAATGTTCCATATTCCAACAGGAGACACGCATGCGACGCGACACATTCCTCAGATCGCTGGTCGCGCTGGCCGCCGCCGGCGCGCTGCCGCTCTCGGCCCGCGCCGCGGGCAACGTCAAGATGATGATCCCGGCCAACCCCGGCGGCGGCTGGGACACCACCGGCCGCGCGCTCGGCAAGGCGCTGCAGGAAGCCAAGGTCGCCGACAGCGTCACGTACGACAACAAGGGCGGCGCCGCGGGCGCGCTGGGCCTGGCGCAGTTCGTCAACGGCAGCAAGGGCGACCCGAACGCGATGATGGTGATGGGCGCCGTGATGCTGGGCGGCATCATCACCGGCAAGCCGCCTGTGAACCTGTCGCAGGCCACGCCGATCGCCCGCATCACCAGCGAATACAACGTGTTCGTGCTGCCGTCCAACTCGCCCTTCAAGACCATGGCCGATGTGATCGCGCAGCTCAAGAAGGACCCGGGCAGCGTCAAGTGGGGCGGCGGCTCGCGCGGCTCTACCGAGCACATCGCCGCGGCCATGATCGCGCAAAAGGCCGGCGTCGATCCCTCCAAGATCAACTACGTGGCCTTCCGCGGAGGCGGCGAGGCCACGGCTGCCATCCTGGGCGGCAACGTCACGGTGGGCGGCAGCGGCTACAGCGAGTTCGCCGAGTACATCAAGGCCGGCAAGATGAAGCCGATCGCGGTCACCTCGCCCAAGCGCCTGAACGACGTGCCTACGCTGAAGGAGCAGGGCATCGACGTGGAAATCGGCAACTGGCGCGGCGTGTACGGCGCGCCCGGCATCACCGCGGCGCAGCGCAAGGCGCTGACCGACATGGTGATGGCCGCGCTGAAGACCAAGTCCTGGCAGGAGTCGCTGGAGAAGAACGACTGGACGCCGGCCCTGCTGAGCGGCCCGGCCTTCGACAAGTTCGTCGACGACGAATTCGCCAGCCTGCGCGCCACCATGGTGAAGTCCGGCATGGTCTGACGCGCTGTCGCGTTCCCTTCCGCCAAGCAGTACCGCCCGGCTTCCACCGGGCGTTTTTTGTTCCCGGAGCACCTCATGACGCAAGACGGATCTTCATCCCAGCGGCTCGCGCAGACGCTGGTCGGCGCGGGCATCCTGCTCACCGGCCTCGGCCTGGCGGGCGGCGCGCTCACCATTCCCTCGGCCGCCGGCTACGGCGGCGTGGGGCCCAACTTCCTGCCCTGGCTGGTGGCGCTGGTGCTCTCCATTTGCGGCGTGCTGATGGTGCGCGAGGCGCGCAGCGGGGGCTTTCGCGAGCTGGATGCGCCCTCGGGCGCGGCGCGCGGCTGGTGGCCGGGCCTGGTGTGGGTCTCGGCGGGGCTGCTGGCGAACGCGGCGCTGATCACCACCATCGGCTTCATCCTGAGCTGCACGCTGTGCTACGTGCTGACGGTGCAGGGCCTGCGGCGCGCGCAGGGCCAGGCGGGTGCCTCGACGCCTGCGGTGCTGGCGACCGACCTGGCCGCCGGGCTGGTGATTTCCGCGCCCGTGTACTGGATGTTCACCAAATTCCTGGCAATCAACCTGCCGGGCCTGACGCAAACCGGGTGGATCTAAAACCATGAACCCCCACGCTCTTCACTTCGTTCACTCGCTGCCCCCCGAGGGGGCTTCAGCCTCCTTGAGGCGGCTCTGCGGAGACTGACATGGACATCTTCTCCGCGCTCATGGGTGGCTTCGCCACCGCCATCACGCCCATTAACCTGATGTGGGCCTTCATCGGCTGCGTGCTGGGCACGGCCGTTGGCGTGCTGCCCGGCATCGGCCCGGCGGTGGCGGTGGCCATGCTGCTGCCGATCACGGCCAAGGTGGACATCACCGCATCGATGATCTTCTTCTCCGGCATCTACTACGGCGCGATGTACGGCGGCTCCACCACGTCCATCCTGCTGAACACGCCCGGCGAAACGGCCAGCATGGTGACGGCGATGGAGGGCAACAAGATGGCCAAGAGCGGGCGCGCCGGCGCGGCGCTGGCCACTGCCGCCATCGGCTCGTTCGTGGCGGGCACCATCGCCACGCTGATCGTCACGCTGTTCGCGCCCTATGTGGCCGACTTCGCGGTGAAGCTCGGGCCACCCGAGTATTTCCTGCTGATGGTTCTGGCCTTCACCACCGTCAGCGCGGTGCTGGGCAAGAGCACGCTGCGCGGCATGGCGGCGCTGTTCCTGGGCCTGGCGATCGGCCTGGTCGGCCTGGACCAGATCTCGGGGCAGGCGCGCTACATCGGCGGCGTTCCGGAACTGCTGGACGGCATCGAGATCGTGCTGGTGGCGGTCGGCCTGTTCGCCGTGGCCGAGGTGCTGTACTTCGCGCTGTACGAGGGCCGCGAGACGGAAACCCGCAACCCCATGAGCAAGGTCTACATGACCAGGCAGGACTGGCGCCGCTCGATTCCGGCCTGGCTGCGCGCCACCGCCATCGGCGCGCCGTTCGGCTGCATCCCGGCCGGCGGCACCGAGATCCCGACCTTCCTCAGCTACGCGGTGGAGAAGAAGCTGGCCAAGGGCGAGAACAAGGCGGAGTTCGGCACGGTGGGCGCCATCGAGGGCGTCGCCGGGCCGGAGGCAGCCAACAACGCCACCGTCACCACCGCGATGATCCCGCTGCTGACGCTGGGCATCCCGACCTCCAACACCACCGCCATCCTGCTGGGCGCGTTCCAGAACTACGGCATCCAGCCGGGCCCGCAGCTGTTCACCACCTCCGCCACGCTGGTGTGGGCGCTGATCGCATCGCTCTACATCGGCAACGTGATGCTTCTGGTGCTGAACCTTCCGATGGTGAAGCTGTGGGTGCAGCTGCTGAAGATTCCCAAACCTCAGCTCTATGCCGGCATCCTGATCTTCGCCACCGTCGGGGCCTACGGCATGCGGCAAAGCGCGTTCGACCTGGTGCTGCTGTGGGGGATCGGCCTGGTGGGCGTGCTGATGCGCCGCTTCGACTTCCCGACCGCGCCGGTGATCGTGGGCATGATCCTGGGCCCGCTGGCCGAGGCGCAGATGCGCAACGCCATCTCCATCGGCGAAGGCAGCGCCGCGGTGTTCGTGCAGCGGCCCATGTCCATCGCGCTATTGGTGGTGATCGTGCTGGTGCTGGTGGTGCCGCGGGTGCTCAAGCGCTGGATGCGGCCGGAACCCGTGCCGACTCCGGGTTGACCGCAGGCTGCGGCGCGGCACAGTTGGGATATCCTTTTCTGGCCCGGGACTTGCAATCGCAAAAGTCTCAGCAATTTTTCGATCCGAACGAGGAGATCCAATGAACAGACTCAGCAAGCGCTGCATTGCCCTGGCCGTGGCCGTGGGCGCGATGGCGTCCACGACGGCCGCGCTGGCCGGCAAGACCCTGGACGGCGTGAAGCAGCGCGGGCAGATGGTGTGCGGCGTGCACACCGGCCTGGCCGGTTTCTCCGCCGCGGACGCCGCGGGCAAGTGGTCCGGGCTGGACGTGGACGTCTGCCGCGCCGTCGCCGCCGCCGTGCTGGGCGACCCGGAAAAGGTGAAGTATGTGCCGCTGACGGCGCAGCAGCGCTTCGCCGCGCTGCAGTCCGGCGAGCTCGACCTGCTGTCGCGCAACACCACGCTCACGCTGACCCGCGACGCCTCGCTGGGCCTGAACCAGATCACGGCCACGTACTACGACGGCCAGGGCTTCATCGTCACCAAGAAGAGCGGCATCAAGAGCACCAAGCAGTTCAAGAACCAGACGATCTGCGTGCAGTCGGGCACCACCACCGAGAAGAACCTCACCGACTTCTCCAAGACCAACAACCTGAACATCAAGACGGTGGTGTTCGAGAAGGAAGAAGCGGCCACCGCCGCCTATTTCGCCGGCCGCTGCGTGTCCTACACCACCGATGCCTCGGGCTTGGCCTCCATCCGCAACAAGGTCGCGCCCAAGCCGGACGACCACATCATCCTGTCCGAGCTGGTCTCCAAGGAGCCGCTGGGCCCGCTGGTGCGCCGCGGCGACGACGAGTGGTTCGCCATCGTCAAATGGGTGGTCTACGGCCTGATCGAGGCCGAGGAGTACGGCATCACCCAGGCCAACGTGGACAGCCTGAAGACCAGCAGCCAGGACCCGGTGGTGCGCCGCATCCTGGGCACCGGCGAGGACATGGGCAAGCTGCTCGGCCTGGACAAGGACTGGATGGCACGCGCCCTCAAGGCCACCGGCAACTACGGCGAGATCTTCGAGCGCAACGTCGGCCCGAAGTCGGCCCTGGGGCTGCCGCGCGGCCTGAACAACCAGTGGAACAAGGGCGGCCTGATGTACGCCTACCCGATCCGCTGAGCACCTGAGCGCAGTTCGCGACAGCGGGCCCGGCCCCGGCCGGGCCCGCATGTTGCATACCCCTGTCCGACATGCAAGCAAAGAAGCCGCCGCGCAAGAAGAGCTGGTCCTGGCGCAGCCGCGCCTTCCGCGGGCTGGTCTATCAGCTGGTCGCCGTGGCCGCCATCGCGCTGGTGGTGTGGTTCCTCGCCTCCAACACCGCGTACAACATGCGCGTGCGCGGCATCCAGAGCGGCTTCGATTTCCTCAGCCAGCCCGCCGGCTTCACCATTGGCGAGAGCCTGTACCCCTTCGACTCCACCGAGTCGTATGTGCGCGCCTTCGGCATCGGCCTGAGCAACACGCTGCGCGTGGCCGTCGCCGGCATCATCTTCGCCACCCTGATCGGCACGCTGGTCGGGATCGGCCGCTTCTCGCGCAACGCCCTGGTGCGCGGCCTGTGCGCCGGCTACGTGGAAGCATTCCGCAACGTGCCGGTGCTGATCCAGCTGCTGATGTGGTACCTGGTGCTCACCGAAATGCTGCCTTCCCTGCAGGAAGCCTGGAAAGTCGGGCCGTTCTTCCTGAGCAAGGGGGGCCTGAATTTTCCCGCCCCGGTCTGGGGACCGGGCGAGGCCTGGACGCTGGCAGGCCTGGGCGCCGGCGTAGTGCTGATGTGGCTGTACCGGCGCTGGGCGCGCAAGCGCTTCGAGCAGACCGGCCGGCCGCTCAGCATGGTCTGGGTGCCCATCGGGCTGCTGCTGGTGGGCGGCTTCGCCGGCTGGCTGGCCGGCGGCGCGTCCACCGTGCTGGACTTCCCCATGAAGGGCGAGTTCGCGGTGGAGAACGGCGGCGCGCTGACGCCGGAATTCCTGGCGCTGCTGATGGGCCTGTCGCTCTACACGGCGTCCTTCATCGCCGAAGTGGTGCGCTCGGGCATCGCCGCCGTGCCGGCCGGCCAGGGCGAGGCCGCGGCCGCGCTGGGGCTGGACCGCGGCATGGAGCTGCGCCTGGTGATGCTGCCGCAGGCGCTGCGCGTGATCGTGCCGCCCCTGACCAACCAGTACCTGAACCTCACCAAGAACTCCTCGCTGGCGGTCGCCATCGGGTACCCCGACGTGGTGTCCATCGCCAACACCGCGATGAACCAGACCGGCCGCGCGGTGGAGTGCATCGCCATCCTGATGGCGGTGTACCTCACGCTGTCGCTGCTGACCTCGGGCGCCATGAACTGGTACAACGCGCGCGTCGCCATCAAGGAACGCTGAGCACAGCATGAGCGCAAGCAGTTTCCGCTCCATCGTCCCGCGCCCGGCGCCGCGCCGCACGCAGGGCCCGCTCGCCTGGACGCGCGCCAACCTGTTCCACGACTGGCGCACGGCGGCCGGCACGCTGCTGGTGTGTGCGCTGCTGGCGTGGGTGCTGCCGCGCTTCCTGAACTGGGCGGTGCTCAACGCCGTGTGGCGGCCCGACCTCGTGGCCTGCCGCGCCGCCGAGGGCGTGGGCGCCTGCTGGGGCGTGGTGGCCGAGAAGTACCGCGTGATCGTGTTGGGCCGCTATCCGTTCGACCAGCAGTGGCGTCCGCTGGTGGCCACCCTGCTGATGCTGGCGATGCTGGTGGCCAGCTGCATGCGCGTGTTCTGGAAATCGTGGCTGGCGGTCGCCTGGCTCGCCGTTCTGGCGGTGTTCCTGATGCTGATGCACGGCAACGTGCTGGGCCTGTCGAAGGTGGAGACCGATCGCTGGGGCGGCCTGTCGCTCACCGTGCTGCTGTCCACGCTGTCCATCGGCATGGCGTTCCCGATCGCGCTGGCGGTCGCGTTGGGCCGGCGATCCGACCTGCCGGCCATCCGCGCCATCTGCACCGTCTACGTGGAGCTGATCCGTGGCGTGCCGCTGATCTCGGTGCTGTTCATGGCCTCGTTCATGTTCCCGCTGTTCATGCCGCAGGGCGTGACCATCGACGTGCTGATCCGCGTGCTGGCCGGCATGACGCTGTTCGCCGCGGCGTATCTCGCCGAGGTGATCCGCGGCGGCCTGCAGGCGGTGCCGCGCGGCCAGGTGGAGGCGGCGGCGACGCTGGGCCTGTCGTACTGGCAGGCCCAGCGCAAGATCGTGCTGCCGCAGGCGCTGGCGATGGTGGTGCCCAGCATCGTCAACAGCTTCATCTCGATCTTCAAGGACACCTCGCTGGTAAGCATCGTCAGCTTGTACGAGCTCACCGGCGCGCTCGACCTCGCGCTGAACGCCGACCCGAACTGGAAGGTGTTCAAGCTGCAAGGCTATTTCTTCATCGCGCTGATCTACTTCGTGTTCTGCTTTTCCATGTCGCGCTACAGCCGCTGGGTGGAGCGCGAGGTCAACACGAGCAAACGGCGCTGAGCCGAAAGCAGGTCCTGCCATGCCCGAATCCATCATCAGCTTCGACAAGGTCAACAAGTGGTACGGCAACGACTTCCACGTGCTGCGCGACATCGACCTGGAGGTGGGGCGCGGTGAACGCATCGTCATCTGCGGTCCGTCCGGCTCGGGCAAGTCCACGCTGATCCGCTGCATCAACCGCCTCGAGGAACACCAGGAAGGCCGCCTGGTGGTCGACGGCGTGGAACTGGCCGACGACGTGAAAGCCATCGACGCCGTGCGCAGGAAGGTCGGCATGGTGTTCCAGCAGTTCAACCTGTTCCCGCATCTGAGCGTGCTGGACAACCTGATCCTGTCGCCCATGTGGGTGGGCAAGCTGCCGCGAAAAGAGGCGGTGGAGCGCGCCATGCAGCAGCTGGAACGCGTGCGCATCGCCGACCAGGCCAGCAAGTTCCCGCTGCAGCTGTCGGGCGGGCAGCAGCAGCGCGTGGCCATCGCGCGGGCGCTGTGCCTCACGCCGAAGATCATGCTGTTCGACGAGCCGACCTCGGCGCTCGACCCGGAGATGATCAAGGAGGTGCTCGACGTGATGATCGAGCTGGCCGGGCAGGGCATCACCATGCTGTGCGTGACCCACGAGATGGGCTTCGCCAAGGCGGTGGCCGACTGCGTGATCTTCATGGACGAAGGCCAGATCGTCGAGCGCGGCAACCCGCACGACTTCTTCAACAATCCCCAGAGCGAGCGCAGCCGGGACTTCCTGTCCAAGATCCTGGGGCACTGAGATGTCGCTGCCGAGCGACGCCCAAAGCATCCTGGAGCTGGCGGCGCGCTCCATGTTCGAGCTGTTCGCCAACGCCAGCGAAGGCATGCTGCTGGTGGACCGCGACGCGCGCGTGGTCTGGATCAACGACCTGTACAAGCGCTTCCTGCCGGCATTGGGCTACGAGCGGGTCGAGGACTTCGTCGGCCACCCGGTGTCCGAGGTGGTGCAGAACACGCAGATGCACCGCGTGCTGCGCACCGGCAAGCCGATCCTGATCGATCTGCTGTCCAACAAGGCCGGCACTTTCGTGGTCAGCCGCATCCCGCTGCGCGACGCGCAGGGCGAGGTGATCGGCGCGCTGGGCATCGTGCTGTTCGACCACCCCGAAACCACGCTGCAGCCGCTGATCCAGAAGTTCGCGCATCTGCAGCGCGACCTGGACGACGCGCGGCGCGAGCTCGCCACGCAGCGGCGCAGCAAGCACACCCTGGCCAGCTTCATCGGCAGCAGCCCGCCGGCCGTGGAAGTGAAGCGGCAGGCGCGGCGCGCGGCGCTGTCGTCCAGCCCGGTGCTGCTGCTGGGTGAAACCGGCACGGGCAAGGAACTGCTGGCGCACGCCATCCACGCCGCCTCGCCGCGCGCCCGCGGGCCGTTCGTCAGCGTCAACATCGCTGCCGTGCCCGACACGCTGCTGGAAGCCGAGTTCTTCGGCGTGGCGCCGGGCGCCTACACCGGCGCCGACCGCAAGGGCCGCGACGGCAAGTTCAAGCTGTCCGACGGCGGCACGCTGTTCCTGGACGAGATCGGCGACATGCCGCAGGGCCTGCAGGCCAAGCTGCTGCGCGCGCTGCAGGAAGGCGAGATCGAGCCGCTGGGCTCCAACAAGGTGGTGCGCTTCGACGCGCGCGTGATCGCCGCCACCTCGCGCGACCTGGCGGCGCTGGTGCGCGAAGGGCGCTTCCGCGAAGACCTGTACTACCGCCTCAACGTGCTGCCGATCCGGGTGCCGCCGCTGCGCGAGCGGCGCGCCGACATCCCGGCGCTGGCCGAGGTGCTGGCCGAGGATATCGCGGCGCGCAACGCCTCCGGCCCGCTGGAATTGAGCGCCGAGGCGATCGCGCTGCTCACCGCGCAGCCGTGGCGCGGCAACACGCGCGAGCTGCGCAACGTGATGGAACAGGCCGCCATGCGCAGCGACGCGCCGCGCATCGAGGCGCAGGACGTCGAGCAGGTGCTGCATGAAGCCGGCATGGAGCGGGTGGAGCCGCCGCGCGTGGCCGTACTTCCGGCAGCCGGGCATGCCGGCCCGCTGCGCCCGCTGGCCGAGCAGGTGGCCGCGCTCGAGCGCCGCGCCATCCGCGAAGCGCTGGCCGCGACCGGCGGCAACAAGTTGGCCGCCGCGAAGCTGCTCGGCATTTCCCGCGCCAAGCTCTACGAGCGGCTGGACGTATTGCACGGAAATCAGACAACTGCCTGAAAACAAGACAGTCAAGTGTCCGCGAACCATGCAGATGAGCCACGGCTGGTGCGCCACACACTGTGAAATCAACCACTTACGCTCTGGCACGGTGCGTGCAAGGTCGTCTGCAAACTAGGAGACATGATGAACCGCCGTACCTTGACTGTGCTTGCCGCAGCCACCGTCGCCGCACTCGCTTGCCCGCTGGCGTTCGCCCAGAGCAAGGAAATCCGCATCGCCCACGTCTACAGCCGTACCGGCCCGCTGGAAGCCTACGGCAAGCAGACGCAGACCGGCCTGATGATGGGCCTGGACTACGCCACCGGCGGCACCATGATGGTCGGCGGCAAGAAGATCGTCATCATCGAGAAGGACGACCAGGGCAAGCCGGACCTGGGCAAGTCGCTGCTGGCCACCGCCTATTCCGACGACAAGGCCGACATGGCCATCGGCCCCAGTTCCTCCGGCGTTGCGCTGGCCATGCTGCCGGTGGCCGAGGAGTACAAGAAGATCCTGCTGGTCGAGCCGGCCGTGGCCGATTCGATCACCGGCGACAAGTGGAACAAGTACATCTTCCGCACCGGGCGCAACAGCTCGCAGGACGCGATCTCCAACGCGGTGGCGATGGACAAGCCGGGCACCGTGGTTGCCACGCTGGCGCAGGACTACGCGTTCGGCCGCGACGGCGTGAAGGCCTTCAAGGACGCTCTGAAGAACGCCAAGATCGTCCATGAGGAATACCTGCCGCAGGCCACCACCGACTTCACCGCCGGCATCCAGCGCATCGTCGATCGGATCAAGGACCTGCCGGGCAACAAGGCCATCGAGGTGATCTGGGCCGGCGGCGTACCGCCGTACAACGCGCTGGCCGCGCAGAACCTGAAGCAGCGCTACAACATCGACGTCTTCACCGGAGGCAACATCCTGCCGGCCATGGCCTCGTACAAGCAGTTCCCGGGCATGGAAGGCGCCACCTACTACTACTTCGGCATCCCGAAGAACCCGGTGAACGAAGCCCTGGTGGCCGCGCACTACAAGCAGTTCAAGGCGCCGCCGGACTTCTTCACCGCCGGCGGCTTCTCCGCCGCCATGGCCGCCGTGGCCGCGCTGAAGAAGACCAACGGCGACGCCAGCGCCGACAAGCTGATTGCCGCCATGGAAGGCATGAGCTTCGACACGCCCAAGGGCCGCATGACTTTCCGCAAGGAAGACCACCAGGCCATGCAGTCCATGTACCACTTCAAGATCAAGGTCGATCCGGCCTTCCCCTGGGGCGTTCCCGAGCTGGTCCGCGAGATCAAGCCGGAAGAGATGAACGTCCCGATCCGCAACAAGCGCTGAAGCGCCTGCACCGCTAACTTTCACGTTGAGAACAACCCCCGGGCACACGGGGGATGGGCATCGCCATGACGGAATCCCGCTATATCAAGGAGACAACGCAATGAAATTCAGACTGCTTCGCACCCTCGCCGCCGCCGCGGCGATGGCTCTCGCCACCGTGGCCGCGCACGCGGTGGTGGCGCTTCCCAAGTACAACGTCGACACGTCCAAGGCGACGGTGTCCGGGCTGTCCTCGGGCGGCTTCATGGCCAACCAGCTGGGCTATGCCTATTCGTCCTATTTCAAGGGCGTGGGCATCTTCGCGGGCGGCCCCTACATGTGCGCCGGCCACAGCAACTACACGGCGTGCATGTACAACGCCACCATCAGCTCCACCCAGCTGTCGACGATGCAGGCCGACATCAACAACTGGAGCGGCAGCCAGATCGACGCCAAGGCCAACGTGGCGGCGCAGAAGGTCTACATGTTCGTGGGCACCAGCGACTCCACGGTGGGCCCGAACCCCATGCTCGGCGCCAAGACGCAGTACACCAACAACGGCGTGACGGCAGCCAACCTGCTGTACGTGTCGCGCGCCAGCACGGCCCACGTGTTCCCGACCGACTTCGACAGCACCGGCGACAACGCCTGCGGCACCAGCGCTTCGCCCTACATCAGCAACTGCGGCTATGACGGCGTGCAGGCGATGTTCACGCATTTCTACGGCGGGCTGAACGCGCGCAACAACGCGCCAGCCGCGGGCAACTACATCGAGTTCGACCAGGCCGCCTTCACCGCCAACCCGGGCATGTCGGCCACCGGTTGGGTGTACGTGCCGGCCAGCTGCGCCAGCGGCACCCAGTGCAAGGTGCACGTGGCGCTGCACGGCTGCCAGCAGAACTACGCCACCATCGGCGACAAGTTCATCAAGAACACCGGCTACACCCGCTGGGCCGACACCAACGGCATCATCGTTCTGTTCCCGCAAGCCAAGGTGGACAGCACAAGCCGCGCGACTTCCGCCAGCGGCTCGCTGGCCAACCCGAACGGCTGCTGGGACTGGATCGGTTGGTACGGCACCAATTTCGCGCAGAAGGGCGGCACCCAGATCGCGGCGATCAAGGCGATGGTGAACCAGCTGTCCTCGGGCACCGGCTCGGGCGGTGGCGGCGGCACGCTGCCGGCGCCGGCCAGCGTCAGCACCTCGGGCGCGACCACCAGCACCATGGCCATCGGCTGGAGCGCCGTCACCGGCGCGTCGGGCTACAACGTGTACCGCAACGGCAACAAGGTGAACGCGCTGCAGGTCGGCGGCACCAGCTTCACCGACACCGGCCTGGCGGCATCGACCACCTATTCGTGGACAGTGCGCGCGGTGGACAGCGGCGGCCTGGAAGGCGCGGCCTCGGCAGCGGCCAGCGGCACCACGCTCGCGGGCGCCACCGCGACCTGCTACACCTCAAGCAACTACGCGCACACCACGGCCGGGCGCGCCTACCAGTCGGGCGGTTATACCTACGCCAACGGCTCCAACCAGTACATGGGCCTGTGGAACACCTTCGCGACCACCACGCTGAAGCAGACCGGCACCAACTACTACGTGATCGGGACCTGTCCCTGATGAAAGCTCGATGAGCCAGCTCGCCACCAAGGACCTGACCATCCGTTTCGGCGGTCACGTCGCGGTCAATGCCGTCACCTGCGCTTTCGAGCCGGGGACGCTGACTGCGATCGTGGGGCCGAACGGCGCGGGGAAGACGACGTACTTCAACCTGATCTCGGGCCAGCTGAAGGCCTCGGCCGGCAGCGTCTCGCTGGGCAGGCGCGACCTCTCGGGCCTGAGCGCGTCGCAGCGCACCCGCGCGGGCCTGGGGCGGGCCTTCCAGCTCACCAACCTGTTCCCGCGCCTGACCGTGCTGGAGAACATCCGGCTGGCCGTGCAGTCGTCGCGCGAGGGTGGGCACGGCCGCGGCCTCAACCTGTGGAGCGTGTGGAGCGACCACACTGCGCTGACCGCGCGCGCCGACGAGGTGCTGCACGCCGTGGCACTCGCCGACAAGGAGCACGAGCTGGTGGCCAACCTGCCGCACGGCGACCAGCGCAAGCTGGAAGTCGCGCTGCTGATGGCGCTGCAGCCGCAGGTCTTCATGTTCGACGAGCCGACGGCGGGCATGAACGCCGCCGAGGCGCCGGTGATCCTGAACCTGATCCGCAAGCTCAAGGAAGACAGGACCAAGACGATCCTGCTGGTGGAGCACAAGATGGACGTGGTGCGCGAACTGGCCGACCGCATCATCGTGCTGCACAACGGCGCGCTGGTCGCGGATGGCGAACCGGCGGAGGTGATTGCGTCGCCGATCGTGCAAGAGGCTTATCTGGGCGTCTCCGTTCGCCCTGAAGTGGAAGGGCTTCGACAAGCTCAGCCCGAACGGAACGCAGCGCAACCCGAACGGAACACAGTGAAACCGGAACGGGATGTGGGGGCCGTTCGCCCTGAGCCTGTCGAAGGGCCTTTGCGCGGCACGGGGGAGCAGCCATGAGCGCCAATCTCCTCACGCTTTCCGCCGTGCACACCCACATCGGGGCGTACCACATCCTGCACGGCGTCGACCTCGCCGTGCCGCGCGGCCAGCTGACCATGCTGCTGGGCCGAAACGGCGCGGGCAAGACAACCACCTTGCGGACCATCATGGGCCTGTGGCGCGCGTCCGCCGGCCGCGTCGCCTTCGGCGGGCAGGACATCACGGCCTGGCCCACGCCGCAGATCGCCGGCCTGAACGTCGCCTACGTGCCCGAGAACATGGGCATCTTCGCCGACCTCACGGTCAAGGAAAACATGCTTCTGGCCGCGCGCGCCGCCAAGCGCGCCGACCAGCTGGACGACACGCGGCTGAAGTGGATCTTCTCGCTGTTTCCGGCGGTGGAGAAGTTCTGGAACCACCCGGCCGGCAAGCTCTCGGGCGGCCAGAAGCAGATGCTCGCGGTGTCGCGCGCCATCGTCGAGCCGCGCGAGCTGCTGGTCATCGACGAGCCGAGCAAGGGCCTGGCGCCCGCCATCATCAACAACATGATCGACGCCTTCGCGCAGCTGAAAGCCAGCGGCGTGACCATCCTGCTGGTGGAGCAGAACTTCAACTTCGCCAGGCGGCTGGGCGACACGGTGGCCGTGATGGACAACGGCCAGGTCGTGCATGCCGGCTCCATGAAGGAGCTGGCCGACGACGAGGCCCTGCAGCAGTCCTTGCTGGGACTGGCCCTATGAAGAACATCGATTTCGACTGGAAGCCGCTGGCCCTGGTGCCGCTGCTGGCACTGGCGGTGCTGCCCTTTATCGGCTCGCTGTCCACCTGGGTCACGCTCACGGTGGCGGGGCTGGCCATGGGCATGATCATCTTCGTCATCGCCTCCGGCCTCACGCTGGTGTTCGGCCTGATGGACGTGCTGAATTTCGGCCACGGCGTGTTCATCGCGCTGGGCGCCTTCGTCGCCACCAGCGTGCTGGGCGGCATGTCCGACTACACCAGCTCGGCCAGCCTGTGGATGAACCTGCTGGCGGTGCTGCCGGCGATGGTGGTCGCCATGCTGGTCGCCGCGGCCGTGGGCCTGGCGTTCGAGCGCTTCATCGTGCGGCCGGTGTACGGCAACCACCTGAAGCAGATCCTCATCACCATGGGCGGCATGATCATCGGCGAGGAGCTGATCAAGGTCATCTGGGGCCCCCTGCAGATCCCGCTGCCGCTGCCCGAGGGCATGCGCGGCACCCTCCTGTTCGGCGAGGCCGCGGTCGAGAAGTACCGTGCGCTCGCGGTGGTGGTCGGCGCGCTGGTGTTCGGCGGCCTGCTGTGGACGCTCACGCGCACCAAGATCGGTCTCCTGATCCGCGCCGGCGTGCAGGACCGCGAGATGGTGGAGTCGCTGGGCTACCGCATCCGCGTGCTGTTCATCGGCGTGTTCGTGGTCGGCAGCGCGCTGGCGGGCCTGGGCGGCGTGATGTGGGGCCTGTACCAGCAGAATGTGACGCCGCAGATGGGCGCGCAGGTCAACGTGCTGATCTTCATCGTGCTCATCATCGGCGGGCTGGGCTCCACCACCGGCGCGCTGGTGGGCGCCGTGCTGGTGGGCCTGATGGCCAACTACACCGGCTTCCTGGTGCCCAAGGCGGCGCTGTTCTCCAACATCGCGCTCATGATGGCCATCCTGCTGTGGCGGCCACAGGGCGTGTACGCCCTGAACAAGTGAGCGCCATGCTAGCCCGCATCCTTTCCACCGATTTCCCGCGCAGCCGCGTGCTGGCCGTGCTGCTCGTCGTGCTGCTGCTCGCGCTGGCGTTCGCGCCGTTCGTCTTCCCCGGCGTGAAGGCGCTCAACGTCGCCGCCAAGGTGCTGGTGTTCGTGGTGCTGGTGGCGAGCTTCGACCTGCTGCTGGGCTATACCGGCATCGTCAGCTTCGCCCACACCATGTTCTTCGGTATCGGTGCCTATGGCGTGGCGATCGCCTTCACGCGGTTCGGCCCGACCTGGGGCGCACTGTTCACGGGCATCGCCGGCGCGCTGGCGCTGTCCTTCGTGCTGGCGCTGGCCATCGGCCTGTTTTCGCTGCGCGTGCGGGCGATCTTCTTTTCGATGATCACGCTGGCGGTGGCGGCGGCGTTCCAGACGCTGGCCTCGCAGCTGTCGGAGATCACCGGCGGCGAGGACGGCCTGACCTTCAAGGTGCCGGAAGTCCTGTCGCCCAGCTTCGCGCTGGCCGAACAGCCGCTCTTCGGCGTCACGCTCGACGGGCGCCTGGTCTGCTACTACCTGCTGTTCGTTGTGGCGCTGGTGCTGTTCCTGGCCCTGCTGCGCATCGTGAATTCGCCGTTCGGCCGCGTGCTGCAGGCGATCCGCGAGAACGAGTTCCGCGCCGAGGCCATCGGCTACCGCGTGGTGGTGTTCCGCACGCTCTCCAGCATTTTGTCGGCGCTGTTCGCCACGCTGGCCGGCGCCATGCTGGCGCTCTGGCTTCGCTACAACGGGCCGGACACTTCGCTGTCGTTCGAGATCATGCTCGACGTGCTGCTGATCGTCGTCATCGGCGGCATGGGCACGGTGTATGGCGCCGCGCTCGGCGCCGGCCTGTTCGTGGTGGCGCAAAGCTACCTGCAGGACCTGCTGCGGCTGGGCAGCGAAGCCGCGTCGGGCCTGCCATGGCTGGCCGCGCTGCTGTCGCCGGACCGCTGGCTGCTATGGCTGGGCGTGCTGTTCGTGCTCTCGGTCTATTACTTCCCCACTGGTGTGGTGGGGCGGCTGCGCGCCGCTTCCACGCAACACAAGCTCATGCAAGGAAAACGCACATGACGAAGAAACAGCATGCCGCCGGCACGGCGGGCACGATGGGACTGGCGGGTGTGGGGCTGGCCTGCGCGGCGCTGGCCGCCGGCTGCGGCGATTCGTCATCGCAGCAGGTGAACGAGAAGCCTGCATTCCTGGGCAGCGTGATGTCCGCCACCTACGACGGCAGCGGCGACGACCTGTTGACCGCCGGCCTGGGCGCAAGCGGCCTCGCGTCGGCGACGCCGCCGGCCTATGCGAATGCCGAGGCGCCGACGGCCGCCGAGCTGCGCCGCGCGGCCATCTACAACAGCTACCGCGCCATCGTCGACACCACGGCGGCCGGTGGCTACGGCACCCTGTACGGCCCGTCGGTGGACGTGGGCGGCACGCCGACGGCCGGCAGCGGCAAGATCGCGGGCACCGAGTACATCGCGTTCTCCGACGACGGCAGCGGCCGCCAGAACGTGACGCTGATGGTGCAGGTGCCGGCCACCTTCGACAAAGCCAATCCCTGCATCATTGCCGCCGCGTCGTCAGGCTCGCGCGGCGTGTACGGCGCCATCTCCACCGGCGAGTGGGGCCTGAAGCACGGCTGCGCCGTCGCCTACACGGACAAGGGCACCGGCGCCGCGCCGCACGACCTGCAAAACGACACCGTGCCGCTGATCGACGGCCGGCGTACGAGCGCGGCCGCGGCCGGCACGGCCGCGCAGTTCAATGCCGGCTTGAGCGGCACCGAGCTGGCCGCATTCAACGCCGTTACGCCGAACCGCTACGCCTTCAAGCACGCGCATTCCGGGCACAACGTGGAGAAGGACTGGGGCAAGTTCACGCTGCAGGCGGCGGAGTTCGCGCTGTACGTGCTGAACGAGAAGTACGGCGACCAGGACGGCGGCGGCCGCCGCTACGCCACGCTCACGCCCGGCAACACCATCGTCATCGCCTCCAGCGTGTCCAACGGCGGCGGTGCCGCCATCGCGGCGGCCGAGCAGGACACGCGCGGCCTGATCCGCGGCGTGGCGGTGGCCGAACCCGCGGTGGAGATGCCGGCCAACGCAGGCATCACCATCAGGCGCGGCAACACCACCGTGCCGGTGGTCGGCAAGCCGCTGATCGACTTCACCACCTACGCCAACCTGTACCAGGCCTGCGCCTCGCTCGCGCCCTCCATCGCGAGCGGTCCGTTCGCCGCCGCCTACGCGGCCGGCTTCGCGGCGCCCGCGTTTCCGGTGGCGCCGAACCGCTGCGCCGCGCTGAAGGCGCAGGGGCTGCTGAACGCCTCCACCACCGCCGAACAGGCCGAGGAGTCGCTGCACAAGCTGCTGGCCTACGGCTGGGAGCCCGATGCGGCCATCCTGCAGGCCTCGCACGCCGCGTTCGAAATCGCACCCGCCGTCGCAGTGACCTTCGCCAACGCGCTGTCGCGCGCCAGCGTGAAGGACAACCTGTGCGGCTTCAGCTACGCCGCCACGGCCGCGAACGGCAGCATCACCACGCTGGCGCCGGCGGCGGCGCTGGCCGGCATGTTCGCCACCGGCAACGGCGTGCCGCCGGCTGGCGGCATCAACCTGGTGAACAACAACGGCAAGTTCGGGCCGGCGCGCGACTTCCTGTCGTTCAACGCCGCGAGCGTGGCCGACTGGAACCTGGACGGCGCGCTGTGCCTGCGCAATTTGGTCACCGGCAACACGCCGCAGGCGCTCAAGCTGCAGGCCGGGCTGGACGAGACGCGCCGCAACGGCAACCTGCAGGGCAAGCCGGCCATCATCGTGCACGGCCGCTCGGACAACCTGCTGCCGGTCAACCACACCTCGCGCCCATACTTCGGCCTGAACAAGAAGGTGGAAGGCGCAGCCAGCAAGCTGTCGTACATCGAGGTCACCAACGCCCAGCACTTCGATACCTTCATCGGCTTGCCGAGCGTGCTGCCCGGCTACGACAGCCGCTTCGTGCCGCTGCACGTGTACCTCAACCGCGCGCTCGACGCGATGTACGGCCACCTGAAGAACGGCAGCGCGCTGCCGGCCAGCCAGGTGGTGCGCACCGTGCCGCGCGGTGGCGTGCCTGGCACGGCGCCGGCCATCACCGCGGCCAACGTGCCGGCCTTCGTGACAGCACCGGCGCCCGCCGACGCCATCGGCTTCTTGGCGGGAACGGTCACCATTCCCGATTGACGAGCGAAGTGTCCATGCCATTCACCTCCAACTACGTCACCTGCGCGGGGCGCGAGATGCACTACACGGAGTGGGGCTCGCCGAACGCGCCGGTGGTGATCGCCTGGCATGGACTCGCGCGCACCGGCCGCGACATGGACGAACTGGCCGACCATCTGAGCGGCCGCTACCGCGTGATCTGCCCCGACACCATCGGCCGCGGCTTCAGCCAGTGGAGCCCCGACCCGGGCAACGAGTACACGCTGGCGTTCTACGCGCGCACCGCCGCGGCGCTGTTCGACCGGCTCGGCATCGCGCGCGCGCACTGGGTCGGCACCTCGATGGGCGGCGCCATCGGCGAGGTGTGCGCGGCCGGCATCCATGAGCCGGGCATGAAGGACCGCATCGCCAGCCTGGTGATGAACGACAACGCGCCGCGCCTGTCGGCGCCGGCGGTGGAGCGCATCCGCGCCTATGCCGGCAATCCGCCGGCCTTCGACACCATGGCGCAGCTGGAAGCCTTCTTCCGGCAGGTCTACAAGCCGTTCGGCCTGTTGACGGACGCGCAGTGGCGGCGCCTGGCCGAAACCTCGGCGCGCCGCCTGCCCGATGGGCGCGTGACGCCGCACTACGACCCGGCGATGGTGCGGCAGTTCACCGACCACCCGAACGATTACGACCTGTGGGAGCACTACGACCGGCTGCGCATTCCGGTGCTGGTGCTGCGCGGCGCCGAGTCCGACCTGGTGCTGCCCGATGCCACCGAGGAGATGCAGCGCCGCGGCCCGGGCACCCTGGGCCTGCTGCGCGTGGTGGAAGTGCCCGGCTGCGGGCACGCGCCGGCGCTGAACGTGCCGGCGCAGCTGGACCTGGTGACGTCGTTCATCGACCGGCACCAGCAGATGCTGGCAGCGGCCTGAGCTGGGCTGGGCGCAGCTTGCGCTAGGCCTTTGCGCCGAGTGCCAGCGCGCGTTCGCGCGATGCCGCCAGCTTCTGCTTGTCGGGCTCGTCTTTCGTTGGCCAGCCGGCCAGGTGCTGTTCCGCGATGCCGCCGAGCGCGCCGATCCACTCCGTGGTGTCGTTCAGGCACGGGATGTAGTGGAACTCCTTGCCGCCCGAGGCGAGGAAAGCGTCGCGGCCTTCCTGCGCGATCTCTTCCAGCGTCTCCAGGCAGTCGCCGGTGAAGCCGGGGCACGCCACGTCTACGCGCTCGACGCCGCGCCGCGCCAGTTCGCGCAAGGTCGGTTCGGTGTACGGCTCCAGCCATTTGGCACGGCCGAAGCGCGACTGGAAGGTGACGCTGTAATCGCCTTCCGCCAGGTTCAGCCTGCCCGCCAGCAGGCGCGCCGTCTTGCGGCATTCGCAGTGGTAGGGGTCGCCCAGGTGCAGCGTGCGCTCGGGCACGCCATGAAAGCTCATCAGCAGATGCTCGCCACGGCCTTCCTCGCGCCAGTGCCGCTCGATGCGTTTGGCCAGCGCATCGATGTAGCCGCGGTCGTCGTGGTAGCGGTTGACGAAGCGCAGCTCTGGCACGCTGCGCGTGCGTGCCGTCCACGCGCCCACTGCGTCGATGATGCTGGCCGTGGTGGTGCCCGAATACTGCGGATAGCAAGGCAGCACCAGCACGCGCGTGGCGCCGGCGGCCTTCAGCGCGTCGAGCTGGCTGGCGATGGAGGGATTGCCGTAGCGCATGGCGTAGGCCACCTGCACGCGGTGGCCGTGCTCGCCCAGCCAGCCTTGCAGCCGCTTGGCTTGGCGCTCGGTCCAGATCCTCAGCGGCGAGCCCTCGGGCGTCCAGATGCTCGCGTACTTGGCGGCCGACTTCGCGCTGCGGCGCGGCAGGATCACGCCGTGCAGAAGCGGCAGCCAGACCGCGCGCGGGATCTCCACCACGCGCGGGTCGCTCAGGAATTCAGCGAGGTAGCGGCGCACCGCCGCCGGCGTGGGCGCGTCGGGCGTTCCAAGGTTGCACAGGAGGAGGGCGGTGCGCGGCGGCTGGCCGTGCGCGAAAGGTGGTTCCGTCATGAAGGGCGAGGCCATTGGAGTATTCTCGCCGTCATGCTCGACGTCGCCAAAATCAAGGCCATTTCCCTCGATCTGGACGACACGCTGTGGCCGATCTGGCCCACCATCGAGCGCGCCGAAAAAGCCCTGCACAGCTGGCTGACCCACAACGCGCCGATGGCCGCGGCGCTGTTCTCCAGCCCCGGCGCCCTGCGCGAGATCCGCGACCACATGGCGGATTCGCGTCCCGAACTCAAGCACGACCTGAGCACGTTGCGGCGCGAATCGATCCGCCTGGCGCTCTACCGCGCCGGCGAAGACCCGCTGCTGGCCGACGAGGCGTTCCGCGTGTTCTTCGCTGAGCGCCAGCGCGTGACGCTGTTCGACGACGCAGGTCCCGCGCTGGATTTCCTGGCGGCGCGCTTTCCGCTGGTGAGCGTGTCCAACGGCAACGCGGACCTGGCGGTGGTCGGCCTGGCGCCGCTGTTCGCGGCCAGCATCTCGGCGCGCGAGTTCGGCGTGGGCAAGCCCGATCCGCGCATCTTCCACGCCGCCGCCGGCGCGGTGGACGTGCCGCCCGAAAGCGTGCTGCATGTGGGCGACGACGCCACGCTGGACGTGCTGGGCGCGCTGAACGCGGGCATGCAGGCGGTGTGGCTGAACCGTTCGGACACGATGTGGCCGCACGAACTGCAGCCGCACATCACAGTGGCCCACCTGGGCGAGCTGTGCGATCTGCTCAGGTGAGCGCGCCGGCAGCCTCGATGGCGCCGCGCACCGCGCCTTCCAGCGTCGCGGGATAAGGGCCTTCCACGTAATCGCCGCAGGCCCACAGCCCCGGCGCGACGGCAATGCCAGGCCGCAGCAGGCCGGGCGTGCAGGCAAAGGTGGCGCGCTTTTCCACCACCGTGCGCAGCGGCGTGACCGGCCAGCCGAGCGTTGCCGCCTGCGCGACGATCTGGTCCTGCAGTTCTTCCAGGCTGCCGCGGCTGGCGCTGGCGACGAAGGCCAGCAGGCCGGCTGGCCCGCCAAGCTGCCCGCGGTCGAACACGAACTGCGCCGGCCGCCGGGCATCACTGCGCAGGGACAGCATGGGAGAGGGCAAAGACAAGGGCAGGGCTTGCCTGCCCATCGCGTACACGGTGGCGATGGGTTCGTAGTCGAGTGCGCGCACGCGCGCGAGCCAGCCATCAGCGGGCGCGCCGCTGGCTTCCACCAGGCGCGCGGCTTCCCAGGGCGGGCAGGCGAGCAGCACCGCGTCGAACGGCTCGCCGTCGACGCGCCATTGCGCGCCATCGCGCATGAGCGCATGCACGCGCGCGCCCATGCGGATCTCGGCGCCGTGCGCCCGCAGCCAGTCGCGTGCGGCATCCGGGAACAGCCGGCCCAGGTCGCGGCGCGGCAGCAGCAGGTTGGAGCCGGCCCACTGGCCATGGCCGCCGCCGAACAGCGAATCGCGCAACACGCGCAGGAACACCTGGGCGCTTGCGCGTTCGGCCGGCGTGTTGAGCGCGGCGACGCACAGCGGCTCGACCAGGTCGTGCACGACGCGCGGCGCAAGGTCGCGGCACAGCACGGCGACGCTGAGTTCCGGCGCGCACGCAAAGCCACGGCACTGCCAGCCGGCCGCATGCCGCAGCAGCGACAGCTTGTCGCGCCAGCCCCAGCCGCGCGCGCCCAGCATGCCGGTCAGCGCGTCCAGCGGCGCCGGCCACGCGGGCAGCCGCAGGCCGGTGCCGTCGGGAAAGCGCAGCGTGAGCGGCAGCCGCAGCAAAGCTTGCTGCAAGTCGACGCCGACATCCTCCATCAGGCGCAGCGCCTGCACGTAGGCCCCGATCAGGATGTGCTGGCCGTTGTCCAGCATTGCCGTCGTGCCGTCGGGCAGCGCCACCTCCAGGCTACGCGCGCGGCCGCCCAGGGTGCGCGACGCTTCGAACAGCGTGACTTGGTGGCCCGCACGGATGCATTGCACAGCGGCGGCCAGTCCGGCCCAGCCGCCGCCGACCACGGCCACCTTGCGCATAGCAGGGCGCGTCACAGGCGGCCGAGCGCCTGGATTTTCCAGGCCAGCCAGAACTTGCGCAACGGCGTGAGGCTCACGCGCTGGTGCAGCACCTGGAAGCCATCGGATTCGATCTCGCGCAGCAGGGTGCGGTAGATGCTGGCCATCATCAGCCCCGGCTTCTGCGCGCGCCGGTCCTCGGCGGGCAGCAGCGCCAGCGCTTCGTCGTACAACGCATGTGCGCGCTGCGCCTGAAAGCGCATCAGCGCGGTGAAGCGTTCGGAATACTGGCGCTGCAGGACTTCATTGGCTTTCACCTCGAACTGCTGCAGCTCGTTGACCGGCAGGTAGATGCGCCCGCGCCGCGCGTCCTCGCCGACGTCGCGGATGATGTTGGTGAGCTGGAATGCCAGGCCCAGCGTGTGCGCGTAGGCGGTGGTGGCTTCCTGCGTCTGGCCGAAGATGCGCGCCGACACCTCGCCCACCACGCCGGCCACCAGGTGGCAATAGCGTTTCAGGCCAGGGAAGTCCAGGTAGCGCGTCTGCTGCAGGTCCATGCGGCAGCCTTCGATCACCGCCTGCAGCTGGTCCTGCCGCAGCCCGAAGGGCGCCATGTGCGGCACCAGCGCGCGCATGACCGGATGCGTGGGATTGCCAGCGCAGGATTTCGCCACCTCGGCCTGCCACCAGGCCAGCTTGGTGTCGGCGATGCCGGGGTCGCTGACCTCGTCCACCACGTCGTCCACCTCGCGGCAGAAGGCGTAGAAAGCGGTGATGGCGGCGCGGCGCGGCGGCGGCAGGAACAGGAAGGCGTAGTAGAAGCTGCTGCCCGAGGCCGCGGCCTTGTCCTGCACGTACTGTTCTGGCGTCATGAGGCAGCGATTGTCACATTCGCAAGCCACGCCATGCCATGGCGCCCAGATCCCGGCGCCGCAGCTTCGGCCGCACATGGAAGCTGCCGTAGCCTGTGGCCGCGATGCGGTCCAGGATGCGCAGGCCGCCTTGCACCACCAGCCGCAATTCCCAGCCGGCGCGGCCTGGCACCTGGTGGACCAGCGGTGCGCCGGCGTGCATCAGGTCGCGCGCCCATGCCACTTCGTGGGCGACCAGCGCAGGCGCCTGCGGGTGGCTGGCCCACTGCGCGGGATCGGCCGGGTCCATGCCGTGGCGCCGCAGGTCGTCCACCGGCAAGTAGTAGCGGCCGCGCGGGATGTCCAGGCTCAAGTCCTGCCAAAAATTGATGAGCTGCAACGCACTGCAGATGGCGTCCGACCGTTGCAGCGCCTGGGCGTCGGTGACGCCGTACAGGTGCAGCATCAGCCGCCCGACCGGGTCGGCGGAGCGGCGGCAGTAGTCGATCAGCTCGACGCGGTCGCGGTACAGCGCGCCGGCGGCGGTCTTGCGCACGTCCTGCGTGAAGGCGCTCAGCAGGTCGAACAGCGGCCCGGAGGGCAGGGCGAAATCGCGCAGCACCCTGTCAAGCGGCGTGAACACCTGCGGCCAGCGCGCGAAAGCGTCGGTGCCGGCGATGCAACTGCGCAGGGCACTCTCGTAGGCGGCAAGGTCGGCGAGACGCTGTGCCGGCGTGGCGTCGCCTTCGTCCGCGATGTCGTCCGCCGTGCGCGCGAACCAGTAGATCGCCGCCACGGCCGGGCGCAGGCGCGCCGGGCACAGCCAGGAGGCGACCGGGAAATTTTCGTAGTGGTCGACCGGTTGGGGCCGGCCGTCGGGCGGTGTCGTCACCCGCGCATTGTTGCTTGACACGGCTGGGCCAAATCCCCTAGATTACTAACCAGTCAGTCAGTAGCACCTGATTTTGCGAAACTTTTGACCTCTTTCATGATGCCGTATCAGAAATTCTCCGCACTTCCGCTGTCGCTCAGCCTGCTCGCATTGGTAGCTATCACCCTGGGTGGGTGCTCCAAGCCCGAGGCGCCGCCCGAGCCGCTGCGTGCCGTCAAGGTGATCAACGTGGGCACATCCAGCGCACAGTCGGGTTACGAGTTTTCCGGGGAGGTCAAGCCGCGTGTCGAATCGCGCCTGGGCTTTCGCGTGGCGGGCAAGATGATTCGCCGCCAGGCCGAACTGGGCCAGCACGTGAAGGCCGGCGACGTGCTCGCGCAGCTCGATCCGCAGGACTACAAGCTGGCCACCGACGCCGCGCGCGCACAGGTCGCCGCGGCCAGCACCAACCGCGACCTGGCGGCCGGCGACTTCAAGCGCTACGCCGCCCTGCGCGAGCAGAATTTCATCAGCGGCGCCGAACTCGAGCGCCGCGAAACCACCCTCAAGGCGGCGCAGGCGCAGCTGCAGCAGGCGCAGGCGCAGTTCGCCTCGCAGGGCAACCAGGCGCGCTACACCAACCTGGTGGCCGACGTCTCGGGCGTGGTGACCGCCATCGAAGCCGAGCCTGGCCAGGTGGTGTCCGCCGGCACGCCGGTGGTGCGGATTGCGCAGGACGGCGCCCGCGACGTGGTGTTCTCGGTGCCAGAGGACAAGGTGGCGGGCGTGCGCCCCGGGGCGGCCGTGATGGTCAAGCCCTGGGCCAGCGGCACCTCGGTGCCCGGCAAGGTGCGCGAAGTCGCGGCCAGCGCCGATCCGGTGACCCGCACCTATGCCGTCAAGGTGTCGCTCGATCCCGCCGTGCAGCCGCCGCTGGGCGCCACCGTGTCGGTACTGCCCGTGCTGAGCCGCCCGGAGCTCTCGGCCCAGATGATCAAGCTGCCGACCAGCGCCTTGCGCCAGGAAGGCAAGGGCACGGCCGTGTGGGTGGTGGACCGCGGCTCCATGACGCTGAAGTCGCAACCGGTGCAGGTGACCACCGCCGACGGCAACGAGGCAGTCATCAGCTCCGGCCTTCAGCCGGGCATGACCGTGGTGTCGGCCGGCGTGCATGTGCTGCAGCCCGGCCAGAAGGTCGCGATCTGGCAGGACCCGTCGGCCATGAGCGCCGCCGCCCCGGCCGCCCCCAAGCCGGCGCCGGGGACCGCGGCGGCCGCGCCCGTGCCCACCGCCACGCGCTGAGGCCGGCATGCAGGACGGACACGCAACCCAAGAGAGCCAGCGCTTCAACCTCTCGCGCTGGGCACTGGAACACCCGGCGCTCACGCGCTACCTGATGGTGGTGCTGATGGTGCTGGGCGTCGCGGCCTACTTCCAGCTGGGCCAGGACGAGGACCCGCCATTCACCTTCCGCGCCATGGTGATCCGCACCTACTGGCCCGGTGCCACGGCGCAGCAGGTGGCCGAGCAGGTCACCGACAAGCTGGAGCGCACGCTGCAGGAGGTGCCGTACTCCGACATCATCCGCAGCTATTCGAAGCCGGGCGAGTCGCTGATCACCTTCCAGATCAAGGACTCCTCCAAGCCGGGCGACGTGCCCAACGTCTGGTACACGGTGCGCAAGAAGATCGGCGACATCCGCGCCACCCTGCCGCAGGGCGTGCAGGGGCCGTTCTACAACGACGAGTTCGGCGACGTCTACGGCGTCATCTACGCGCTGCAGGCCGACGCCGGCTTCAACTACGCCGAGCTCAAGACCTTCGCCGACGACGTGCGCCAGCAGCTGCTGCGCGTGCCCGACGTGGCGAAGGTGGAGCTGTTCGGCGTGCAGGACGAGAAGCTCTACGTCGAGATCTCGCAAAAGCGCCTGTCGCAGCTCGGGCTGGACCTGACCCAGGTGCTGGCGCAGCTGGGCCAGCAGAACGCGGTGGAATCGGCCGGCGCGGTGCAGACGCCGCTGGACGTGGTGCAGGTGCGCGTGGGCGGCCAGTTCGAGGCCCTCGACCAGTTGAAGGCGATGCCGATCCGCGGCAGCTCCGGCAGCCAGCTGCGGCTGGGCGACATCGCCGAGATCAAGCGCGGCTACGTCGATCCGCCGTTGGTGAAGGTGCACCACCAGGGCAGGGAGGTGATCGGCCTGGGCGTGTCCATGGCCAAGGGCGGCGACATCATCCGCCTGGGCAAGGCGCTCAAGGCCAATTCCAGCCGCATCGAGGACGGCCTGCCCGCCGGCATCCGCCTGGTGCAGCTGCAGGACCAGCCGCGCTCGGTGGCCAGCTCGGTCAACGAATTCGTGCGCACGCTGATCGAGGCGGTGGCGATCGTGCTGGCGGTGAGCTTCCTCGCGCTGGGCCTGCACAAGCGGCCCGACGCCGGGAGCCTGCCGCTGTGGCGGCGCTGGTACGTGGACATGCGTCCCGGCCTGGTGGTGGGCATCACCATCCCGCTGGTGCTGGCCGTGACCTTCCTGGCCATGAACTACTGGGGCATCGGCCTGCACAAGATCTCGCTGGGCTCGCTGATCATCGCGCTGGGCCTCTTGGTGGACGACGCGATCATCGCGGTGGAAATGATGGTGCGCAAGATGGAGGAGGGCTACGACAAGGTCCGCGCCGCCACCTTCGCCTACGAGGTCACCGCGATGCCGATGCTGACCGGCACGCTGATCACCGCCGCCGGCTTCCTGCCGATCGGCATGGCGCGCTCCACCGTGGGCGAGTACACCTACGCGATCTTCGCGGTGACGGTGATCGCGCTGGTGCTCAGCTGGTTCGTCTCGGTGTACTTCGTGCCGTATTTGGGCACGCTGCTGCTCAAGGCCAAGCCGCACGCGCCGGTGCATGCCGGGTCCGCCGAAGTGCACGAGCATTTCGACACGCCGTTCTACCGGCGCTTTCGCCGGGCGGTGGACTGGTGCGTGGAGCACCGCTGGATCACCATCGGAGCCACCTTGCTGACCTTCGCGCTGGGAATCGTCGGCATGGGCAAGGTGCAGCAGCAGTTCTTCCCGGACTCGAGCCGGCCGGAGATCATGGTGGACCTGTGGTTCCCCGAGGGCACGTCGTTCGCCGCCAACGAGGAACTCACCAGGCGGGTGGAAAAGCGCCTGATGACCCAGCCGGGCGTGAGCTCGGTGAGCACCTGGATCGGCTCGGGCGCGCCGCGCTTTTACCTGCCGCTCAACCAGGTGTTCCCGCAGACCAACGTGTCGCAGCTGATCGTGCTGCCGCAGGACCTGCATGCGCGCGAGGCGCTGCGCGGCACCCTGCCGGCGCTGCTGGCCAGGGAGTTCCCGGAAGCCCGCGGCCGCCTGACCCTGCTGCCCAACGGCCCGCCGGTGCCGTACCCGGTGATGTTCCGCGTCGTCGGCACCGATCCGGCGGTGCTGCGCGATTACGCCGACCAGGTGAAGGCTGCCATGCGCGCCAACCCGAACACGCGCGGCGTCAACGACAACTGGAACGAATCGGTGAAGGTGCTGCGGCTGGAGGTCGACCAGGCCAAGGCGCGTGCGCTCGGCGTCACCAGCCAGTCGATCGCGCAGGCCAGCAAGACCATCCTGTCGGGCACCACGGTCGGCCAGTACCGCGAAGGCGACAAGCTGATCGACATCGTGCTGCGCCAGCCGCTGGACGAGCGCAACGCCATCACCGACATCGGCAACGCCTACCTGCCCACCGCGTCGGGCAAGTCGATCCCGCTCACGCAGATCGCCAAGCCGACCTTCGCCTGGGAGCCGGGCGTGATGTGGCGCGAGGGCCGCAGCTACGCGATCACCACGCAAGCCGACGTGATCGAGGGCCTGCAGGGCGCCACCGTGACGGCGGAACTGCAGCCCAAGCTCGATGCGCTGGCCGCCAAGTGGCAGCCCGGCTACCGGCTGGAGGTGGCGGGCGCGGTGGAGGAGAGCGGCAAGGGCTCGTCGTCGATCTCCGCCGGCATCCCGGTGATGCTGTTCATCGTCTTCACGCTGCTGATGCTGCAGCTGCACAGCTTCAGCCGCGCGCTGCTGGTGTTCATCACCGGCCCGCTGGGCATTGCCGGCGTGGCGGGCGCGCTGCTGCTGCTGAACCGGCCATTCGGCTTCGTGGCGCTGCTGGGCGTGATCGCGCTGATGGGCATGATCCAGCGCAACTCGGTGATCCTGATCGACCAGATCGAGCAGGACCGCGCGCGCGGCGTGCCGGCCTGGACCGCCATCGTCGAATCGGCGGTGCGGCGGCTGCGCCCCATCGTGCTGACCGCGGCCGCGGCAGTGCTGGCCATGATCCCGTTGTCGCGCTCGGTGTTCTGGGGCCCGATGGCGGTGGCCATCATGGGCGGGCTGATCGTGGCCACCGTGCTGACGCTGCTCGCCCTGCCGGCGATGTACGCGGCGTGGTTCCGCGTGAAGCGCCCCGGCGAGGAACAACCGGCGCCGCCCCTGCTGGAGGCGCAGCCGGCCTGACGGTGCAACGCGCGGAAAACGGCGGCTGTTCGGGCGCCGTTGTTCCGCAGGTTAAAATCGTCAGTTGACCGGATTCGAGCGGGCCGCCGGGGTCACCTGGCTGCCCGCTTTCCCTTTCAAAGAATCAGGACAGCGGGCGCGGGTGGCGAAATTGGTAGACGCACCAGGTTTAGGTCCTGACGCCAGCAATGGTGTGGGGGTTCGAGTCCCCCCCCGCGCACCACGCAATCGAAGACTCTAGTGAGCAAACCCATCATGGCCGTGAACGTAGAAACCCTGGACAAGCTGGAACGCAAGATCACCCTGTCGCTGCCTGTCGGCGCGATCCAGTCCGAAGTCGACACCCGTCTCAAGCGTCTCGCGCGCACCGTCAAGATGGACGGCTTCCGGCCCGGCAAGGTGCCGATGTCGGTGGTGGCGCAGCGCTACGGCTACTCGGTGCAGTACGAGGTGATGAACGACAAGGTGGGCGAAGCCTTCGCCCAGGCCGCCAACGAGGCCAACCTGCGCGTCGCCGGCCAGCCCAAGATCACCGAGAAGGAAGGCGCACCGGAAGGCCAGCTGGAATTCGACGCCGTCTTCGAGGTCTATCCCGAAGTCAAGATCGCCGACCTGTCGGACGCCGAAGTCGAGCGCATCAGCGCCGAAGTGACCGACCCGGCCGTCGACCGCACGCTGGACATCCTGCGCAAGCAGCGCCGCAGCTTCGCCCAGCGTTCGCAGGACGCGGCGGCCGAGCAGGACGACCGCGTCACGGTCGATTTCGAAGGCAAGATCGACGGCGAAACCTTCAGCGGCGGCAAGGCCGAGGACTTCCAGTTCTCCATCGGCGAAGGCCAGATGCTCAAGGAATTCGAGGACGCCGTGCGCGGCATGAAGGTCGGCGAGAGCAAGACCTTCCCGCTCGCTTTCCCCGAGGACTACCACGGCAAGGACGTGTCCGGCAAGACGGCGGACTTCATGGTCACGGTCAAGAAGATCGAGGCGCCGCATCTGCCGGAAGTCAACGAAGCTTTCGCCAAGTCGCTGGGCATCGCCGACGCGACGGTCGACGGCCTGCGCGCCGACATCCGCAAGAACCTGGAGCGCGAGGTGAAATTCCGCGTGCTTGCGCGCAACAAGCAGTCCGCCATGGACGCCCTGGTGTCCAAGGCCGAGCTTGACCTGCCCAAGTCCATCGTGCAGGCCGAGATCGACCGCATGGTCGAGAACGCCCGCGCCGACCTGAAGCAGCGCGGCATCAAGGACGCCGACAAGGCGCCGATTCCCGGCGACGTGTTCCAGCCGCAGGCCGAGCGCCGCGTCCGCCTGGGCCTGGTGGTCGCCGAGCTGGTGCGCTCCAACGACCTGGGCGCCAAGCCCGAGCAGGTCAAGGCGCACATCCAGGAGCTGGCCGCCAGCTACGAGCGCCCGGCCGACGTGGAGCGCTGGTACCACGGCGACAACCGCCGCATGGCCGAAGTCGAAGCCATCGTGATCGAGAACAACGTGACCGACTACGTGCTGGCCAAGGCCAAGGTCAACGACAAGCAGGTCACGTTCGACGAGCTGATGGGCCCGCAGGGCTGATTCCGCCGAAAGATCCCGGATCGGGGCGCGGGCTTGCAGTCTTGCGGCCGCGCCCCATCTTCTTTCGGACTACAGTAGCAGCCACACACGGAGCGAAATCCCCCATGAGCGCACTCGACACCCAGGGCCTCGGCCTGATTCCGATGGTCATCGAGCAGTCGGGCCGCGGCGAGCGGTCTTACGACATCTACTCGCGACTGCTGCGCGAACGCGTGATCTTCCTGGTCGGCCCGGTGAACGACCAGACGGGCAACCTGGTGGTCGCCCAGCTGCTGTTCCTGGAAAGCGAGAATCCCGACAAGGACATCTCGCTGTACATCAACTCCCCGGGCGGCAGCGTGAGCGCCGGCCTGGCGATCTACGACACCATGAACTTCATCAAGCCCGCGGTCTCCACGCTGTGCACCGGCATGGCCGCGAGCATGGGCGCCTTCCTGCTGGCCGCGGGCGAGAAGGGCAAGCGCTTCTCGCTGCCCAACGCCAAGATCATGATCCACCAGCCGCTGGGCGGCATGCAGGGCCAGGCCACGGACATCGAGATCCATGCCAAGGACATCCTGAAGACCAAGGCCACGATGAACCGCATCATGGCCGAGCGCACCGGGCAGCCGCTGGAAAAGGTCGAACGCGACACCGACCGCGACTACTTCCTCGAAGCCGAGGAAGCGAAGAACTACGGCATCGTCGACCAAGTCATCGCGAAGCGGCCTTGAGCGAAGCGGCACGCGCCGCTTCGCAGGCTGAGGGGCCAGGGGCCGGGGTTAGGGAAAACAGGGCGTCATCCGACGCCTCTCTGTGATTTTTCCCCTAGCCCCTCATCCCTGGCCCCTCGGCCCTTTCTGTATCATCCTCCCCAACCGTACACCGAGGCAGGCGCTCCCCACATGGCCGAACGAAAAGGCTCTTCCAGCGAGAAAACGCTTTACTGCTCCTTCTGCGGAAAGAGCCAGCACGAGGTGAAGAAACTCATCGCGGGACCTTCGGTCTTCATCTGCGACGAGTGCATCGACCTGTGCAACGAGATCATCCGCGACGAGCTGCCGCAGGGCGACGAGCAGCGCGAGGCGCGCGGCGACCTGCCGACGCCCAACGAGATCAAGCTGAACCTGGACAACTACGTCATCGGCCAGGAGCCCGCCAAGCGGGCGCTGTCGGTGGCCGTGTACAACCACTACAAGCGGCTGCGCCACAAGGAAAAAGCCAAGAAGGAAGAGGTCGAGCTCGCCAAGACCAACATTCTGCTGATCGGCCCTACCGGTTCCGGCAAGACGCTGCTGGCGCAGACGCTGGCGCGCATGCTGGACGTGCCCTTCGTCATGGCCGACGCCACCACGCTGACCGAAGCGGGCTATGTGGGCGAAGACGTCGAGAACATCATCCAGAAGCTGCTGCAGAACTGCAACTACGAGGTGGAGCGGGCGCAGCGCGGCATCGTCTACATCGACGAGATCGACAAGATCTCGCGCAAGTCGGACAACCCCAGCATCACGCGCGACGTCTCGGGCGAGGGCGTGCAGCAGGCGCTGCTCAAGCTCATCGAAGGCACCATGGCCAGCGTGCCGCCGCAGGGCGGCCGCAAGCACCCGAACCAGGACTTCCTGCAGATCGACACGACCAACATCCTGTTCATCTGCGGCGGCGCGTTCTCCGGCCTGGAAAAGGTCATCGAACAGCGCACCGAAGCCTCGGGCATCGGCTTCTCGGCCAAGGTGCGCGGCAAGGCCGAGCGCAGCCTGTCCGACATGTTCCGCGAGGTCGAGCCGGAAGATCTGATCAAGTTCGGCCTGATCCCCGAACTGGTTGGCCGCCTGCCGGTGGTCACCACGCTGTCCGAGCTGAGCGAAGACGCGCTGGTGCAGATTCTCACCGAGCCGAAGAACGCGCTGGTCAAGCAGTACGCCAAGCTGCTGTCGATGGAAGGCGTTGACCTGGAGGTGCGCCCGAGCGCGCTGAAGGCCATCGCCCGCAAGGCGCTGGCGCGCAAGACCGGCGCGCGCGGCCTGCGCTCGATCCTGGAGCAGTCGCTGATCGATACGATGTTCGAGCTGCCCAACATCTCCAACGTGGAGCGCGTGGTGGTGGACGAATCAACCGTTGAAGAGAACAAGCCGCCCTTGCTGGTGTACCGCGAGGCGGCCAAGAAAGCGTAACGGAAGGGCTCCCATGGGAGCCCTTCATGGTTTTTCAGCCGCTTTCGACCCATTCGGCCCCACTCGGATGAGGCCGGGTTGAAAATGGCGCATCGCCAGCCATATGCGGCTGGTCACAAAAAGGATTTTCATGTCCGCACACAATCCCCTGCCAGCCGAACCGATGGAACTGCCGCTCCTGCCTCTGCGGGACGTGGTGGTGTTCCCGCACATGGTGATTCCCCTGTTCGTTGGCCGGCCCAAAAGCATCAAGGCGCTGGAGGCTGCGATGGAGGCCGAGCGCCGCATCATGCTGGTGGCCCAGAAGGCGGCCGCGAAGGATGAGCCCGCGGTCACCGACATGTTCGAGGTCGGCTGCGTCTCCACCATTTTGCAGATGCTCAAGCTGCCCGACGGCACGGTGAAGGTGCTGGTCGAAGGCCAGCAGCGCGCCCGCGTGAGCAAGATCACCGACGGCAACCAGCATTTCTCGGCCACCGTGGTGCCGGTGCCCGCCGGCGTGGTGGACGAGTCCAAGTCGGCCGAAGTGGAGGCGCTGCGCCGCGCGGTGCTCCAGCAGTTCGACCAGTACGTCAAACTCAACAAGAAGATCCCGCCGGAAATCCTGACTTCGATCGCCAGCATCGACGATCCGGGCCGCCTTGCCGACACCATCGCCGCGCACCTGCCGCTCAAGCTCGACAACAAGCAGATCGTGCTGGACCTGGCCGAGGTGAAGGAGCGGTTGGAGAACCTGTTCGAGCAGATCGAGCGCGAGGTCGAGATCCTCAACGTCGACAAGCGCATCCGCGGCCGCGTGAAGCGCCAGATGGAAAAGAACCAGCGCGACTTCTACCTGAACGAGCAGGTCAAGGCCATCCAGAAGGAATTGGGCGAAGGCGAGGAGGGCGCGGACATCGAGGAAATCGAGAAGCGCATCAAGGCCGCCAAGATGCCCAAGGACGCCAAGAAGAAGGCGGACGCGGAGCTGAAGAAACTCAAGCTGATGTCGCCGATGTCGGCCGAGGCGACGGTGGTGCGCAACTACATCGACGTGCTGACCAACCTGCCCTGGGCCAAGCGCACAAAGATCAAGCACGACCTGGCGTACGCCGAGCAGGTGCTCAACGAAGACCATTGGGGCCTTGAGAAGGTCAAGGACCGCATCCTGGAATATCTTGCGGTGCAGCAGCGCGTGGACAAGGTGAAGGCGCCGATCCTGTGCCTGGTCGGCCCTCCGGGTGTCGGCAAGACCTCGCTCGGCCAGTCGGTCGCCAAGGCCACCGGGCGCAAGTACGTGCGCATGGCGCTGGGCGGCATGCGCGACGAGGCCGAGATCCGCGGCCACCGCCGCACCTACATCGGTGCGCTGCCGGGCAAAGTGCTGCAGAGCCTGTCGAAGGCTGGAACGCGCAATCCGCTGTTCCTGCTCGACGAGATCGACAAGCTGGGAACCGACTTCCGCGGCGACCCCGCCAGCGCGTTGCTGGAGGTGCTGGACCCCGAGCAGAACCACACCTTCAGCGACCACTACGTCGAAGTCGACTTCGACCTGTCGGACGTGATGTTCGTTGCGACCTCGAACTCGATGAACATTCCGCCGGCCCTGCTGGACCGCATGGAAGTCATCCGCCTGTCGGGCTATACCGAGGACGAGAAGACCAACATCGCCATGCGCTACCTGCTGCCCAAGCAGTTGAAAAACAACGGCGTGAAGGACGAGGAACTCGAGGTCACCGAGGAAGCGGTGCGCGACATCGTGCGCTACTACACGCGTGAAGCCGGCGTGCGTTCGCTCGAACGCGAGCTGTCGAAGATCTGCCGCAAGGTGATCAAGGGCCTGCAGCTCAAGAAGATGACGCCGAAGGTGCGGGTGACCGCCGAGAACCTGAACGATTTCCTGGGCGTGCGCAAGCACACCTATGGGCGCGCCGAGGCCCAGAACCAGGTGGGCCAGGTGGTCGGCCTGGCGTGGACCGAAGTGGGCGGCGACCTGCTCACCATCGAGGCCGCGCTGATGCCCGGCAAGGGCACCATCCTGCGCACCGGTTCGCTGGGCGACGTGATGAAGGAATCGGTGGAAGCCGCGCGCACCGTGGTGCGCAGCCGCGCGCGCGGCCTGGGCATCAAGGACGAGCAGTTCGAAAAGCGCGACATGCACGTGCACGTGCCCGACGGCGCCACGCCCAAGGACGGCCCGAGCGCGGGCGCCGCCATGACCACGGCAATGGTTTCGGCATATACCGGCATTCCGGTGCGCGCCGACGTGGCGATGACCGGCGAGATCACCCTGCGCGGCGAGGTCACGGCCATCGGCGGCTTGAAAGAGAAGCTGCTGGCGGCGCTGCGCGGTGGCATCAAGACGGTGCTGATCCCCGAAGAGAACAGCAAGGATCTGCAGGACATTCCCGAGAACGTAAAAAACGGGCTGGAGATCGTGCCGGTGAAGTGGATCGACAAGGTGCTGGAAGTGGCGCTCGAACGCGTGCCGACGCCGCTTCCCGACGACGAGCCGGTGACCGCCGCACCGGTTGCCGAAGCTGCCAAACCGGCGGCGCCGGTCGCCATCAAACACTGATCAAAAACTTCGGACGCACCTTAAAGCACCGAAATTTCTGTCTATAATCATGGTCTTCCGCGGGAATAGCTCAGTTGGTAGAGCGCAACCTTGCCAAGGTTGAGGTCGCGAGTTCGAGTCTCGTTTCCCGCTCCAGGTACCGTTCGAAAAAGGGAAGCTTCCGCTTCCCTTTTTCTTGTGCGGCGCGGTAGCAAAGCGGTTATGCAGCGGATTGCAAATCCGTCCAGGGCGGTTCGACTCCGCCCCGCGCCTCCAGACACACAGCCCCGCAGGTGAACCTGCCGGGGCTGTTTCTTTTTGGCGGGCAAACACCTGCGATGCCCACAGCGAAGCCTTTACACTGGCACAGCTCGAACTTCCAAGAATTTTTTAAAGTGACTTGCTCGCGTGGCGGAATCGGTAGACGCAACGGACTTGGGAGATTTGAGTGCTCCGGTGGAAACGCCGGAAGTAGAACTGCTCAAATTCGGGGAACGCTCGCAGCGTGATGCTGTTGCCAATCCCGAGCCAAGCCTGAGAGATCAGGAAGGTGTAGAGACTAGACGGGCAGCACCTACGGCCGCGAGGCTAGGGTGAAGGGATAGTCCAGACCACAAACGCGCCACCTCGGTGGCGCGCGCAGCGAAAGCTGTAGGGGTACGAAAATCCGTCGATTGAGAGATCGTGCCGGTTCGAGTCCGGCCGCGAGCACCAATGCCTGGAGAGCCGGACTGCCCTATGACTTGATCAGAAACTTGTCGCGGCTCTTGCCCTTTTCTTCGGCTTCGCGAAGCCAAGCCGGCGCGCGGCCACGGCCAGACCAGGTTTCATCAGTAGACGGATTGCGGAATTTTGGAACCCCGCCCTTTGCTTTCACCTTGTTCTTGGCCGTCCTCCTGGGGCTCTCCGCCTTGAATCCGGCGGACTTCAGGTGATCGAAGAGTTCTTCAAGGCCGATGTCGAAATCCGTCATCGTCTTGGCTATCAAGTCCAGAGATTCTTTGACCTCTTTCTGCCGCTGCTGTTCGGCTTGCTCCAGAAGTTTTTGGGCTTGTTCTTGCAGTTCGCGATAAGTTGCCATGCGTCAATTCAGTGAAAAGAACAGCATGTTAATACGCGCTAGGACTTTTTAGCTGAAAGCGGCAAGTCTGTCTTCTTGCCGAGAGGCTTGCTGCCGTTCGCGCAGCGACTCCAGCAACTGCGCCACGCAGCGGTGCGCATCCTGCGTGAACCGGGAATTCATCAATGGCCGGGGCAGGGCATGCGTGTAGAAATGCGGGCCTTCCACGGGAAATCCGATCGCCCACAGGTTGCCGTGCGACTCGCCGCTTGCATCGATGACCTGCATGTCGCGGTTGATGTCCAGGCCGCCGGGATGGTAGTCGCCGTTCAGGTGCGGCCGCACGAGCTCCCTGCGGACCAGGTTCGTGGTGAGCGCCGAGGAATCGGTCCGGGGCGAATAGGGGTCCAGCCTGGCGATCACCAGCACGTCAGCATAGTGCCTGACCTGTTCCTTGCCGAACTGGTTGGCGATGCAGAACTGCCCCCGCGCGGCATCGGTAGTGACCTGGTTGCCTGGTCCGCCGGCGACGTCGAGCACGCCGGCATCCATCAGCGCGAGCAGTTCGGCATTGCGCCGCCTGGGCGGGCCGAACGAGATCCGGTTGGTAGTGGCGACGAAGTCTTCCACGTACACTTTGTGGGACGACGGCGTCAGGCCCGCGAACTCGACGCCCGTGCGCAAGGCCTCGCGGGTGTCGCGCAAGACATCGGTCGCCGCCTTGACCGGGCTGGTCAGGTTGCCCTTGTGCGCTTCTGCGAGGTCGGCTTCGACCTGCGCGCGGAAGAACCGCCTGAAGCTCTCGAACGAGGAGAAGGTTTTGCCCTTCAGCGGGTTCAGCAGCTTCGAAATCGCTTGGCGTTCTTCCGCGGTCGCCTGGAACGACGCCGGGGCCGGGTCGCTCCCCGTCCCGACCGCACGGTAGACGTACGCCATTTCCTTCTCGATCAGCGGCAGCATCTCCTCTGCGAAATCCAGCTGGTGGCTGCCGGTGCGCGCGACCGCACGCGCCTGCAAGGCCTTGACCGCGTCGACGGTGAAGAAGCGCGCCTGGTGCCGGCCCGCAATGCCCTTCTGGTTGGCGCCGCGCGCGGCGAACGGCAGGCAGTTGCGCGAGAACAGCAGGATGTTCGGCTCGCGGCCGCTCGGCCGGTAGACGAACTTGCCTTGCTCCTCCACGAACTGGCCGCCGCGCCCCGTCGTCAGCGCGGAGATGACGTCGTAGGCCGTGAGGCCCAGGCCCTGCACCGCCACCGTCGCATCCGCCGCGATGGTGTTGAGGCAATGCACCGGATACGGCGTGGAATAGAAATTCAGCTTCGGGTTCTTCGCACCGGTGGAGCGTGCGAATGCGTCGAACGCCAAGTCGGCAGGGCTGGCCGCGCGCGTGCCGTGACCGGTGGTGATGAACACGTGGTCGGCGGGATATTGGAAGCCGTTGTCGAGGCAGACAGTGAAACCGCCGCTCTTCAGCGCGATCAGGTCCACCACGCGCCGCCTGTGGTGTTCGATGCGCACGTTCTCCGGCAGCAGGCGCACGATGCGGTCGAACGCCCAGGTCAGGTATTCGCCCAGCATGTTGCGCGGCAGATGGTCGTGGTCGGTGATCTCCTCGCCCGAGCCGTCCTTCACCGGGAAGTAGCGGGTGCCGAACCTGCGGTAGCCGACCATGCGCGCCCACTGCGTCAGCGAGATGCCGTCCTTGCCGGCAACCATGCTGTCCTGCGCGAAGATGCTGACCTGCGACGCTACCGTGTTGGTGAGAAGGTGGTCCGGCTGGTGCGCGGGATGCGATCCCTGCCCGCACTCGCCCGGCTCGACGATATCCACCTTGATGTCGAGCGGCAGCGGGCTGGCGTGCAGCAGCTCCACCATGCGCTCCAGGATGCTCAGGCCGCGCGGGCCCATGCCGACGATTGTGATGCGTGCGGTGTCCATGGCAATTCTTATTGAGGAGTCGCGGCCAGGCTCTGCGAGATGACTTCCTGGATTTTTTCTTCACCCGGGAACACCGGGTGGGCATGCAGCACGGCGATGTTGCTGTTGCCCGGCAGCCTGGGGAACACCTCCAGCACCTTGGGGTCGTGCCCCGGGATGACGTGGTAGGGCCCGTCGGCGAGCGCGTCGATCGTGGCGTGCGCCTCCAGCATGCCCTCCACGTCGACCACGATCGGGAACGGGCTGCGCTCGCGGATGTTGGCCCAGTAGTGCGCGGCGTCGCTCGCCAGCACCAGCTCGCCGCGCGCCGTCGGCACGCTCACCACCTGCAGGCCCTTGGTATGGCCGCCCACCTGGTGCAGGAAGATGCCGTCGGCGAGCTTTCCCCGGCCTTTGTGGAAGACCAGCCGCCCTTCGTACAGGCAGCGGATGGCGTTGATGACGTCCTTGACCTCGAACGGCTGCTGCAGGGCCTTGTGGCCCATGCAGCGGCCCGTGCAGTAGGCCATCTCGTCGTCCTGGATGTGGAAGCGCGCATTCGGGAACGCCATCAGGTTGCCGCAATGGTCGTAGTGCATGTGGGTGATGGCGACGTCGGTCACCGTGTTCGCATCGATGCCCACGTCGCGCAGCATCTCCACCGGGCTTTGCAGGTAGACGCGGTGGCGCTTCTTCGCCGTCTCGGCGTCGAACCCGGTGTCCACCACGATCGTCCGGCCTTCGCCCTTGATCGCCCACATGAAAAAATCCAGCGGCATCAGGGCGTCGTCGTGGAAGTCGGAAAAGATGAAGTTTTCCGATGCATGGCGGCCGGGATGCGTGGCGTAGCGCAGCGCATACACCTCGTAGGAAGGCTTGCTCATGGCGGCTTTCAGGACACGTCGGCAGGCGCGTCGGCATGCACCTCGCGCGTGCGCTTCAGGGAGGCCACGGGAATGCGGTGCTCGACCACCTGCTCCTCGCGCGCCGGGGCGCTGTCTTCCTGGAAGAAGAACTTGTCCTCGCCGAAGGCCGGGACCAGCTGGTCGAACCAGGTCGCCTTGGGGTCGAATTTCGCGTAGAACGGCCGGCGCACCCAGTCCGGGTTGCGCGCCTGCAGGAACTGCAGTGCGAACACCTTTTCGCCGGCCAGCGTCACGATGCCGTCGATGACCACCTTGCCCGGATGCGCGCTCATGGAAGGACCGCGCACCGTGCGCGCCAGGCCGGATACCTGCTTGTATGCCTGCTGGAACACCTCGTAGGCCTTGGCCAGCGGCAGCTCGAAGTAGTGGCTGGGGCCGGTGTCCCGCTCGACGAACATGTAATAGGGAATGGCGCCCAGCCTGACGCCGGTCGTCCACAGCTCGGCCCAGCCGTTCGGGTCTTCGTTGATGTGGCGGATCAGCGGCGCCTGGATGCGCAGCGTCGCGCCAGTGGAAATGATTCGCCGCACGGCCTGTTGCGCGAGCGGGGTGCGCAATTCGGCCGGGTGGTTGTAGTGGCCCATGAGCGCCAGGTTCTTGCCCGACGCCACCACCTTTTCGAACAGCCGCAGCACGTCGTCCGAATCCTTTTCGTTCACGAAGCGCTGCGGCCAGTAGGCGACCGACTTGGTGCCGATGCGGATGTTCTGGATGTGCGACAGCTCGGGCACGAGCAGGGGCTCGATGTAGCTGCTCAGCGCGCGCGTATTCATCACCATCGGGTCACCGCCGGTGATGAGGATGTCGGTGACGTCCTTGTGCCGCTTGAGGTAGGCGACCAGCTCCGACGCGTCCTTGGCATCGAACTTGAGCTCTTCCATGCCCACGAACTGCGGCCAGCGGAAGCAGAAGGTGCAATAGGCGTGGCAGGACTGCCCGGCCTTCGGGAAGAACAGCACGGTCTCCCGGTACTTGTGCTGCAGCCCGCTCAACGGCCGGCCGTCCAGGTAGGGCACGTTGTGCGTCATCTGCCCCGCGGGGTGCGGATTCATGCGCATGCGGATGTCATGCACCATGCGCTCGATCTTCTTCTCGTCCTTGTCCACCAGCACCAGGTCGCGCAGCGCCTCGTATTCCTGCGGCCGCAGCATGTCGCGGTGCGGGAAAGTGAGCCGGTAGATCGGATCGTCGGGAATGTTGTCCCAATCGATCAGCTCGCCCAGGACGTAGGAATTGACACGGAACGGAAGCACCCGCGAGATCACAGTCACCGATTCACGCTGGTCCTGCGTGAGCTTTCCCCATTGCGGTGCCTCGCTGATGTTGCTGCGCGTGTACGGCCTGAATCTCACTGCATCTTCTGTGTTCACGGATAGACCTTTTTTCATTGTTGATTGCTGAAATGCAATTGAATTGGATGCCACCCAAGCGGCGAGAAGGAAAACAGGCTCCGAAAACAAGATCGACCGGAACACCGTTCCAGTCGAGGAGATCGCCTTGCGTCTGCTTGCTCACCAATTCAATTTCTAATTGCCAATCTCGCGGAGATGTCGGAAGGGCGATCCAGCTAATCTCTCTCGGCACGCTATTGCACGTCAATTTTAATTTCGTAAATAAATCCGTCGTACGTAGCTATTTGTCCAGAAAAGACAATTTGACTTGGATATTTACGCAATGCACATCTGTAATTTCTTGATCTTTGAAATTGGCTGATTTAGATTTGGCCTTTCGCCCCCCAAAGTCCGCACTGCATGAAGTCGGTTGGAGGGATGGCAATTTTTCAATCAGATGAGCAAGGAGAAACAGACATGCAAGAACTCGCACTGAGAGAATCCAGCGTCGAGGAAGCAATCGCCGCGAAGGTCGGCGCTTCCTACGTCCAGGGGGGCATCAAGCGCACGACGCTGCAGAAGGCGAATTTCCCCGAGGGCTACACCGTCAACTGCAGCATCATCGAAGTGCCCAACGGCACCAGCGCGGCGCCGCACACGCACCCCGGCCTCGAGTGCACCTACGTGCTCGAAGGCGAGTTCGACCTGGTCACCGAAGGCAAGCCCGACAAGCGCTTCAAGCCCGGCATGTCCTACATGGTCACGGACAAGGACGTGCATTTCGCCAGGGTGCTGAGCGAAACGCCGATCAAGCTGCTCTGCGTTTTCATCCACGACAAGGCCAAGACCGTGGCCGACGTGGTGGGGAACGCCGAGCGCCGCTGAAGCAGCCTCGGGAATTGGGGCATTGCATTGCGCCCATTGGCGTTCCGCCATCAGGCGGGACGCCCGTTTCGTCCGCCGCGACGCGGCAGACGAAACCGCGAAATGTATAATCAAAAAAGCATACCAACATTCCGCGCTCGCATGTCTTCTCAGGGAATTTCCATACGCCATCCCGTGGCAACGGCATTGGCGCTGTCACTCGCTGCAGCAGTCGCATTAGGAATCTCAAGATTCTCCTACGGACTGTTGTTGCCGCCGATGCGCTCCGATCTCGGCTGGTCGTATCTGCTGGCCGGCGGAATGAACACGGCCAATGCGCTCGGCTATTTCATCGGCGCGCTGATCACACCGGCCTTGATGCGCCGCATGGGTGTCTGGCGCCTGTTGATCGCGGGTTCCGTGCTGGCCGGCATCTTCATGCTGGTGTCGGGCCTGGTGACCGATGCCAGCGCCTTGTTCCTGCAGCGGGTGTGCGCGGGCATCGCCAGCTCCTTTATCTTCATCGCTGGTGGCGTGCTGTCGGCGCGGCTGGGCTCCATGCACAGCAAGCGCGCCGGTTTCCTCATCGGCCTGTATTACGGCGGCACCGGCATCGGCATTGCGCTGTCCGCCTTGCTGGTGCCCGCGGCGCTGGCATCCGCGCAGGAACACGGCGTGGCGCACACCTGGCAGTGGCCGTGGCTGGCGCTCGGCATTTCGTGCCTGCTTGCCACGGCCATCCTGGCCCTGCCGGCCAGGGCCATCGGCGAAGCGCCACCCGGGCAGGGCGGCAAGCGGGCGTTCGCCGTCAAGGATTTCTTCTTCGGCCTGAGCGGCTACTTCATGTTCGGCATGGGCTACATCGGCTACATGACCTTTGTGATCGCCTTGCTCAAGCAGCAGGGCATGACGCCAGGGCGGATCACGCTGTTCTACACGCTGCTCGGCCTGGCGGTGGTGGCGTCGTCGCGCATCTGGGCACGCATGCTGGACCGCTTCAAGGGCGGCGAGTCGCTGGCGATCCTGAACGGCGTGCTGGGCGTGGTCTGCATCCTGCCGGCGCTGACCAGCTCGGTGCCGGTCGTGTTCCTCTCCGGCATCGTCTTCGGCGGAGTGTTCCTGTCGGTCGTGGCCTCCACCACGGCCCTGGTGCGGCACAACCTGCCGCAGGAATCCTGGTCCGCGGGCATCAGCGCATTCACCACCGCCTTTGCTTTCGGCCAGATCGTGGGCCCGACCATGGTGGGCTGGATCGCCGACGGCCCGGGCGGACTGGAGCGCGGCCTGATCGTGTCGGCCGTTGCGCTGTTCATCGGCGCGGTGCTCTCGGCGCGGCAGAAACCGCTCGCGTCGCTCCACTGAGAAGGCCGCACCGCTGAGCCGTTTCCTGACCGGTCCCGGCCGAACGCCGGGGTATCATCGGGCTTGATGCCGCTTGCAGAGCGGCGTACCGGTTCCGGAGAGCCACATGGCCAATTACGATAACGCCCCCTTCGAGATCCACGTCCATGGCGATGTGCCGCTGCGCTCCGACGTCACTTTTGCCCAGCTGCAGGAGGCGCTCAGCCCCCTGTGGAAATACGCCGGCGCCAAGTCGCTGGCCGACGGTGCCGAAAGCGCGTACGAGGAAGAGCCCGGCATCAAGTTCGATGCGCACGAGCACCTGCTGACCATGTGCTGGACCGTCAACGGCGACGAGGATTTTCGCCAGTCGCTCGACGAGATGTGCATGAGCCTGAACGACCTGGCGGACGCCGGCGCGGCCATCGAAGTCACCTTCTACGATGCCGACTTCGACGAGGAAGAGTCCGATTCCGAAGCCGAGTCGCGCGACGATTTCCTGATGCTGTTCGTCGGGCCAACGCCCGCGGCCATCATGCAGGTGCAGCGCGACCTGCTGGTGCAGGACGTGATCAACCTGATGGAGCGGCACTTCGACGCCTCCGAGTTGTCGGGCGTGGTGGGCGAGATCGACAAGCTGTTCGCGCAACGCTTCGACGCGCTGGCCAGCTCGCTCGAGCTGGGCAAGCCGCCGCGCGGAAGCGGTGGCGGCGGCCACGGCGGCGGACGCCGCCCGCGCCACCTGCACTGAAGCAGGCGCGCCATCCTCCGCTATGCTCGGCCGTGAGGAGGCCCACATGGCGCTGTTTTCCAAGGATGCCCTGAACCCCGGCGTGCGCAAGCGCGAGGTGTTCGGCTGGGCGATGTACGACTTCGCCAACTCCGGCTACACCACGGTGGTGATCACGGCCGTGTTCGCTGCGTACTTCGTCGGCGGCATCGCGCAAAAGGCCGAGTGGGCCACCTTCGCCTGGACGGCGGCGCTCAGCGTGTCCTACGCCATCGTCATGCTCACCATGCCCAGCATCGGCGCCTATGCCGACCTGCGCGCCGCCAAGAAGCGGCTGCTGGCGTGGTTCACCGCCGGCTGCGTGCTGTCCACCGCGGCGCTCGCCTTCGCGCGGCCGGGCAGCGTGGCGCTGGCCATGCTGCTTGTGATCGTCTCCAACACCTTCTATTCCTACGGCGAATCGCTCACGGCCGCCTTCCTGCCGGAGTTGGCCAAGCCCGAAGCCATGGGCAAGGTCAGCGGCTGGGGCTGGGGCTTCGGCTACTTCGGCGGCATGCTGGCGCTCGGCATCTGCCTGGCCTACGTGATCTGGGCGCAGGCGCACGGCATCCCGGCCGAGCGGTTCGTGCCGGTGACCATGGTGGTCACCGCGGCGATCTACGGCCTGGCCGCGCTCGCGACTTTCTGGCTGATGGACGAACGCGCGCGGCCCAATCCCGATGCGCTGCGCGAAGGCGGCATGCGGGCCTCGCTGCGCCAGCTGCGCGGCACCTTTGCCCAGGCGAGGCGCTACACCGACTTCATGTGGCTGATGGGCTGCGCCGTGTTCTACCAGGGTGGCGTGGCGGTGGCGATCTCGCTGGCGGCGATTTATGCGGAAACGGTGATCGGCTTCCAGCAGCAGGAAACCATGGTGCTGATCTTCGTGCTGAACCTCGCGGCGGCCGGCGGCGCATTCGCCTGGGGCTACCTGCAGGACCGCGTGGGCCACAAGCTGGCGCTGGGCAGCACGCTGGTCGGCTGGGTGGCCACCTGCGTGATCGCGGCCGTGAGCACCAGCAAGGGCCAGTTCTGGTGGGCCGCCGCGCTCGCGGGTCTGTGCATGGGGTCCAGCCAGTCGGCCGGCCGCGCCATGGCCGGCCTGTTCGCGCCGCCGCGCCAGCTGGCGGAGTTCTATGGGCTGTGGACGTTCGCGATCCGGCTGGCCAGCATCGTGGGGCCGCTCACTTTCGGCGCCATTGCCTGGGCAAGCGGCGGCAACCTGCGCGCAGCGCTGATGTCCACCACGGTGCTGTTCGCCGCCGGGCTGGTGCTGCTGGTCAAAGTGAATGTGCAGCGCGGCCGCGACGCCGCGCTTCAGGCCGGCACGGCTTCGGCCTGAAGGCCGAGCCAGCGCTGCGAGGCGGCGCGCAGGGCCTGCGGCGCGCCGGTCGTCAGCAGCGTCACACGGCCGGCGCCCTGGGCATTGAGCAGTGCGTTGTCTTCCAGCAGCCGGCGCGTCTGCCGCGCCACCGGTGCCCCGTTTTCCAGCAGATGCACCGCCGGCCCGACCGCGGCCGTGAGCTGCGCGAGCGCGAACGGGTAGTGCGTGCAGCCCAGCACCAGCGTGTCGATCTGCCCCTGCGTGCCGCCGAAGGCGCCGCAGGCGCGCGCATAGCGTTCGCACAGCGCCGCGACTGCGTCAGCGTCATGCGACTCGATTGCCGTTGCCAGGCCGTCGCACGGCTGCAGCAGGAATTCGGCATGCGCCGACATCGAATCGTGCAGCGCGCGGAATTTGGCGCTGGCCAGCGTGCCGCGCGTGGCAAACACGGCAACGCGGCGCGTGCGCGTGAGCGTTGCCGCCGGCCGCAATGCCGGCTCCACGCCGACCACCGGCAGGGCCTGCCCATGCGTTTCGCGCAGCAGGTGCACCGCCGCCGCGGTGGCCGTGTTGCAGGCCACCACCAGCGCCTTGATGCGGTGGCCGTCCACCAGCGTGCGCGCGATGCCGGCCGAGCGCTGCGCGACGAAGGCGTCGTCGCGCTCGCCGTAGGGCGCGTGCCCGGCGTCGGAGAAATAGACGAAGTCTTCATTCGGCAGCTCGGCGCGCAGCGACCTGAGGATGCTCAGGCCGCCGATGCCGCTGTCGAACACGCCGATGGGACTGCCGGGTTGCATGCGCAAACTCTAGCGCCGCCGCGGCTGCTGCCGCGTCAGACGGCGGCGACAGGAATGTTCTTGA
>NZ_JACCWG010000411.1 GCF_013697775.1 Ramlibacter sp. | reverse complement strand
CCATTGCGCGACGTGGCGGCGCAGTGCGGCTTCTCCAGCCTCAGCCACATGAACGCGGCACTGCGCAACGCGGGCCTGGGCAGCGCCGCGCGCATGCGCGCGGCGCTGCGCGGCGTGGCTTGAACCGGGTTAAATCCCGCGCGAGCGCCCGCGTACCAGGGACACCAGGATCAGCAGCACGATCGCGCCGACCACAGAGGCGATCCAGCCGGCGGCCTGGCCTTCGGTGTACCAGCCCATCGCCATGCCGACGTAGCGGGCCAGGAAGGCGCCCGCAATGCCCAGCAGCGTGGTCATGATGATGCCCATGCGGTCGTTGCCCGGCTTCACGGCGCGGGCGATCAGCCCGACGACGAAGCCCACCAGGATGGTTACCAGAATCGACATGCTTTTTTCCTTGGTTGCGTTGAACAGCTAATGCTAGAGACAGGCCGCGGCCGCTGCTGTAGGCGGCCCCGGCATCCGCGCGTACGCAGCCGGCTCAGCGGTCCGGCTGCGGCAGCGGCGCATCCGCATCGCGCAGGATTTTCACGAAGCCGACCGGTTCGCCCGCGGCGTTGCGCATCAGCATCAGGATGCCCACGCCGCGAATGCGCGAGCCATCCTTGCGCAGGTGGGGCCGCTCGTCGGAGGAGCGGCCCTCGCGCAGCGCGGTGCGGGCCTCTTCCGCCGGCGCGCCGGCGGCGCGGTCCTCGGGCGTGAAGATCATGTCGGCGGCCTGGCCGAGCGCCTCCCGCTCGGACCAGCCGAGGAAGCGCTCCGCCCCCGAGTTCCACAAGGTGATGCGCCGCTGCAGGTCCATGGAGAACACCGCGTATTCGACGACGTTCTCCAGCAGCATGCGCAGCCGCTCCTCGCTTTGGCGCAGGGCCTCGGCGTTGGCGCGCGCAACGCTGATGTCGCGCAGGATCATGCTGACCGCCACCACCGCGCCCGAGCCGTCGCGGATCGGCGCGGCGGTGATGCCCACGTGGATGTCGCGGCCGTCCTTGCAGCGCCGCACCGTCTCCAGGTTCTCGATGGTGCGCCCGCGGTTCACGTCGGAGGCCAGGCGCTCCTGCTCCTCCTCGTGCGCCGGCGCCAGCATCAGCATGGACTTGCCCACCGCCTCCTGCGCGCTGAAGCCGAACATGCGCTCGGCCCCGCTGTTCCAGCTCAGAATGGTCTGGTCGAGCGCGAAGCTGACGATGGCGTCGGGCGTGGAGGTGACCACGGCCGAGAGCCACAGGCGCGTGCCCTCGGCGCGCCTGCGCTCCGAGATGTCAATGAAGGTGAACACCACGCCGGCGATGCGGTCGTCCACCGTGCGGTACGGCATCAGCCGCGCCAGGTAGCAGCTGCCGTCGCTTTGGCCGACCTCGCGCTCCACCGGCACCAGCCGCTCCAGCACGCCCCGCGCGTCCCCGCCCAGCTGCGGGTAATCCAGGTGCGTGGCCATGTCGGTGAGCGGGCGGCCCACGTCGGTGGGGATCAGGTTGAACAGCTTGATGGCCGCCGGCGTGTAGCGCGTGATGCACAGCTCGCGGTCGAGGAACACAGTGGCGATGGCCGTCGCGTCCATCAGGTTCTGCATGTCGCTGTTGGACAGGCTGAGCTGCTCGATCTTGTCCTTCAGCTCGTAGTTGACGGTGGACAGCTCCTCGTTGACCGATTGCAGCTCCTCCTTGCCGGTTTCCAGTTCCTCGGTCTGCGCGCGCATTTCCTCGTACATGGCCTGCAGCTCCTCGTTGCTGGCCTTCAGTTCCTCGGACGAGGCTTCGTACTGCTCGGCGGTGTCGCGCAGCTGCTGCTTGAGCCGGTCCATCTCGAAGTCGAGGTGGCGCGACAGGGGGTCGTCCTCGCCGCTCTGGCCGGCCGGCGCCTGCTCACTCTCCACCGGGTCGAACGTCACCAGGAACAGCGGGCCGGCCGGCTGCGGCAGCGGCACCACGCGCACCCGCGTCAGCAGCTTGCCGCCGGGCGGCTCCAGCTCCACCGCCGGCAGCATGACGGCCGACGTGGTCTGCGCCGCCTGCCCCAGCGCCTCGCGCAGCTGCAGGTAGGCGGGAGGCGGCAGCGCGCGCAGCAGGCTGCGCGTGGACTCGCCCGCGGGGAACTGCAGCAGCCGCGCCGCGCCCTGCGACACGTGCAGGATGTCGTACTCCGAATCGACCAGCACCGAAGGCGGCGCCAGGTGCTCGATCAGCTGCAGGTGGATCTCGCGCCAGGAGATGCCCGGAATGGTGGCCCGGCTCTGCACCGCCGGCAGCGTGACGGCCATGTCCGTGCCGCCCCTGCGCGACGGCGCCAGGGTGAGGTCGGACTGGCGGTCCACCGACAGCAGGGTGGACGGCAGCGGCGCCGAGATGCGCGCGGCCGACACCTGCCGGTACAGGCGGTTCTTCTTGTCCAGCGGCTCGAACTGCGCACTGCCTTCGTCCACGGTCTCGGAGGAGCCGAGCATCAGCAGCGTGCGCGGCTTCAGCGCGAAATGCAGCGTCTGCAGCACCCGCTGCTGCGCCTCGCGCGTGAGGTAGATCAGCAGGTTGCGGCAGGTGACCAGGTCCAGGTGCGAGAACGGCGGGTCGCGCAGCACGTCGTGCACGGCGAACAGGATGTTCTCGCGCAGCTCGCGCCGCACGCGCCAGCCGCGCACGTCCTTCTGGAAGAAGCGGCGCAGCCGCTGCTCGCTCACGTCGGCGGTGATGGCGGCGGGATAGACGCCGTAGCGTGCCGCCTGGATGGCTTCCTCGTCTAGGTCGGTGGCGAACACCTGGATCGACGGCGGCGACTCCAGCGTTTCCGCGTACTCGGCCAGCAGCACGGCGGTGCTGTAGGCCTCCTCGCCGGTGGCGCAGGCCACCACCCACACCCGCACCACGTCGTCCACGCCCTTGCCCGCGAACAGCGACGGAATGTGCTGCTCCAGCGCCTCGAAGCAGGTCGCGTCGCGAAAGAAGTTGGTCACGCTGATCAGCAGGTCCTGGACCAGCGCCGTGGTCTCGCCTGGCCGCGTCTGCAGGCAGGTGAGGTAGCCCTTGAGGTTGTCCACGCCGTTGAGCTGCATGCGCCGCGCCAGCCGGCGCACCACCGTGCCGCGCTTGTAGAGCTCGAAGTTGCGCCCGGTGCGCGAATGCAGGAAGCGCAGCACCTCGGTCAGGTGCTCTTCCTCGCCCAGCTCTTCCTTCAGCGGGCCGCGCACTTCCCTGGGCAGCAGCAGGTTGTCTTCCAGCCGGAAATACGACATCAGCCGCGACGGAATGTCCCGCACCGGCAGCACCCAGTCGACCATGCCGGTGGCGATGGCGGCGCGCGGCATGCTGTCGTGCTTGGCTTCTTCGGGGTCGTGGGCGATGGCCAGTCCGCCGCGCTCCTTGATGCGCTTGATGCCGATGGCGCCATCGCCGTCCATGCCCGACAGGATCACGGCCGCGGCGTGCGGCCCGTGCGTGTCGGCAAGCGAGCGGAAGAACACGTCGACCGTCACGTGGCGGCTGCGCCCGTCGGGCAGGTCCTCCAGCGTCAGGTGGCCGTCCACGCAACGGATCAGCTTGCCGCCGGGGATCACGTACACGTGCGCCGGCTCGACCTTCATGCCGTCCTCGACGCGGCACACCGGCATGCGGGTGCAGCGCTGCAGGATCTCCGGCAGCATGCTCTCGTGGTCGGCCGACAGGTGCATCACCACGATGAACGCCAGGGTGGAGTTCGGCGGCATGGCGGTGAAGAAGTCCTGCAGCGCCTCGATGCCGCCAGCCGAGCCGCCCAGGCCCACCACCGGCACCTCCGCGTAGCCGCGCGTGGGGACCATGTCGTCGATGTCCTGCGGATTTTCTTCTTCGTTGTGGTCTGGCCGCAAGGGATTCTTCATCGATGCGCTTTCGCGTTCAAGTTGGCTGCCAACCGATTATCGGCGGCGCCGCGCGCCCTGGGGCCGAGGGCGTACACTGCCGTGCATATGTCCGCATCGCAAGCCAGCGCCGCCACGGCGATCGCCTTCCAGCTTATTGCCGCCCTGGACCGCTACAAGGCCGAGGTCGAACAGCTCGCGGCACTGCGCGTCGATCCCGAGGCATACCACCGGCTGCGACTGAGCCTGGACGAGATGCGGCGCTATGCGTTCGAGCTGCCCAGTTTGTCGCTCGCCTGGGTCGAGCTGCTGATCCGCCACTTCGAGCTGGTACACGCGCTGTGGAAGCAGCAGCAGCAGGGCGACCTTGGGCAGGAGGCGTTCGCCGCGCTTCACCAGAACCACCGCGATTGCCTGGAGACGCTGCGCGTGCGGTGCCTGCGCACCCTGCTTCAGCAGGATGGCACCGGCGCTCGCGCCTAGGACAGACATCCACCCCAGGCCTTTAGCGCCGAACCGGAGAACCCATCGATGCCGAAACCCAATTACGCCTTTGCCAAACGCCAGCGCGAGCTCGAGAAAAAGCGCAAGAAGGAAGACAAGAAAATGATGAGGAAGGACACGCCGGACGGGTCCGACACCCCGGACGCGCCGGATGGCCTCGCCGCCGTGCCGGGCGCAGTGCCGGAGGCGGCCCCGGCCGCACCCGAGCTGAAGTAAGCGCGCCCGCGGCGCCGACCGGCACGCAGGCAACCCCGTTCACCCACCGGCAGCGGCCGCGGAAAGGTCCTTCGATTGAAAGAACAGGTCAAGACCGAGCTGAGCCCCGACGGCCTCAGGTACGTTTCCAAGTCCACCGGCAGCGATTTTCCCGGGTCGTTCGGCGCCACCATGAGCTGCTTTCGCTGCGGACGGCATGTCGCGCGTTCGGGGCTGCAGTCGTTCCTGCTGGCGGGCACGCGCCAGTTCTCCTGCCGCGGCGGCTGCCAGCCGCGCGGCCTCGCCTGAAGGCGCTTGGCGCAGGCCGACGCCGTCCTGCACGAAGCCCTGCGCGCCGCGCCGCGCAGGTACCGCATGCCGCCGCTTCCGGCGGGGCTCGATGCGGCGGCCGCAGCGCCCGCCGACACGGCGCTTGCCTTCGCCATCGAAGCCGCGCGCACCGGCCAGTTGCGGCAATCCCCGCCCTCCCCTGACATCCGCGCGCTGTTCACGCGCAGCCTCGAACACCTGATCCACGCGGCGCTCGCGGCCGATGGCGGCGACCCGGCCTTCCAGGCCATGGTGCTGCGCACCAGTGACCCAGAGGTAGAGGCCTACGTGCGCCTGCGCAAGCAGGCCGCCGCCGACCGCCGCGCGGTGCGCGCGCTGGTCAACAACCTGGCGCATCCCGCCCGGCTGCGTGCCGTGCCGACGGGGCCGCTGCACGACGCGCTGGCGCAGCTGCACGGGTTCTCCGTGGCCGAGGCCTGGGCCGAGGTCGCGGACATCCTGGGCCTGCTGCTGGTCGAACCGTTCATGCGCGGCGATGCGCTGCGGGACACACTGCAAGCCGCCTTGGCGAACGAGGCGCTGCAGCGCCTGCTGCGCGCCGGCGCGGCGCTGCAGCACGCGGGCGTGCGGCGCTACCGCATGCTGCGCGAGCAGCACGGCCCGGCGG
>NZ_JACCWG010000405.1 GCF_013697775.1 Ramlibacter sp. | reverse complement strand
CCCCGCGCTGGTGATCAACGGCGACTTCATCGACTTCCTGGCCGAACGGCCCGCGCGCCACTTCGATGCGCAAGGGGCGGTGGCGAAGCTGCGCCGCATCGCGGGGGACGCGGCGTTCTCGCCCGTGTTCGCGGCGCTGCGGCGCTTCCTCGGCGCGCCGGGCCACCGCCTGGCGGTGGTGCTCGGCAACCACGACCTGGAACTGGCGCTGCCCTGGGTGCGGCAGGAACTGCAGCAGATGCTGTGCGACGACGAAGCCGCGGCCGGCCGCCTGGTCTGGGCGCTGGACGGGCAGGGCGTGCTGCTGCGCATCGGCGACGCGTCCGGCCCGCGCGTGCTGTGCGTGCACGGCAACGAGGTGGACGCCTGGAACGCGGTGGACCACGAGGCGCTGCGCCGGCTCGGCCGCGAAGGCCTGCGCGGCTGGACGTCCGACGAGGTGTACAGGCCGAACGCGGGCTCGCGCATGGTGATCGAGGTCATGAACGACATCAAGCACCGCTTCCCGTTCGTGGACCTGCTCAAGCCGGAAACCGCGGCCGTCATCCCGACGCTGCTGGCGCTGGATCCTGGCGCCGCGGCCGCGCTGCTGGCGCTGCCGCCGGTGGTGGCGCAGCGGCAGCTGACCGAGCTGCGCATGGCCGCCGGCCTGCTCGGCGAGGCCATCCCGCCGGAGCCCGGCATGCCCCAGGCACCGCGCGCATCGGGGGTCGGCGGCGTCGTTTCCAAGGCGCAGCGGCAGGCCGCACGCCGGCAGGCGAGCATGCAGCTGCTGGACATCGCCGAAACCGACCTGCAGACCGGCCGTGCCGCGGCCGACCTGCTGGACGCAGCCGCGCGCACCGACACGCTGGGATGGGGCAGCGCGGCGTGGACGCTCATCACCGGCGGCGACAAGGTGGATGCCCTGCGCGCGCAGCTGAAGGAGCTGGCGCAGGACCGCTCGTTCCTGCTGGTCGACCCGGACGAGACGTACACGAAGATGCACGAGCGCGTGTCCACCAACATCGATTACCTGGTCACCGGCCACACGCACCTGGCCCGCGCGATCGAGCGGGAACCCCGGCGCGCGTTCTACTTCAACACCGGAACCTGGGCGCGGGTGGTGAGCATCGCCCCGGAAACGCTGGAAGACGGCGCGGCGTTCCGCCTGCTGTTCGAGGCGCTGGCCAGCGGCAGCATCGAAGCGCTGGACAACGCGCCGGGGCTGGTTCCCGTGCGCCCGCACGTGGCCGCGTTCTGGCACGACGCGGCGGGCACCCATGGCGAGCTGCGGCAGGTGGACGCCGCCGCCCCGTACCGCGCCGTGCCGGTGATCGGCAGCCGATTTTCCAGGAGCTAGCATGCGCACCGTCACTCTCGAACTCCTGCGCCACGGCCCCGCCCATAACCAGCTGCTGTCGCCGCTGACGCCCTATCTCGCGCTGTGCGAGAACCATGCGCCGGTGACCATCAACGTGCCCTTCGAGCACAACCAGTTCCTGCATCGCCTGACCGCGCTCACCTACGAATTCGGCATGACGCCGCTGGCCGACAACCAGCGCAAGTTCCAGCTGCAGGACACCGGGCGCGAGCTGAGCCGCCTGCTGTCGGCGATCCCCGGCCTCACGGCCGAACTCAACCGGCATCGCGAGCAGAGCAACGAGGTCATCCATCTGCGGCTGATTCTGTCGGCGTCCGAGCTGGCGCTGCTGCCGTTCGAGCTGGTGCTGGCCGGCAACGGATTTCCCGGCTTCGGCCAGCCGCTGCTGCTGCAGAACCAGGCGCCGGTGTGCCTGACGCGCGAGGTCCGGCGCGTGAAGGACTCGGCGCTGCCCTGGAGCCCGCAGGCGCGCGTGCTGTTCGTCTGCGCCACACCGGCCGGCCTGCCGCAGGTGCCGGTGGAAGCGCACATGCTGGCGCTGCGCAGCGCGGTCGACCCCTGGGTCAAGTATTTCGACGAGACCGACGCGGACGACCGGCGCCGGCGCGTGTCGGCCTGCCTCGACGTGCTGCCGGCGGCGACCCTCGACGACATCCAGGAAGCCTGCGCGAGCGGCGAGTACACGCACGTGCACGTGCTGGCGCATGGCGTGCAGCGGCACGACGGTTTCGATTTCCGCTTCGGCATCGCCCTGCACGGCGCGGCCGAGGGCGAGATGGACGTGGTCAGCGGCGACCGGCTGGCATCGGCGCTGCGGCCGCTGCGGCGGCCGCAGCGCGAGGGTTTCGCACTGCCGATGGTGGTGACCCTGGCCAGCTGCAACGGCGCCAACGGCGGCTCGGTGGTGGGCGCCGGCGCCAGCGTGGCCCACGCGCTGCAGGAAGCCGGCATCCCGCTGGTGATCGCGGGGCAGTTTCCGCTCACCTTCGGCGGCTCGGTGGAACTGGTGCAGACGCTGTACGAGGGCCTGCTGTGGGGGACCGACCCGCGCGCCCTGCTGATCGACCTGCGCCGGCGCATGCACGTGCTGCAGCCGGGCAGCCACGACTGGGCTGCGCTCGCGACATACGCGTCGCTGCCCACCGACTTCGACGCGCAGCTGGGCGAGCTGATGGTCGAGCGGGCCAAGGCCGCCCTGCGGGTGGCGATGGACCACGCGGACGCGCTGCTGCTCGACGCCACCAGCGGCAAGGCGCGCGGCCTGCAGCACATGGTGCGCGCCACGGAGCGCATCGACATTCCCTGGCAGCGCATGCAGCAGCTGATCCCCAAGCTGCCCAAGCGCACGCTGGAACTCAACGGTCTGCTGGCCAGCCTGGGCAAGCGGCGCGCGGAAGTGGTGCTGGCCAGCTCCAATCTCTTTCAGATGCCCGACGAGGAGCAGCAGCGGTTCATGGCGGAGTGCCTGCTCTGGCTGGAACGCAGCCGGGACTTCTACTGGGACTGCTTCGCCGAGCGCCGCGACGCCACCTGGGCGCTGGTGCAGTCCCTCGCGCTGTCGCTGCTGCTGGAATTGAAGGAGCCCGGCGACGACATGCCGGGCGGCCTGGAGCACGGCCGCCACGCCGAGCTGCGCCAGCTGTGGCGGCTGGCGCATGCGCAGTCGCTGGCGGTGGTGGATGGCACCGGGGAAGATGCCGGCTGGGCATTGGGCAACCTGGTGGAGCTGTCGCTGCTGGCGATGCTGCTGGACATCGGCTGGGCCGATGCCTACCCCGACCGCGATGCCGGCGCACCGCCGGTGGACGGCTGGCTCGGCGAAGCCCGGTTCTGGGTCGACCAGCTGCTGCAACGCGAAGACATGTTTCCCAACCAGCCGTACAGCACGTTCCGGCAGCTGCAGCGCTATGAACTCTGGTTCGGCTACGTGAACGCGCGCTTCGTGCAGGTCGGCGAAGACGTCGCCCGCGTCCTCGCCAAGCTCTTTCCCGCGCGCTTGTCCCAGACGGAGCCGGACGCCTGAGCTTATGCGCATGTGCTTATCGGAAGTCTGTCGTTTGCCGCGGCGCGCGCCGTCGCTACATTCGCCAACCTCGACATTCCGATAAGCCGAAGAAACATGAACATCCGCCTGCTTGCCGCCGCCGCCTTTACCGCCGCGGCCCTCGTTCCCGCCGCCCACGCCGACCAGCTCGACGACATCCGCAAGAAGGGCGAGCTGGTGGTCGGCGTGCTCGGCACCGACGAGCCCAACAGCTTCGTGGACCCGAGGACGCGCGAGATCGTCGGCTACGAGGTCGACCTGGCGCACGCCATCGCCCGCAGGATCGGCGTGAAGCCGGTGATCCGCCAGCTGTCGGTGGCCGCGCGCATCCCCGAGCTGCAGCAAGGCCGCATCGACCTGCTGGCCGCGTCGCTCACGCACACCAAGGAGCGCGAGGCGCAGATCGATTTTTCGCTGACCACCTTCGTCACCGGCCAGAAGGTGATGGTGAAGAACAGCAGCGGTGTCGCCGACCTCGCGCAGCTGGCCGGCAAGCGGGTGCTGACGGTCAAAGGTGGCACGCAGGAGCCCAACGTGCGCAAGGCCGTGCCCGGCGTGGACGTGGTCACCTTCGAGACCACGCAGCAGGCCTTCCTGGCGCTGCAGCAGGGCAAGGGCGTGGGCTACGTCAACGACGAGTCCTCGCTGATGAACGACCACGCCAAGCTCGGCGCCGCCAGGAAGGACTACACGGTGCTGCCGGCCAACCTCAGCGTGGAGCCGATCGCGCTGGGCGTGCGCAAAGGCGAGAAGGGCGTGAAGGCGGCGGTGGACGGCGTGCTGGCCGACCTGGAGAAGTCGGGCGAGGCCGAGAAGCTGTTCTTCAAGTGGTACGGCCCGGACAGCAAGCTGCAGTTCACCAGGCGCGCCTTCCGCATCGAGAGCGACAAGCTGTAATCGCGGGGACCGGGCAGGATGCCGCAGTTCGACATCGGCCTGGTCCTGGCGGGCCGCTACCACGACTGGCTGCTCAGCGGCTTCGTCGTGTCGCTGCAGCTGGCGGGCATGACGCTGCTGCTGGCGCTGCCGCTCGGCATGGCGGTGGCGCTGCTGCGCCTGGCGCCGTTCGCGCCGCTGCGCGCGCTGGGCTGGCTGTATGTGGAGAGCATCCACAACGTGCCGCTGCTCGCGCACCTGCTGTTCTGGTATTTCGGCGTGCCGGCCATGCTGCCGGAAGGCCTGCGCGAGTGGCTGCAGAGCGGCAACATCGAGCTGCTGTGCGCGGTGGTCGGCCTCACGCTGTATTGCGCCGCGTACATGGCCGAGGACGTGCGCAGCGGCATCCGCGCGGTGCCGGCGGGCCAGCTGGATGCGGCGCGGGCGCTGGGCTTCGGCTTTTTGGGCGCCATGCGGCTGGTGGTGCTGCCCCAGGCCATCCGCATCACCGTGCCGCCACTGATCTCGCGCACGCTGAGCCTGTGGAAGGACACCAGCATCGCCACCGTCATCGGCGTGGCCGAGATGATGGCGCAGGCCGCGCGCGTGGAGTCGGACTCGTTCCGCAGCGCCGAGGCCTTCGTCTTCACCACCTCGGCCTACCTCGCCGTGTCGCTGGCGATCACCGCGGCGGCGGCGGTGTTCGAGCACCGCTATCCGGTGCGCCCGGCCTGAGGACGGCGCACCGATGCTGGAATTAATCGACACCTACTGGCGGTACTTCCTGATGGGCCAGTTTCCGCAGGGGCCGCTGGGCGGGCTGTCGCTGACCCTGCTGCTGGCCGCGCTGGCGCTCGCGCTGTCGCTGCCGGTGGGCATCGCGCTCGGGCTGGCGCGGGTCAGCCCGTGGCGCGCGCTGTGCTGGCCGGTGACGGCGCTGGTGTACGTGGTGCGCGGCGTGCCGCTACTGATGGTGATCTTCTGGGGCTACTTCTTCCTGCCCGCGCTCACCGGCCACAAGAGCGACCAGTTCGGCACCATGCTGATGGCGCTGATCGTGTTCGACGGCGCCTACCTCGCCGAGATCGTGCGCGCGGGCATCCGCGGCGTGCCCGGCGGGCAGTGGGCCGCGGCGCGCTCGCTCGGCTTCACCTACCTGGGCGCGATGCGCCACGTGGTGCTGCCGCAGGCGCTGCGCAGCATGCTGCCCTCGCTGGTGAACCAGTTCGTGGCGACCATCAAGGAAACCTCGCTCGGCTACATCATCGGGCTGACCGAGGTGGCGTTCATCGCCACGCAGATCAACGTGCAGGTGTTCACGCGCGCAGCCGAGGTGTATGGGGCGCTGGCGCTCAGCTACTTTGTGCTGTGCTTCGGCCTGTCGCGGCTGGCCTACTGGCTGGAGCGAAGGCTCAAGCGCCGCCCGGTGCACGCTTGATGGCACCATCCATGAACGCAACGCAACGCAACGCAACGCAACGCAACGCAACGCAACGCA
>NZ_JACCWG010000401.1 GCF_013697775.1 Ramlibacter sp. | reverse complement strand
GCGCCGGATGGCGCGCGGCAGGCTTGCTTTTACTTGTTGTATTCCTCGGCCGGCTGGTCGGACGGCGTCTTCACCAGGCCCGCCATGATCTTGCCCATGGGCAGGTTCACGCTGGTGTTCTTCGGCGGGATCGGCTGCATGAACCACTTGGTGTACAGCAGGTTCAGCTCGCCGGCCTTCATGGCGCCGCGGATGTAGTCGTCCACCGCCTTCTTGAAGCCGGCGTCGTCCTTGCGCATCATGATGGCGATCGGCTCGACGTTCAGCGTCTCGCCGGTGATCATGAAGTCCTTGGGCGACTTGGACGAGGCGATCAGGCCGGCCAGGATGTTGTCGTCCATCACGAAGGCGTCGGCGCGCCCGGACTCCAGCAGCAGGAAGCTGTCGGCGTGGTCCTTGCCGTACACCTCGGTGAAGGTGACGCCGGCCCCGCGCTTGTGCTTGCGCAGCAGCGCCACCGAGGTGGTGCCGGTGGTGGTGGCCACGTTCTTGCCCTTGAGGTCGGCGATGGACTTGATGCCGGACGTCGTCTTGACCGCCGTGCGCACTTCGGTCACGTAGGTGGTGAGCGCGAAGGACACATCCTTCTGGCGGGTGGCGTTGTTGGTGGTGGAGCCGCACTCGATGTCCACGGTGCCGTTCTGCACCAGCGGAATGCGGTTGGCCGAGGTCACCGGCACGTATTCCACCGGCACGCCCGGCAGCACGGCCTTCAGGATGCGCTGGCACAGCTCCACGTGGTAGCCGGTGTACTGGTTGTTGCCCAGCGTGAAGGACAGCGGCGCGGAGGACTCGCGCACACCCATCACCACCTTGCCGGCGGCCTTGGCCTTGGCCAGCGTGTCGGTGGCCTGGGCGTGGACGGCACCGGCCGCCAGCAGCGCGACCCCGATTGCCAATAGATGCTTCTTCATTCGATTTCTCCTGAGTTGGGCGCCGCAAGGGCGACATGGAATTCTAGGGATTCGCGGCCCGGGAACCACCCCGTAGCTACCCGCCCCTGTGCGAAAGCAGGCTTCGTGCCCGCGCCCATGGTAATGGCGGTCCTGGCTGGCAATGCCGCTTTCTCGTAGCCATCCCGGATTCAGCCGAAACCATGGGACGCCTGGAAAAAGTGGCGCGACTGTAGGGCCGCCATCGCGGGGGCGCCAATGCCGTTTGCGCGCAGCTTTATGCAAGATGGTTATGGGAGGGCCGCGCCGGCAGGTTGCGCCGCCTGCGCCGCCAGGAAGGCCCACAGCGCCTGCGCCGTGCCCTTGCCGGCCTGCTGCGCGGTGGGCCGCTCGCGGTAGGCGCGCACCTCCATCACCATTTCCAGGCTGGCCAGCTCGGGCGGCACCGGGCTCACCAGCCGGTGCGCGTGCAGCTCTTTGCGCGCCGCGCTGGAGGGGAGGAAGGCGATGCCGTGGCCTTCCAGCGCCATCACTTTCAGGCCCTCGGCCATGTCGGTTTCGTAGACCCGGTCCAGGTGGATGGGGGTGCCCGCCTGCTTCAGGATCAGGTCGGCCATGCGCCCCAGATACGCACCCGGCGCGTACCCCAGGTACGGCAGCGGATGGCCCGGCCGGCCCGGCAGCCGGAACATCGGCTCGCCCTGGGCGTCGGGCTTGCAGTACGGCGCCAGGCTCTCCTGGCCCAGCACCACCATCTCGTAGCGGTCGGCGTCCAGCTGCAGCGGCTGCGAGGGATGGTGGTAGGCGATCAGCAGGTCGCAGCTGCCCTCCACCAGCCGCATGGCGGCGTCATGCACGTTCAGCGCGATCAGCCGGCTCTTGATCGGCCCGAAGGCTTCGCGCAGCGTGGAGATCCAGGCCGGAAAGAAGGTGAAGGCCAGGGTGTGCGGCGTGGCGAACTCGATGACGTCCTGCCCGGCCGCGGCGTGGCCGCGCAGCATGGCGCGCGTGGTCTGCAGCGCCTGCAGCATCTCCAGCGACTGCGCATACAGCGTCTGGCCGGCCGGCGTCAGGCGGGTGGGGTAGGAGCTGCGGTCCACCAGGTCGGTGCCGGCCCAGGCCTCCAGCGCCTGGATGCGGCGCGAGAACGCGGGCTGGGTCACGTGGCGCAGCTGCGCCGAGCGGCTGAAACTGCGGGTTTCCGCCAAGCTCACGAAATCTTCCAGCCACTTTGTCTCCATGGGGCTGGATTATTGCCGGGCACGGCCGGTTCAGGCGGTCTGCGGGCCGGCGAACACCAGCCGGTTGCCGAACGGGTCGCGCACCTGCATCTCGCGCCGGCCCCAGGGCGTGTCCTCGACCCCGGGCCGGGCGTAGCCGTAGGCCTTGGCCAGCAGTCCCTGCTGCATCGACGTCGTCCACGTCGATGCGCACCGCGGCCCCGGGCGAGCAGTCGCCGTGGTGTTCCGACAGGTGCAGGATGCACTCGCCGCTGGACACCTGCAGGTACAGCGGCAACGCGGGCTCGAAGCGGTGCTCCCAGTCGACCTTGAAGCCCAGGAAGTCCAGGTAGAACTCGCGCGCCTTGGCTTCGTCGAAGATGCGCAGGATGGGGATGATCTTGCCGAGCTTCATGCTTCCTCCTCGTGGCAGGCCACGCAGAACTTGTTGCCGTCGGGATCGCGGAAATACGCCCCGTAGTAATGCGCGTGGTAGTGCGGCCGCGGCCCCGGCGGGCCTTCGCAGCTGCCGCCGTGTGCCAGGGCGGCGGCATGCGCTTCGCGCACCACCTGCCGGCTGGCCGCAGCGAAGGCCACCATCTGGCCGTTGCCCGCGTCGTGCGGCTGCCCGTCGTATGGCTTGCAGATCACGAACAGCGGCCGCGCGCCGCCGGCACCGTGCCAGCCGGCCCAGGGCTTCTCCGGCGCGTGGAAGCGCAGGTCCAGGCCGAGCGCGCGCATCACCGCAGCATGGAACGCGAAGGCGCGTTCGAAGTCGGTGACGCTGATGAAGACGTGGGAGAACATGGTGCTCCTTGCGGCTCAGCCGCCCGGCAGGTCGCCGCGGTAGGCCAGGTGGACCTTGTTGCCGTCCGCATCGCGCAGGTAGGCGCCGTAGTAGCCCTCGCCGTAGCGGCCGCGCGGCCCC
>NZ_JACCWG010000347.1 GCF_013697775.1 Ramlibacter sp. | reverse complement strand
CGGCTGGATTGCGCGGCCGGCACGCTGGCGGCGCTGGTGGACGACAAGGAATGGAACGCGCGCGAAGCGGCGACGATGCCGCACGCGCTGCGGCAAGGCAACGGTTTCGGCATCGGCCGCGAGCTGTTCGGCGGCATGCGCCGCAACGCGCTGGCAGCGGAAGAGGGGGCGTGCACATGGCTGTGACGACGGCGCAGCGCCCGAGCGCGCTGGAGGTGATGCGCGACGCGCCGGTGATTCCGGTGATCGTGCTGGACGAGGTGGCGCATGCCGTGCCGCTGGCGCGTGCGCTGGTGGCCGGCGGCATCCGCATGCTGGAGATCACGCTGCGCACGTCCGTGGCGCTGGCCTGCATGGAAGCCATCTCCAGGGAGGTGCCCGACGCCGTGGTGGGCGCCGGCACGGTGCGCAGCGCGGCCGATGCGCGCGCCGCGGCCAATGCCGGCGCGCGCTTTGCCGTCAGCCCCGGCTACACGCATGCGATGGGCCAGGCCTGCCGCGAGCAGGGCCTGGCGCTGCTGCCCGGCGTGGCCACGGCCAGCGAAATCATGGCGGCGCAGGAAGACGGCTGGCTGGCGCTGAAATTCTTTCCCGCCATGCAGGCCGGCGGCCCGGCGCTGTTGAAGGCCTGGCACGGGCCGTTTCCCGAGGTGCGTTTCTGCCCCACCGGCGGCGTGAATGCGGCCAACGCGGCGGACCTGCTGGCGCTGCCCAACGTGGTGTGCGTGGGCGGCTCCTGGCTGACGCCGGCCGAGGCGGTGCAAGCTGGCGACTGGGCGCGAATTACCGGCATCGCCGCCGAGGCAGCGCGGCTGCACCGGGCGGCCGGCACGTAGTCAGGCGGCGTCGCGCTGGATCAGCTCGATCTTGTAGCCATCCGGGTCGGTGACGAAGGCGATCACCGTGTTGCCGCCCTTCACCGCACCGGGCTCGCGCGTGATGTTGCCGCCGCCCGCGCGGATCTTGTCGCAGGCCGCGTACACGTCGGGCACGGCGATGGCGATGTGGCCGTAGGCCGTGCCGATCTCGTAGCTGTCCACGCCGTGGTTGTAGGTGAGCTCCAGCTCGGCATGGTCCGGATTGCTGCCGTAGCCGACGAAGGCGAGCGAGTACTTCTGCTCGGGCCGTTCGGTGGTGCGCAGCAGCGTCATGCCGAGCAGCCGGGTGTAGAAGTCGATGGCGCGCTGGATGTCGCCGACGCGCAGCATGGTGTGCAGGATTCGCATTGCGCCATGATACGAAAACTCCATGGAGGAACCGATGGATTCCAGCCAGCCATCCGCGGTGCGCCCGGTGCCCTATGGCGACATCCTCGCTGTCGCGCGTGAATCGCCAACAGGTGACGTCGCCGCGTTCCTGCGCGAGGAGCTCCCCTATTGCTGGCAGGACCGCTATCTCGCGCTGTCCGCGGGGCGTCCGACGCAGCCGCTGTCGTTTCGCTACGGCAGCTTCGACTACCTGTGCGACGTCTACCAGGAACCCGGGGGCGCCGTGGACGGCAACGAGGCCAATGTGTTCAAGCAACTGGGCTCGGTCAACAGAGGCGGGTACAGGATGACGGAGCTTTACTGCAGCAAGAATCCCGGCGTCACCTGCTTCAGCCGCCCGATCTATGGCGACACGTCGGCGCATCCGGTGCGCGTGGAGTTCGGTGTGCTGCGGGTCGACGGTGTGCTGTGGCTGAGGAATTTCCCGAACCGCCCGAACGCTGAACCCGTATGGGAGGCCCTGCTGTGATGTTCCTCACGCGGCCCTGTGCAGTACCGCCTGGCGCCTCGCTGGCGCGCTACGTCGTTTTCGGCGCGTATGTCGACTGCTACACCACTCATCTGCCGCACACGGTGTCGCAATGCGAATTCGTCGAGGCGTTCTACACCACGCCGGTGTTCAAGATCGAACGCTGGCTGCTGAGCCGCTTCCTCGCGCGGCCATCGACCGATGCTCAGGCGGGGCAGCTCGCGCGCGGTGAGTCCGATGCGTTCTCGGCCTGGACGGTCGAGGCGCGCGAGGACCGCCAGCTGCTGATGGGTGACTTCAGCGGGCGGACCAAGTCCTGGCTGATGGTGGAACCCGCCGGGGACGGCGGCACTGGCGGGACGCGGCTCTACTTCGGCTCCGCCGTCGTCCCGGTGGTGCGCCGCAAGACCGGCAAACCGGCGTTGGGCATGATGTTCCGCGCGCTGCTCGGTTTTCACAAACTCTATTCGCGGGTCCTGCTCGGAGCGGCCCGCGCGCGGCTGGCCCGCCAGGTGCCGCATCGGACCACGGATGCCGCAAGGCAGGAACAGAAAGGCGACGCATGACGATCCATCCTCTTCTCGCAGCACCGCGTAGCGCAACGGCCGCACGCCGATCCGCCTGTGCGTTGGCCTTGCTGCTTGCCGGCGCCGCCGCATCCGCGCAGGCGCCGCAGCCCGCAGCGGCGCCCGCGGCTGCCTACGACGGCCGATGGGCCGTCACGCTGGTCTGCGACGACGTGAAGGAGCAGGGGGTCTTCGTCAAGGGCTACGACTTCCGTTTCGCCGTGGAGGTCGCGCAGGGGCGCATGGCCGGGCAATCCGGCAGCCGCGGCGCGCCGGGCTGGCTCGCGCTCGCCGGAACGGTGGCGCCGGACGGTGCGCTGGAACTCCAGGCCGAAGGCATCAGCGGCAAGTCGGAACACACCTTCGGCCGCCTGGCCCAAGGCAGCCCCTATCGCTACACCATGCAAGGCCGGCTGGAAGGCGACACGGGCTCCGCGCGCCGGCGCGAGCTGCGCGCCTGCACCGCCAGCTTCGCGCGGCAGCCGTCCTGAATCCCCTCAGGCGCGCATCTCGAACACCAGGCAGGTCGTGGTGCCGTGCGCGTACAGGGTGCCGTCGGGGCCGTACAGCTTCGCGTCGGCCGTGGCGAGCTGGCGGCCGCAGTGGATCACCCGTCCTTCGGCGCGCACGCGCTGCACCTTCGGCCCGATCGCCTTCACCAGGTTCACGCTCAATTCGGCCGTGGTGTAGGCGCGGCCCTGCGGCATCATGGTGTGCACCGCGCAGCCCAGGGCGGAATCGAGCAGGGTGGCGTACCAGCCGCCGTGGATGCCGCCCATGGGATTGAGGTGGCCGCTGCCCGGCGTGCCCTGGAACAGCGCCCGGCCGGCATCCACTTGCAGCAGCTGGAAGTCCAGCGTGCGCGCGATCGACGGATAGGGCAGTTCGCCTCGCAGGCAGGCCTGCATCATCTGCAGGCCGGTCATGCCCGCGACCTGCTCGGGGCGCGACACGCCGCAGCCCACGCCGGCATTCACCCGCTCCAGCACCTCGCGTTCCTCGGCCAGCCAGGCTGCCAGCGGGTCCTGCGTGTCTTCGTGCGCCATCGGTGGCCGCTCCATCGTCGTTGCGAAACGGCAATTGTGCCCACGCGGCCGCGCGGACGCTTTAGCGCCCGAGCGGATCGGGCCTGACGCCCGCCAGCGTGCGGCAGCGCGCCTGCAGCAGG
>NZ_JACCWG010000342.1 GCF_013697775.1 Ramlibacter sp. | reverse complement strand
CTGCTGGCCATGCCCTTGCCGGCGCCGCTGCGCCTGCTGGGGCTGCCGCTGATGCTGCCCGTGCTGCTGTGGCAGCCGCCGCGCCCACCGGGGGGCGAGTTCGACCTGCTGGCCGCGGACATCGGCCAGGGCAACGCGGTGATCGTGCGCACCGCCACGCACACCCTGGTGTACGACGCCGGGCCGCGCTACGGCCAGGACACGGATGCCGGCCACCGCGTGCTGGTGCCGCTGTTGCGCCAGGCCGGCGAGCGCATCGACATGCTGGTCTTGAGCCACCGCGACGCCGACCACACCGGCGGCGCCCGCGCCGTGCTGGCAATGCAGCCGCAGGCCAGTTTGCTGAGCTCCATCGAGCCGCAGCACGAACTGCAGGCGGTCCGCCGCGCCACCCGCTGCGAGAACGGCCAGCACTGGGAATGGGACGGCGTGCGCTTCGAGATCCTGCATCCGCTGCCGGCGGACTACGGCATGGGACCCAAGCCCAATGCCATCAGCTGCGTGCTGCGCATCGGCAACGGCCGGGCCACGGCGCTGCTGGCCGGCGATATCGAGCAGCCGCAGGAGGCGCGGCTGGTGGCCGACGGCGCACCGCTGGCGGCCGACCTGCTGCTGGTGCCGCACCACGGCAGCAAGACGTCTTCGAGCGAGGCCTTCCTGGACGCCGTGCATCCCCGCATCGCGCTGGCCCAGGCCGGCTACCGTAACCGCTTCGGCCACCCGGCGCCGGCGGTGGCGCAGCGCTATGCGGAGCACGGCATCCGGCTGGTGCCGTCGGCGCGCTGCGGCGCCGCGGCGTGGCGGTCGGCAGAAGCCGGCGCCGTGGGCTGCGAGCGCGAACGGCAGGCCCGCTACTGGCACCACGCACCGCCGTAGGGTGCGAAAGAGGTGCGCTATCCCGGTGTCACGGCGGTGTGACGGCCGGCTGAACCCCGCGCTCGAGCCGCCTCCCCGTGTCGCGCACGATCGCGCGGTACCAGGCTTCCCTGGGTCTGGGGAAATTAATTTTGCCGGTGTCCTCCCGGACGTTGCCGTCGAGGTACTTCACGAAGAGCTCTTCGCCAAATTTGCGCCAGTGCGCGTGGACTTTGTCGCCCTGGCGGACGGAATACTCGGTCAGGTAGTTGCGCGCGGCCTCGGGGTTCTGCTTGTACTTCTCGACGGCCGTCTTCTCCACCTCCGCCTGGCTGGCGAAGAATCCGCCTTCCAGCGCGTTCTTCTCCTTCTGCACATCGACCACGACGTCGCTCCAGCGCGCATAGGCCTGGCTCGACACCCAGTTGAACACCCAGAACGAGGAGTCCCACGAGAACCTGCCGCGGTCGGCCACACCCTCGGCGAAGTTCTTCGGCACCTTGCGGATGCCCACATACATCGGCGTGTACACCGTCAAGGCGGTGTCGTCGAAGCCGAACCACAGCAGGCCGCCCACCGCGTCCGGCAGCCACCCACGCATCTGCGCCACGAAGGAGAACGCGGTCTGCTGGGTGGAGAGCGCGCGCTCGTTGAAGTACTTCTTGCCGTCAATATCCCACCACAGCGGACGCCAGCGGTACGGCAGCCCGTAGGGGCCGGCGCCGATGTCCTTCGACATGTCGAATGGCGTGTCCTCGAAATGATCGCGGATCAGCGCCATCACGTCCTGCGCCGACAGCTTGCGGTCGGGCTTGACCCACAGCGGCAGCCGCTTGTCCAGCGTCGAGCCGTCCACGTACTCGGGCCCCAGGCCCAGCGAGGGCGCGGCGCGCCGAAAGATGCTCCACACCCGGGATTCGGTGAGCCGGTAGGCATCGAAGTCGAACGGGTTGTAGACGTCCGCGAAACTGAAGTCCTTGTCCGCGCCGCTGTACCAGCCCTTCTCGCGCGCGAACGAAATGACATCGGGCGAGTACAGCGTGTTGTCGGGATCGTTGAGCGGGAACTGGGTGATCCGGGCGTGGTTGGCGCTTGCCGTCAGGGTCCCCTCGGGCAGGCGGCGCGCCACCCACACCGCGCCTTTGTTGCCCACGCCCTTGCCGATCATCTCCATCAGCCAGGCCTCGTTCGGGTCGGCGATCGAGAATGACTCGCCGTACGATGAATAGCCGTGCTCGGCCGCGAGGCGGGTCATCAACAGGATCGCCTCACGCGCCGTCTTCGTCCGCTCCAGCGCGATGAAGATCAGCGAGCCGTAGTCGAGCATCCCGGACGGCGGCGTGAGTTCCTTGCGCGCGGTGAAGCTCGATTCGGCGATGGTGAGCTGGCGCTCGTTCATGTTGCCGACCACCGCGTAGGTTGCCGGCACCTCGGGGATGCGCCCGAGCAGCTCCCCCGTTTCCCAGTCGATGACCTTGCGCTGGATGCCAGCCATATGCCGATCCGCCGGCGTGTAGCGCAGCTCCCCGTAAAGGAATTGCGCGTCGGCGTTGTAGGTGACCATGGTGGAGCCGTCCATCGTCGCCCCCCTCGTCACCATCATGCTCGAACACGCGTGCGCGAGCGGACTCACCAGCGTCGCTGTCAGGAGGACGGCGGAGAACAGGGCGGAAATGTCGCGGATCATGTGGACGATGCTAAGGGAAATGGCGTTGATTGTCGTGCGGGGGAAGCCTCCTCGATTGCCGTGCTGGGGCGGCAAATTTGGAAGCTTGGCCATCACCGGCCGCCGTAGGACGCCGTCTGAAGATGCTCCGCGCCGTGTCGCCGGCGCACCAAAACAGCTCATCCACCGGCCTGGAACTTGCTATCCTTTGTCTGCCATGCACACCCGATTCGACGAGATGCTCGCCCAGTGGTCCGGCAACGGACCGCTTCAGTTCCAGACGCAGTCCATGGGAGGGCAGACGCAGTCGCAGCTCCAGGGCGTGCGCGAACATTACCGGGGTTATGCCGACTGGCTGGCGCGCCAGCCCGAGGACACCATGCGCTCGCGCCGCGAGGAGGCGGAGATGATTTTCCGGCGCGTGGGCATTACCTTCGCCGTGTACGGCGCGAAGGACGAGGCCGGCGCCGGCACCGAGCGGCTGATCCCGTTCGACCTGATCCCGCGCATCATCCCGGCTGACGAGTGGCGCACCATGGAGCGCGGCCTGGTGCAGCGCGTGACGGCGCTGAACCGCTTCGTGCACGACGTCTACCACGGCCAGGAGATCCTGCGCGCCGGCATCGTGCCGGCCGAGCAAATCACCGGCAACGCGCAGTTCCGCCCCGAGATGATCGGCGTGAAGGTGCCCAACGACGTGTACTCGCACATCGCCGGCGTCGACATCGTGCGCGCGCGCAACGCGCAGGGGCAGGGCGAGTACTACGTGCTGGAGGACAACCTGCGCGTGCCCAGCGGCGTGAGCTACATGCTGGAAGACCGCAAGATGATGATGCGGCTGTTCCCCGACCTGTTCAGCAGCCACAAGGTGGCGCCGGTGATGCACTACCCCGACCTGCTGCTGGAGACGCTGCGCGCCACCGCGCCGTCCACCACCGACGATCCCACGGTGGTGGTGCTCACCCCCGGCATGTACAACAGCGCCTACTTCGAGCACGCGTTCCTGGCGCAGCAGATGGGCGTGGAACTGGTCGAGGGCCAGGACCTGTTCGTGAAGGACAGCTTCGTCTACATGCGCACCACGCGCGGCCCCAAGCGGGTGGACGTGATCTACCGCCGCGTGGACGACGACTTCCTCGATCCGCTGGCGTTCCGCCCGACCTCCACGCTCGGCTGCGCGGGGCTGCTGGACGTCTACCGCGCCGGCAACGTAACCCTGTGCAACGCCATCGGCACCGGCGTGGCCGACGACAAGTCGATCTACCCCTACGTGCCCAAGATGATCGAGTTCTACCTGGGCGAAAAGCCGATCCTGTCCAACGTGCCCACCTACGTGTGCCGCAACAAGGACGACCTGGGCTACGTGCTGGCGAACCTGAAGGACCTGGTGGTCAAGGAGGTGCACGGCGCCGGCGGCTACGGCATGCTGGTCGGGCCTGCTTCCACCACCCAGGAGATCGAGGATTTCCGGCGCGCGCTGGAAGCCGACCCCGGCCGCTACATCGCCCAGCCCACGCTGTCGCTCTCCAGCTGCCCCACGTATGTGGAAAGCGGCATCGCGCCGCGCCACATCGACCTGCGGCCCTTCGTGCTCTCCGGCAAGGAGGTGCAGATGGTGCCGGGCGGGCTGACCCGCGTGGCGCTGAAGGAGGGCTCGCTGGTGGTCAACTCGTCGCAGGGCGGCGGGACCAAGGACACCTGGGTGCTGGAGGTCTGAAAAAACATGCTGAGCCGCACCGCCGACCATCTGTACTGGATGTCCCGCTACACCGAGCGGGCCGAGAACACCGCCCGCATGCTGGACGTGAACTACCAGACCTCGCTGCTGCCGCAGTCCGCGGAAGTGGCGCAGGTCGGCTGGCAGGGCATGCTGTCCATCAGCGAGCTGATGCCCGCCTACACCGCCAAGCACGGCGCCATCGTGCCCAAGTGCGTGATGGAGTTCATGGTGAAGGACGACAACAACCCGTCGTCCATCGTCTCGTGCCTGCGCGCGGCGCGCGAGAACGCGCGCGCCGTGCGCGGCTCGCTCACCACCGAGGCCTGGGAAACGCAGAACCAGACCTGGCTGGAGGTCAACCGGGCGCTGCGCAACGGCGAGTTCGAGCGCGACCCCGGCCAGTTCTTCGAGTGGGTGAAGTTCCGCTCGCACCTGTCGCGCGGGGTGACGGTGGGCACCATGCTCATGGACGAGGCGCTGCACTTCATGCGCCTGGGCACCTTCCTGGAACGCGCGGACAACACCGCACGGCTGGTCGACGTGAAGTTCCACGCGGTGCAGAGCGACTTCTTCGGCGCGGCCAGCGAGAAGGACCAGGAGTACGACTTCTACCACTGGAGCGCGATCCTGCGCAGCGTCTCCGCCTTCGAGATCTACCGCAAGGTCTACCGCGACGTCATCACGCCCGAACGCGTGGCCGAACTGCTGATCCTGCGCGCCGACATGCCGCGCTCGCTGCACGCCAGCATGAACGAGGTGGTGAGCAACCTGGAAATGGTGGGCACCCAGCAGTCGGCCGAGACGATGCGCCTGTCCGGCAAGCTGCGCGCCGAGCTGCAGTACGGCCACATCGACGAGATCCTGGCCACCGGGCTGCACGCCTTCCTCACCCAGTTCCTGGACCGCGTGAACGACCTGGGCGCGCGCATCAGCCGGGACTTCCTGGTGCCGTCGCCGGCCTGAGGCGCGCCGCGAACGCGTCCCTGGTGATCGCATACACCAGGTGCGGGTAGCTGACCCCGTTGAGCACCCGCGGGTTCAGCGTATTGCGCAGCACGCCGCCGATTTTGCCCATGGCGCGCTGCGAGCGAAAATTGGTTTCGCCCACCCAGAACACCACCGTGTCCACGAACCGGAAGGCGTGTTCGAGCATCAGCGTCTTGACTTCCAGGTTGTAGCTGCCGCCCCAGTAGTCGACGCCCATGAAGGTCCAGCCGATCTCGACCTCACCTGCCGCCGGGTCCAGGCCGTGGTAGCGGCTGGAGCCCATGATCGCGCCGCTGCGGTTGTCGACGAACGCGAAGGCCGAGCCGCTTGCCAGCGCGCCGTCGAAGAACTCGCGGAACACCGGCGCGGTGTAGCGATCGCTGACCGGGTGCAGCTCCCACACGCGGGGATCGGCCGCCGCGCGGAACATGCCTTCCCAGTCGCTTTCTCGGATCGGGCGCACGGTGACGCGCGGGCCCACCAGGGTCGGTTGAAGATCGAACGGAGTGTCCATGGTGGCTTCTTTTTACCCGATCGCGCGGCGCATCGCCATGGTTCGAATTGATGATGAACGGTTCCTGCACATCTGCCGCAAACCGTTCTGCGGGAGAATGCACCGGTGTGCCGCTCACCACTGCAGTCGAATCCATCATGAAAATCTTCCGTGGCAAGGAATTCAAGGCCGAGCGTGCCTGGGGCGCGGCCGACGTCGCCAACATGCGCGGCGTCACCACCCGCCTGCACTGGACCGACCAGCCCTACAAATGGCATGTGAACGACGGCGAAGAGGTGTTCGCCGTGCTCGACGGCGTGGTGGACATGCACTACCGCGATCCGGCCGAAGGCGGTGCCGAGCGCGTCGTGACGCTGAACGCGGGAGACGTGTTCTTCGCCGGCATCGGCTGCGAGCACGTGGCGCATCCGCGCGGCGAAGCGCGCATCCTGGTGGTGGAACAGGAAGGCAGCGTCTGAGCCGGTGATGAGGCAAGCGGGATGCGCATCGGCCTGATCTCCGACACCCACGGCCTGCTGCGGCCCGAGGCCCTGGCATTCCTGCGAGGTTGCGACCACATCCTGCACGGCGGCGACATCGGCAAGCCGGAGATCCTGCAGCAACTCGCCGCCATTGCGCCGGTGGCCGCGGTGCGCGGCAACAACGACGAAGGCGCGGCCTGGGCGGCCGCCGTTCCCGGGACACAGCGACTGGTGTTCGGTGGCATCGGCTTCTACATGCTGCACGACCTTGCGCAGCTCGACGTCGATCCGCGCGCGGAAGGGATCCGTGTCGTGGTCGCCGGCCATTCGCACAGGCCGCTGGTGCGCGAGCTGGGCGGCGTGCTGTACGTCAACCCCGGCAGCGCCGGGCCGCGGCGGTTCAAGCTGCCGGTGTCGGTGGGGGAGGTGGTGGTGCGCGGCGGCGAGGCGAAGGCGCGCACGGTGACGCTGGAGATCGCGGCGCGCGGCACCCCGCCGTGTTCTCTCAGTCCTTGACGAACTCGTCGGTGACTTCCGCCCAGGTGCCGAGCACATCGGAATGGACCGGCGGCGTGCCCGGGGTGGAACTGTCGCCGGTGGCCTTGGCCCCAGGCGGTTTCTCGGCGCGGAACTTGTCCCAGGCTTGCTCGAACTTCAGGTCGCTGGTCACCACGCGAATCGCACTTGGGCCGGTGAAACGGCATCGCGGCTCCAAAGCTTTGAATGATAGGTTGGTGGCACCAGCTGAGTCGGTGCCGATTGGTCTGTTCTTCCGTCAACCTGCAGTTGTGGCAACGCCCATCAGGAGGCCGGCCGCGGCCCTTGCCGCTCCATCGCCTCCCGCACCTCGCGCCCCAGCTCGATCACCGCCATCGCGTAATAGCTGGACCAGTTGTAGCGCGTGACCACGTAGAAGTTCTCGGTACCCGCTACAAAGGTCGGCGTGTCGCCGCCGTTCTGCAGCTCGATCAGCGCGAGCGGGCCCTTGTGCTCCAGTGCCGGGCCTTCCAGCACCGCGCCCCTGCCCTGGAAGCTTGCCACGGTGAAGGTGGGCAGGATGTCGGGCGCGAGCAGCGCGCCCAGGTCCAGTTTGTCCTTGTCGAAGCGCACCGGGTAGTGCGTCGGCATGCCGGTGTGCCAGCCGTAGCCCTTGAAGTAGTTGGCCACCGAGCCGATCACGTCGTCGGTGCTGCGCGTCAGGTCGATGCGCTTGTCGCCGTCGTAGTCCACCGCCCAGCGCGCGATGCTGCTGGGCATGAACTGCGGCATGCCGCTGGCGCCGGCGAAGCTGCCGCGCGGGCGCAGCGGGTCGCTGCCGCGCTTGTTGTGCCACACCAGGAACTGCTCCAGCTCCGAGCGGAAGTACGCCGCGCGTTCGGCCGCGCGCGGATGCGATTGCGGAAAGTTGAAGGCCAGCGTGGCCAGCGCGTCCAGCACGCGGAAGTCGCCCATCTGCTGGCCGTAGATGGTCTCCACCCCGAGCACGCCGACGATGATTTCGGCCGGCACGCCGAATTCCTTTTCGGCGCGCTGCAGCGTCTCGCGGTTGGCCTGCCAGAAGCGCACGCCGGCATTGATGCGCACGGGATCGATGAAGCGGCTGCGGTAGACGCGCCAGTTCTTCGCCGTGGCGGCGGGAGCCGGCTGGTTGAGGCGGATGGCGGTTTGCAGCAGCTGCGCCTGGGCGACGGCGGTGCGCATCCACTCGCGCGCGATGCCGTGCTTGTCGGCCACCTCGTCGGCAAAGCGCATGGCCTGCTCGTCGCTGGCATACGGCGCGCCGACGGTGCGTTCGGCGGCCGGGGCGTCGCGCGCGGTGCGGGGCGACTGCGCCAGCGCGGTGGTTGCCGCCAAGCCGAACGCGGCGGCAGCCAGCAGCAGGCGTACGGAGAGCCGGAACCTCACCGGGGCCAAGGCAGCCGGCGCAGCTCGCGGCGCAGCGTGGCGAAGGTGGTGGAGGGCGGGTGGGCGCTGTAGCGCAGCAATTCCAGTCGAATGAGCCATTGCGCCAATGGTGTCGCATCCGGGCCGAAATGTGCGGTCACGGCATCGGCAATTTTTCGCGGCGGGCTCGTTGCGGGCAATTCCAGCCCTTTCTGCCTCAGCCGTTTGCGCACGCGCGCCAGCAGGCGCAGCCAGGGGTCGTGCTGCACTTTATCCCACCAGCTCCACGCTGCGCCCAGCAGCGCGGCGCCTACCAGCAGGCACAGCAGCACGTAGCTCAGGTCTTCCCAGCTGGGCGAGCTGAAGCCCATGTTGCGCAGCAGGTCCAGCTGCTTGCTCTGGGTGTAGTTCAGCACCCACTGGTTCCAGCTGTTGTTCAGCGCTTCCCAGGCCGCGCGCATCTGCGCCGCCAGGTTGGGGCTGACGGTGCCGAGCGCGGCGCCGAACACGCCCGGCTGGGGGCGCAGGCGCTGGAACGCGCCGATGCGTCCGGGCGTGACCGCGCCGGTGGGGTCCACGCGCACCCAGCCGCGGCCGGCCAGCCAGACTTCGGCCCAGGCGTGCGCGTCGCTGTTGCGCACCACCCAGAAGCGGTCAACGTCGTTGAGCTCGCCGCCCTGGAAGCCGGTGACCACGCGCGCGGGAATGTTCATGGAGCGCATCAGCACGACGAAGGCCGAGGCGATGTGCTCGCAAAAGCCCTGCTTGCGGTCGAACCAGAATTCGTCGGCGGTGTGGGTGCCGTAGGTGCCCGGCTCCAGGGTGTAGCTGTAGCCGCCGGTGCGCAGGCGCTGCAGCGCGGCCTCCACCAGCGCCGGCTTGTCGGCAGCACGGCCGCGCATCAGTTCGGCGGCCAGTTCGTGCGTGCGCGGGTCGAACCCCGGCGGCAGGTCCAGGTAGTGCGGCAGCACGCCGGCCATGGCGGCGGGGCCGGCTTCGTAGGCGGGATGGCTTTCCGCGCTGTAGCGCAGCAGGTCGGTGACGGGCCGCGACGCGATCCATTGCAGCTCGGGCGTCATGGTGGCTTCCAGGCCGTACGCCGTGGGCGCCTTCGACGCGGCGTCCAGCACCAGCAGCCAGGGCCGGTTGTTCGGCTCCAGCGTGACCGCGTAGCGCACCGGCTCGCCGGCGGTGCGCAGCTGCGCGTTGCCGAACACGGCCGGCAGGCGCGGCAGCAGCCGCGCGTCCAGCGGGCGCCATTCGCGGCCATCGAAGACGCTGAGCACCGGCCCGCGGAAATACAGCTGCGCCTGCGGCGGCGGCTGGCCGTCCCACTTGATGCGCATGGCGATGCCGTCGTCCAATGCCAGGCTGGCCATGGTGCCCACCGCCATGCTGGACGACAGGCCGCTGCGCCCGCTCATCGCGTCGTTGGGAATGCCCCACAGCGGCGCGAAGCGCGGGAACAGCATGAACAGCACGGCCATCACCGGCGCGCCCAGCAGCGCCATTTTCAGCGCCACTTTGGCCGCTTCGGCCAGCGGCGGCCGGCCCACCGGCAGGTGCGCGTTGACCAGCGCCGTCAGCAGCCCCAGCAGGCCTACCAGCATGGCGGCCGCCACCGGCAGCGACTGCGAGAAGAAGAAGTTGGTGAGCATCGTGAAGAAGCCCAGGAAGAAGACCACGAAGGCGTCGCGCCGCGCGCGCAGCTCCAGCGTCTTCAAGGCCAGCAGCACCACGATCAGCGTGACGCCGGCGTCGCGGCCCAGCAGGGTGCGGTGCGTGAACCAGGTGCCGCCCAGCGCGCCGGCCACCAGCGCCAGCATCCACCAGTGGTTGGGCAGCGGCCGCGAGCGCAGCGCCAGCCAGCCGCGCCACCCCAGCATGCCCAGCGTGAGCAGGCTGCACCACACCGGCAGGTGGCCGATGTGCGGCAGCACCAGCCAGCCGATCACCGCCAGCAGGAACAGCGTGTCGCGCGCGTCGCGCGGCAGCGTGCCCAGGCGCACGGCATTCGACAGCGCGCCCAGGCGCGCCACGGGCAAGCGCGCGGCGTTCAGCATGTGGCCAGCGCCTCCAGGCACTGCCGCTTGTGCGCCTCGCCGCCCGAAGGCGCGATCTCGCGGCCGGGCAGGCGCAGGCCGTAGTCCTGGCCCAGCTTGTCGGCCTGCAGCACCCAGGCGGTCAGGCGCGCCAGCTTGCGCTCCAGGTCGCCGGCGCCGGCCGCCGCGATGTCCAGCCACAGCTCGTAGCGCTGGGCCTGCAGGCTGTCGCGGCTGACCAGTTCGCCCGACTTGGCTGCCTTCTTCCACACCACCAGCTTGAGCGGGTCGCCGCGGCGGTAGGCGCGCACGCCCTCGAACTCGCCGCTGTCGCTGGCGCGCGCCACCGC
>NZ_JACCWG010000340.1 GCF_013697775.1 Ramlibacter sp. | reverse complement strand
GCCTGCGGCGGCCGCGCCGCCGAGCCCGGGTCGCCGGGCGTGGTGAAGCGCTCGGCATGCACGCGGTCGGCCGGCATGCCGGCGGCGTGCAGCGCGCGCTCGACCGATTCGATCATCGCTTCGGGCCCGCAGATGAAGGCCTCGTCGATGTCGGCCACCGGCAGCAGCGCCTGCAGCAGCTCGCCGACCTTGGCCTCGTCCAGCCGGCCGTTGAGCAGCGGCACGTCCTGCGCCTGGCGCGACAACAGGTGCAGCAGGGTCAGGCGCGCCGGATAGCGGTCCTTCAGGTCCTGCAGCGCCTCGTTGAACATGATGGTGTTGGTGCGCTGGTTGCAGTACACCAGCGTGAAGCGCGATTGCGGATCGTCCGCCAGCGTGCTTGCCAGGATCGACAGGATCGGCGTGATGCCCGAGCCGGCGGCGAAGCCCACGCGGTGGCGTGCCTGCGGCGCGCGCGGCGTGAAGCGGCCGTCCGGCGGCATCACGTCCACCACGCTGCCTGGGCGCAGCGACTGCACCGCCCAGCGCGAGAACAGGCCACCCTCCACCGGCTTGATGCCGACGTCGATCTCGCGCGCGTCGGCATAGCGCTGCGTCGGGCTGCAGATCGAGTAGTTGCGGCGCACCTCCTGGCCGTCCACCGTGGCGCGCAGCGTGAGGAACTGGCCGGGCAGGAAGTCGAAGCCGGCCAGTTCGGGGGGCACGGCAAAGGTGATGGCGGTGGCGCCCGCGGCATCGGGCGTGACGCGCTTGACGGTCAGGGGATGGAAGTGCAGGGCCATGCGCAATCTAGTAGGGCTTGAAGTGGTCGAACGGTTCCAGGCAGTCCAGGCACTTGTGCAGCGCCTTGCATGCGGTAGAGCCGAAATGCGATGTTTCGGTGGTGTTGTGCGAGCCGCAGCGCGGGCAGGGCACGACGTCGGGCACGGCGCGGCGCGCGAACTGCACCACGTTGCCGGCCGCCGAACACTGCGGCGGCGCGATGCCGTATTCGCGCAGCTTGCGCCGCGCGTCTTCGGTGATCCAGTCGGTGCTCCAGGCCGGCGCCAGGCGCGTGACCACGCGCGCCCGCAGGCTGTGGGCGTGCAGCAGCGCGCGCACATCGTCCTCGATCTGTCCCATGGCCGGGCAGCCGCTGTAGGTGGGCGTGATCACCACTTCCAGCTCGCCGTCGGCGCCTTCGTTCACCTCACGCAGGATGCCCAGCTCGCGGATGCTGACCACCGGAATCTCCGGGTCGGGCACGCCTTCGAGCAGGTCCCAGGCCTGCTGCGCGGCGGAGTTCACCAGCTGGCTCCGGGGTGCTGGCGCGCCACCGATTGCATCTCGGCCAGCACGTAGCCCAGGTGTTCGGAGTGCAGGCCTTCCTTGCCGCGCGGCACGTGGCCGGCGGCAGCGGCGCGCTTGAGCGTCGCCTCCGCCAGGGTGGCGTCCACTTCCTGTTCCCAGGCCGCGCGCAGCAGCCGCGCATCGGCGCCGCTGCCGTTGGCCACTGCTTCGGTCTCGTGCGCGGACGGCGTCCAGAACTCCTGCGTGTAGGGCAGCAGGTGGTCGAACGCGGCCTGCATGCGGCGCTGCGATTCCTCGGTGCCGTCGCCCAGGCGGATCGTCCAGTCGCGCGCGTGGCGCAGGTGGTAGCGCGTTTCCTTCAGCGACTTGGCGGCGATGGCTGCCAGCTGCGCGTCGCCCGACTGCTGCAGCGCTTCCCACGCCAGCACCATCAGTGCCGAGTACAGGAAGTTGCGGGCGATGGTGGTGGCGTAGTCGCGGTCCGCGGTGGCCGTGCCGGCCAGCGGGCCGTGGTGCGGCAGCTCCAGCAGCGTGTAGTTGCGGAACTGGCCCGGGTCGCGAAAATAGGCCAGCGTGTCCTCGGTGGTGCCGGCATCCATGCGGGTGGCGGCATGCTGGTACAGCATGCGCGCCTGGCCGACCAGGTCCAGGCTGATGTTGGCCAGCGCGATGTCTTCTTCCAGCGCGGGCCCGTGGCCGCTCCATTCGGCGTTGCGCTGTCCCAGGACAAGGGCGTTGTCCGCCAGGTGCAGGAGGTAGTCCAGCGGCGCGACAACCGCGGCGGGCGTCATCACATGTGCCCCACTTCGTCGGGGATCTCGTAGAAAGTCGGATGGCGGTAGATCTTGTCGGCCGCGGGCTCGAAGAACTCGGCCTTGTCGTCCGGCGCGCTGGCCGTGATGGAAGACGATGCCACCACCCAGATGCTCACGCCTTCCTGGCGGCGGGTGTAGACGTCGCGCGCCATCTGCAGTGCATGCTGCGCGTCGCTGGCGTGCAGGCTGCCGCAGTGCTTGTGCTCCAGGCCCTGCTTGCTGCGCACGAAGACTTCCCACAGCGGCCATTCCCCGGCCGTTCGGGCTGAGCCTGTCGAAGCACGCCCTTCGACAGGCTCAGGGCGATCGGTGGACTGGGGGTGATCGGTGTTTGCGCTCATGCCGCCTCCTTCAGTTGCCGGGCCTTCTGCTTGCGCGCATGCGCCAGCGCGGCGTCGCGCACCCACTGGCCGTCGTCGTGCGCCTTCACGCGCGTGGCCAGGCGTTCCTTGTTGCACGGGCCATTGCCGTTGACCACGTTCCAGAAATCGTCCCAGTCGATGGCGCCGTAGTCGAAGTGCGCGCGCTCCTCGTTCCACTTCAGTTCGGGGTCGGGCACGGTGACGCCCAGCACCTTGGTCTGCGGAATGGTCGCGTCGATGAAGCGCTGGCGCAGGTCGTCGTTGCTGATGCGCTTGATGCCCCAGCGCATGCTGGTGGCGCTGTTCGGGCTGTCCTTGTCGGGCGGGCCGAACATCGCCAGCACCGGCCACCACCAGCGGTTCACCGCCTCCTGCACCATGTCGCGTTGCGCCTGCGTGCCCTTCATCATGGACAGCAGGCTTTCGAAACCCTGGCGCTGGTGGAAGCTTTCTTCCTTGCAGATGCGGATCATGGCGCGCGCGTACGGCCCGTACGAGCAGCGGCAGATCGGGATCTGGTTCATGATCGCCGCGCCGTCCACCAGCCAGCCGATCACGCCGACGTCGGCCCAGGTGAGGGTGGGGTAGTTGAAGATGGAGCTGTACTTGGCCTTGCCGGTGTGCAGCGCGTCCAGCAGCTGGTCGCGGCTGGTGCCCAGGGTCTCGGCGGCGGAGTAGAGATACAGGCCGTGGCCGCCTTCATCCTGCACTTTGGCGATCAGGATCGCCTTGCGCTTGAGGGAGGGTGCGCGCGAGATCCAGTTGCCTTCGGGCTGCATGCCGATGATCTCGCTGTGCGCGTGCTGGCTGATCTGGCGCAGCAGCGTCTTGCGGTAGGCGTCGGGCATCCAGTCCTGCGGCTCGATCCGGCCGTCCGCATCGATCTTCGTGTCGAAGCGCACCTGAAGATCGGCCTGCGGCCCCTGGCCCGGTGTGGGCACGGCTTGCAGCCGCGCGGCGTCGGGCATATCCATGGCTTGGGTGTACATCGGTGCAGTATAGCCATTAGCCGACCGAGCGGTCGGTTAATTTGCAGCCCAGCGCTTGCTGCGGGAATTCGTCACGTTCCGTCGCGAAGAGCTTGTCTGCGAAAGTCCTACGGTGACCCGGCGTGTTGTCCTACGTTACCGTTGGTGGGTGAGCACGATCCACCCCTTCTTCTCCTCCCTCGTCCGCGGCACCGGTGCCGTCTTGATGGGCTCCCTGGCGCTGCATGCTGGCATTGCCGCCGCATCGCCGTTTTCCGGTTTCTCGGGCGCGCCGTGCAACGTGCCCGGCATGCGGGCAGCCATCCTGCAGCAGGTGAATGCGGTGCGCGCCACCGGCGCCGACTGCGGCGGCGAGCGCTTCGGCGCCGCGCGCACGGTGGGCTGGAACGAACAGCTGTTCACGGCCGCCGACGTCCATTCGCGCGACATGGCCGCTTCCAATTACTTTTCGCACGAGAGCCTGCGCGGCACCCGCGCCTACCAGCGGGTGGAAGCCCAGGGCTACCGCTGGAAGAGCGTGGCCGAAAACATCGCCGCCGGCGACTTCACCGTGCGCGGCGTGATGGACGCCTGGATGCAGAGCGACGGCCACTGCCGCAACATCATGGATCCGGGCTATACCGAGATCGCCGTGTCCTGCGTCAGCCGGCCGGGCACCACCTACGGCGACTACTGGACCATGGTGCTGGCCCGCAAGCTCTGACGCACGCGTCAGCTGCTTTCCGCGCCGGCGTCAACTGCTTTCCAGCACGTGGCCCTTGCCGCGCCCGCGGCCCAGCGCTTCCACCAGCTGCGGCAGCGCCTGCTGCAAGGCGGGCTTGAGCGTGTGCGGCGGGTTGATGACGAACACGCCGCTGGCCGTCAGGCCCGGCCGGGGCGGCGGCTCGCCGGGGATGATGGTCGTCTTCGCCTCGGACTGGCCGATGGACAGCGTTGCGTGCAGCCAGGGCTTGCCGACCTGGTTGGACAGGGTCTTCAGCCGGCGCGGCAGTTCGTGCGCCTCCGGCCGCGGGATCACCGGGTACCAGACGAAGTAGGTTCCGGTGGCGAAGCGCCGCAGGCTGTCCTGCAGGCAGGCCGGCACCTTGCCGTAGTCGTTCTTGATCTCGTAGCTGGGATCGATCAGCACCAGCGCGCGGCGCGCCGGCGGCGGCAGCAGCGCCTTCAATCCCTCGAAACCGTCTTCGCGCTTGAGCGTGACCTGCCGGCCGGCTTCCATCTGCGCCACGTGCCCGGCGAGCGCCCGGCTGTCGGCGGGGTGCAGCTCGAACAGCCGCAGCTTGTCGCGGGCTTCCTGGCGCAGCAGGCTGTGCGTGACGAAGGGCGAACCGGGATAGACGCGCAGCTCCCCCGGCTTGTTGAAGCTGGCCACCAGGTCCAGGTAGTCCTTGACGGCGGGCACGGCCTGCGCGGCATCCAGGCTGGTGACCAGCTTGACGATGCCCTCGCCGGCTTCTCCAGACAGGCCGGTCTGCTCGCTGTCCAGCCGGTACAGCCCGGCGCCGGCGTGGGTGTCCACCACCGTGAGCGGCGTGTCCTTGGTGGTCAGGTGCTTGAGGACGGCAATCAGCGCCGTGTGCTTGAGCACGTCGGCGTGGTTGCCGGCGTGGAATGCGTGGCGGTAGCTGAACATCCGCCGATGTTAACGGTGCCGGGCAGGTAGTGTCTCAGTTTGAAAGTAAGCGCCCTTGACTGCTGGAACGGGGCCGCTATGGTGGGCCTGATGCCCTGTGTACAGACCCTTGCCGACGAGAACCAGATTGCTGCCCGCGTGCTGTGGGCGGCGACCCATCCTGAGCGCGGCCAGGACAGAAGCCCTGAGGCTCGCGCAGCACTGGCGGGGCGGCTACGTGCGTTGGAGCGCATCGCCCAAGAGCTGCCTGTTCCGCTGATACGCCTCTACCGGGCCAGGGTCGCGGTACTGGCGCGCTGGGGTGACGCAACACTCGGCATAGCTCCCGTGAAGTCCGGCAACGTGGACACCAATCGCATGGCGGCCCGCATCTTGGCCGAAGCAATCGGAGAGGCTCCCCGCACCGCGCCCCCCGCGAAGCCGGCCCCTATGAAGCGTCTGGGGCCGCGCGCTTACCGCCGATAATTAGGTCATGGTCACTCGCCCCAAGTCACTCGACATAAACCAGCTCGCCAAGCGCATATTGGATGAGGCAACCGAGGACGAGCCGAAGACGCAGGCTTCAGCGAAAAATCAAGCTGCCGTAGAGCTAGGCCGGCTTGGTGGTCAAAAAGGCGGGATTGCGCGCAAAGCTGCACTTACCCCAGAGCAACGCAGCGAAATTGCAAAGAAGGCGGCAACGAAGCGCTGGATGCCCAACCAGTAACGTTTAGTAAATCTCCTTTGCTTGTCTTTTGCTCGGACTGAGAATCAGAGCAATGGAAAACGCAACTGACATCTACGCCCGCGCGGCGGCAGAGCTTGTCACCGTCGATGAGCAAATTTCTGCGCTTGAAAAGCGACGCGGCGCATTGCGTGAGTTTGTCGATCTTGGGCGCAAGCTTTATGGTGCGCAAGACGTAGCGGTGTTTCTCACTCCCGAGCTGTTCGAGCCCAGTCCACCAGCAGAATCAAAGCCGAACCGATTTCAAGCCGCTGGCGAGGCGTCCATGAAGGCGCGCATCCTCGCTCTGAGTCGTCAGGTGCTCACAGCGCAAAATTTTGCGCATACCACCCAGTTAGTTGAATTCATCGAATCCAACGGGGTGCACATCACCGGCGCGAACAAAAACACTACCGTGAGCGTGATCTTGAGCCGCTCCGAGGAATTCGTCAGCGACCGTTCGCGCGGCTGGTCGCTGGCTGCAGAAGAAAAAACCCCGCAAGACGCGGCAACGTCTGCGGGGCCTTCTGCGGCATAAGCCGCGCGCAACCCGACGCCTGTGGAGGGCACCCAATCGCACGGAAAGTGTGCGAAGGAGGATATCAAGTTGCTTAGCAAGTACCTGACGTCAATATGAAATAGACGCCAGATTCGTTGCACGCGCCGAAAACAGCGCGCGCAACGAATTCTGCGCGGACTCATTTCCTTTGTCAACTAGCTCGCCCCTGCGCCAAGGGTCGCGCTAGCTTTTGCTTTTTTCTTTACGCACCCTCTTGTATTTGCTTGATCGGTCAAGCATAATTCATTTCAGACGACCGAGAAAGCAAATGAACCGCCTCCCAATCGAAAAGCGCGCCCAGATCCTCGGAATGCTGGTCGAAGGCAACAGCATGCGCGCTGTCTCGCGGATGGCTGGTTGCTCCATGCGCATGGGCATGCGCCGGTTCACGCGCCTGACAAACGGCTTCTCCAAGAAGGTGGAGAACCTGGTTGGCGACAATTACCTTGGCTGGTCGACGACAACTATCTTGGCCGGTTGAAGGCCTACGCCGGGCGGGTCCGGGAGGCGGGGCTACTGTGAGCTTTTCGACGACAGATCGAAGGCGAACGGAAT
>NZ_JACCWG010000322.1 GCF_013697775.1 Ramlibacter sp. | reverse complement strand
GTCGAAGCCCTCGTCCACGGGCTTCGACGACATGGACGACGACATTCCGTTTTAAGCCGCGCCGCCGATGCCGCGCTACGTGGCGCTTCTTCGCGGCGTGAGCCCCATGAACTGCAAGATGCCGGCGCTCAAGGCCTGCCTGGAGGACGCCGGCTTCACCAGTGTGAAGACCCTGCTGTCCAGCGGCAACGCGGTGTTCGACGCGCGCAAGGCCGCCATCGCCACGCTGGAGCGCAAGTGCGAGCAGGCCACGGCCGACGGCCTGGGCCACAGGTTCTCCACCCTGGTGCGGCCGCAGGAGGAACTGGCCGCGCTGCTCGCAGCCGACCCGTTCGCCCGCTTCAAGCTGCCGCCCAACGCCAAGCGCATCGTCACTTTCCTGCGCACGCCGTATGGCGGTGCGCTCAAGCTGCCGATCGAATTTGACAACGCTCAGATCCTTGCCGTGCAGGGTGCCGAGGCCCTCTCCGCTTATGTGCCCGATCCGGGCAACCCGGCGTTCATGCGGCTGATCGAGAAGACCTTCGGCAAGGACGTGACCACGCGCACCTGGGACACGGTGAAGAAGTGCTGCGCCGCGTGACAAGCGACGGCGACGGCGCTGTCCAGGCCGCCGCGCATCGTGCGAACAACTTCGATTTCGTGCGGGTGGTTGCCGCTTTGTGCGTGCTGCTCTCGCACCAGTACGCGCTGAGCGGCCTGCCCGAGCCGACGCTGTGGCAGCTGCACAGCCTGGGCGGCATCGGCGTGCTGGTCTTCTTCACCATCAGCGGCTTCCTGGTCGCGCAGAGCTGGCAGGCCGACCCGCATGCGGGCCGCTTCGCGGCGCGGCGCCTGCTGCGCATCTGGCCGGGGCTTGCCGCGCTGACGCTCCTGCTCGCGCTGGTGTGGGGGCCGCTCGTCTCGTCGCTGGGCGCGGCCGACTACTTGCGGCATCCGTTGCTGCTGAAGTACTTCAACAACCTGCGTTTCAGTTTTCGCGACGCGCTGCCGCTGCGCTTGGACGGCAACGCCTTGCCGACGGCGGTCGATGGTTCGCTGTGGACCATTCCGCTGGAGCTGAAGTGCTACCTGGCGCTGGCGCTGCTCGGGCTGGCGGGGCTGCTGCGCGCGCGCTGGGTGGTGCCCGTGTTGACGCTGCTGTGCGTCGCCGTGTACGTGGCGGCGGGGCCGCGCGGTGCGGCCACGATGGAGGTGTTCGACCAGAACATCCAAAAGCTGTTCCTGTTCGAGTTCGGGCTGTTCTTCTTCGCCGGCGTGGCCTGCTGGCGCCTGCAGCCCTTCGCCGACGGCAGGCGGGCGCTGCTGTGCACGGCGGCGGGCTGGGCGCTGGGCAGTGCTGCCTGGGCGGCCGGCCAGCCGTTCCTGGCGCTGTGGTTCGTGCTGCCGGTGACCACGCTGGCGCTCGGCACGGCGAGCCTGCCATTGCTGCGCCGGGCCGGGCGCTTCGGCGACCTGTCGTACGGCCTGTACATCTATGCATTTCCCGTGCAGCAAACGCTGATCTGGCTGTGCAGGGACACGCTGCCGTGGGGCGCGGTCCTGGGTTTGACGGTGCTGTCCACGTTCGCTCTCGCATTTGCCTCGTGGCACCTGGTGGAGAAGCGCGCACTGCGTCTGAAGCCGCGCAAGCCCCGCCTGGAACCGGCCGGGTGGACGCGTCCGGAAACGGCCAGTGCGCGCGCCGATAACGGCTAGCCTCGGCGTCTCCTGAACCCACCGGAGACGCGCGCCATGGATGCCAAAGAGACCGTACTTGCCTTGTTCGCGGCCTACCGCAGCGGAGACCCCGAGCGCATCGCGGCCATGCTGCATCCCCAGGTGCTGTGGATCGCGCCCGCCGGCAATGCCACGCAGGTGGCGCTCGGTCTGGGCAGCGCCGACGACGCCGGCGCGCCGCGCGGCCTGAACGATCTGGACCACGCCCTGATCGTCGACTTCATGGCGCACAACTACGCGCGCTTTTTCTGCAACGTCTCCATCGAGGTACGCCTGATGCTGGCGCAGGGCGACACGGTCGTCGTCGAGCACCGCATGACAGCCGTGCTGCCCAACGGCCGCGACTACGTCAACGATTACTGCTTCATCTACGAGGTGCGCGAAGGCCAGGTCTGGCGCATCCGCGAGTACATGGACACGCGCGGCGGCTGGGCCCAGGTGTTCGGCGACGCGCCGGGGCAGTCCCTGATGGCGTTCGCCACCGCGCCACAATAAGCGCATGACGACGACCCAGCCTTCCGCGCACACCATCACCACCCCGCAACAGCTGCAGGCGCTGTTCGACGCGCCCGGCGAGGCTTCGCTGCGCAAGGAGGTGGACTTCGTCCACCCGCTCTACCGCGCCATGATCGAGGCGTCGCCCTTCGCCGTGCTGGCGACCGCCGGGCCCGAAGGGCTGGACGCCTCGCCGCGGGGCGACCCGGGCGGCTGCGTGGTGGTGCAGGACGAGCGCACGCTGCTGCTGCCCGAGCGGCGCGGCAACAACCGCGTGGACAGCCTGCGCAACCTGCTGGCCGACCCGCGCATGGCGCTGCTGTTCCTGATTCCCGGCGTGGGCGAGACGCTGCGCGTGAACGGCCGCGCCCGCATCTCGGTCGAGCCGGCGCTGCTGGAGCGCTGCGCCATGCGCGGCGCGCTGCCCAAGTGCGTGTTGGTGATCGACGTGGAGCGGGTGTTTTTTCAGTGCGCCCGCGCGATCCAGCGCTCCCGCTTATGGCAGCCGCTGCCCGCGGAGACGCTGGCCAAGGTGCCGACGGCCGGGCAGGTGCTGGAGGCGCTGACCGAACGCGCAATCGACGGCGACGGCTACGACCGCGCGCTGCCCGAGCGCCAGCGTTCCACGCTGTATTGAGCTCGCGCGCGCTCAGCGCGCGATCACCCCGCCGCCCAGGCACACCTCGCCGTCATACAGCACGGCCGATTGCCCCGGCGTGACGGCCCATTGCGGCTCGTCGAAGTCCAGGTGCAGCGCGCCGTCGGCCGCGGCCGGCAGCACGCACGCCGCATCGGCCTGCCGGTAGCGCGTCTTTGCGCCGTAGCGTCCGGCCGCGGGCGGCTCGCCGGCGATCCAGCTGGCGTCGCCGGCATCCAGCGCGGGCGACAGCAGCCAGGGATGGTCGTGGCCCTGCACCACCCACAGGATGTTCTTCTCCACGTCCTTGCGCGCCACGAACCACGGCGCGTGCTCACCGCCGCCGCGCTGCGCGCCTTTTTCCTTCACGCCGCCGATGCCCAGGCCCTGCCGCTGGCCGAGCGTGTAGAAGCTCAGGCCCTGGTGCCGGCCGATGGTGCGTCCGCGCTCGTCCTTGATCGGCCCCGGCTCCTTGGCGATGTAGCGGTTCAGGAAGTCGCGGAACGGCCGCTCGCCGATGAAGCAGATGCCGGTGGAATCCTTCTTCTTCGCATTGGGCAGGCCGATCTCCTCGGCGATGCGCCGCACCTCGGTCTTGCGCAGCTCGCCCACCGGGAACAGGCTCTTGGCCAGCTGCGCCTGCGTCAGCCGGTGCAGGAAATAGCTCTGGTCCTTGGTGGCGTCCAGGCCCTTGAGCAGCTGGTGCCTGCCGCTCGCTTCGTCGTAGCGCACGCGTGCATAGTGCCCGGTGGCGATCTTCTCGGCGCCCAGCCGCATGGCGTGGTCGAGGAAGGCCTTGAACTTGATCTCGGCGTTGCACAGCACGTCGGGGTTCGGCGTGCGGCCGGCCTGGTATTCGCGCAGGAATTCGGCGAACACGCGGTCCTTGTATTCGACGGCAAAGTTGACGTGCTCGATCTCGATGCCGATCACGTCGGCCACCGACGCGGCGTCGATGAAGTCCTGGTTGGACGAGCAGTACTCGCTGTCGTCGTCGTCCTCCCAGTTCTTCATGAAGATGCCGACCACCTCGTGGCCCTGCTGCTTGAGCAGCCACGCCGTCACGGCCGAGTCCACGCCGCCGCTCAGGCCCACCACCACGCGCATCTTGCTGCCCGATGCGCTCATGGCTGCGCCACGCTGGGATGGGTGTAGACGGTGGCCAGCGGATGGCGCTGGCCGGCCAGGTAGTCCTCCAGGCAGCGCAGCACCAGCGGGCTGCGGTGGCGCTGCGTGCTGGCACGGATCTCGTCGGCGGTGAGCCACAGTGCGCGCACGATGCCGGTGTCGAGCTTGCGCGCGGGATGGTGTTGCACCGCATCGCCGCAGAACGCGAAGCGCAGGTAGGTGACGTCTTCAGCGGTGGCGGGGCGCTGGAAGCGCGCCAGGTAGATGCCCACCAGCGCCGTGGGGCGGAAGGTCCAGGCGGTTTCTTCCAGCACCTCGCGGGCGCACCCTTCGGCCGGCGACTCGCCCGCATCCAGGTGGCCGGCCGGGTTGTTGAGCCTCAAGCCGTCGGCGGTTTCTTCCTCCACCAGCAGGAAGCGGCCGTCGCGCTCGATCACGGCGGCCACGGTGACGCTGGGTTTCCATCGTTGGTCCATCCCTGGATTATCTTGGGATGCGACAGAATGCGTTGATGGCGCACACGGAGAGGGAGGAAGGCGAGAGAGGTTGAGAATCCCCGCCGGACCGCACGCAACAACGTTCAGAGAATCAAGCCTCGTACTCGGCGGCGCCCTGCACCCAGATGAAGGATTGCAGGTCGATCATGTCGCGTGCCTTGAAGCCGGGCTTGCGGTCCAGGTCGCGCCGGATCACGGCGGCAAAGGCCAGCAGTTCGCGGTACAGCGGCCACGAGGGCGTGGATGCATAGGGCATGGCATAGCCGTAGGCCTGCGCCGCCAGCCGCGTCGCGCGCGGTTTCAGGAACAGGTGGCGGTCGGGCCGGGCGATGAAGCCGAACACCGTGGCCACCGGCCAGGTCAGCACCCGGCTGCCCGGCTGCGGCAGTTCGGCCAGCGCCTGCAGCCAGTCGACAAAGCGCTGCTGCGGCGAGCCCGGTCCGTACAGGAAGCCGTACAGTTCGGTGGCGAACAGGCGCGCGCCAGCCGGCGTCTTCACCGCGTCGCGCAGCGCCATTTTCTCGAACGAGAACAGCAGGTTGGTGCGCGACTCGATGCGCACCGCCAGGTCGGCGACCTGGCGGAATTCGCCGCGCGCGATCAGCTTGCGCAGCGCGGCCGGGCCCAGTTCGGCCTGCCACTCCAGGTGCGCGCGCTCCTTGTGCGCGCGCTCCGCGACGACGTAGGTCTCGTCGTCGAAACCTTCCGGATAGAACAATTCGAATTTGCGGCGGCAACGCGCCGCGCCGAGGTAGCTCACGTTCGCGGGACCGCCGCGCGCGAGGGGGAAAGGGACGAAAGCTGCACGTGCCATGCAGGCAGTGTTGGGCTCCGGCCGAGCTCAGCAATGTGGGAGCGCGTGCCGCGCGGGCGTAGGAGCGGTCTTGCGCCGTGCTTTGCCTGGCTCCTTAGGCCACAGGTGCGCGGATGAGCACGATCTGCGTGATCTCGGACGGCGCGCCCAGCCGTTTCGGCGGCCCCCAGTAGCCGGTGCCCCGGCTCACGTAGAGCCAGAGCTTGCCGATGCGGTGCAGCCCGGCCGTATAGGGCTGCTGCAGCCGCACGAAGAAATTCCACGGCAGGAACTGGCCGCCGTGCGTGTGGCCCGAAAGCTGGATGTCGAAGCCGGCCGCCACCGCGCCGCCCAGGCTGCGCGGCTGGTGCGCCAGCAGCAGC
>NZ_JACCWG010000269.1 GCF_013697775.1 Ramlibacter sp. | reverse complement strand
GTGCTGGGCAAGACCAACCTGAGCGAGTTCGCCTTCTCCGGCCTTGGGCTGAACCCGCACTTCGGCACGCCGGTGCAGCAGGCGCCGGGCACGGGGCAGGCGCACCTGGTCGGTGGATCGTCCAGCGGCGCGGCGGCCGCGCTGCGCGCCGGCATCGGCTGCGTCGCGCTGGCCAGCGATACCTCGGGCTCGGTCCGCGTGCCGGCCGCGTGGTCGGGCCTGGTCGGCTGGCGCCCGAGCCAGGCGCGCTATCCGCTGGACGGCGTTGCCGCGTTGGCGCCCAGCCTGGACACCGTGGGCCTGATCGCCTCCAGCGTCGCGGACCTGTTGCCCGTGGACGCGGTGCTGCGCGGCGCCTCTCTGGAATTGCCGCACACCGAACTCACCTTCGTTCTCGCCGCCAACCTCTGCGGCGACACGGTGCAGCGCGCCGTGCGCGACAACTGCCTGCGCTTCATGGCGCGCCTGGCCAATGCCGGCTTCGCGTGCGAGGAAGCGCGCGTCGTCGCGCTGGACCAGGTGACGGATGCCTTCGCCACGCACGGCACGCTGGTCGCGGCCGAAGCCGCGCATGAACTGCGCGCGTTCTGCGAACCGGCTTTGGCCCAACACATCGACCCGTTCGTGCAGCGCCGGCGGGACAGCGCGCGAGAGATGCGCGCGCACGACCTGATCGCGCTGCAGCAGCTGCGTCGCCGCCTGCTGGACCAACTCGCCGCGACGCCGCCCGGCGTCATCCACGTCTTCCCCGCCACGCCCACCACGGCGCCGGCACTCGCGGCGCTGCGCACGCCGGAGCAGATCGCGCAGGCCAACGCGCGCGCCCTCAGCCATACAATGCCTTGCAGCTTTCTGGACATGCCCGGCATCGCGCTGCCCAGCGGCCATGACGATGCGGGCCTGCCCACCGGCGTGCTGCTGTGCTGCCCCAGCGGGCGAGATGCGCTGCTGCTGTCGGTGGCGCGCCGGCTCGAAGCGCTGGCCTTGTTCAATTCGTGACGTGATCCGAGGTGGTCGATGGCGGAACGCAGGCGCATGCCGCCGCTGAACGCGCTGCGGGCTTTCGAGGCCGCGGCGCGGCACCTGAGCTTCAAGGAAGCGGCGGCGGAGCTGTTCGTCACGCCCACCGCCGTCAGCCATCAGATCCGCCACCTGGAGGAACTGGTCGGCCAGAAGCTGTTCGAGCGCAACGGCAGGTCGATCGCGCTCACGCGCGCCGGCGAACGCTTCTTTCCCGTGCTGCGCGACGGCTTTGACCGCATCGCGCAATCGGTGGCCGACCTGCAGCGCCAGGAGGACACGCTGGCGATCTCCGTCACGCCCGCCTTTGCCGCCATGGTGCTGATTCCGCGCCTGTCGCAGCTGCGCCAGCTGCACCCTGGAATCACCTTGCGCGTGGAAGCCAGCGAGCGGCTGGTGGATTTGCGCAAGGCCGAGGCCGACCTGGCGGTGCGCTACGGTACCGAGCGCGCGCGGCCGGTGCAGTCGCAGGTGCTGTACCGCGACCGCTACATCGCTGTCGCGTCGCCGGGCTGGCTGGCGGGCCGCGCGCTGCCCGTGGCGGCCGAGGCGCTTGCGCAGGCCGACCTGCTGAACTACACATGGAAGAACGGCACCCTGCAGGGCCCGACCTGGGCCGCATGGATGGCGGTGGCGGGCATCCGCGGCTTCGACGTCGGCCGCTGCATCGGCTTCAGCGAGGAAAGCCATGCCATCCAGGGCGCGCTGGACGGCGCCGGCGTGGCGCTGGCCAGCACCGTGCTGGTCGGCCCCGAGCTGCGCTCGGCCCGGCTGGTGCAGGTGCATCCGCTCGGCCTGCAGGGCCTGGCCTACCACGCCGAATACGTGGAAGACCATCCGCGCCTGCCCACGGTGCTGAAGGTGGTGAACTGGCTGGCCGGCCTGGCCAGCGAGAACCCGGACGCGTCGTGGCCGCTGGCCGACCAGGAAACGCGATAGGAACGCGGGTCCGGAAACGGCGAGACTGCCGCGCCGGATGCGCGCATCGTGCGGCATGCACCACGCACCGCTGGACTCCATCGACTGGCCGCAACTCCACGCCGAGCTGGACCGCCAGGGCTTCGCGGTCATTCCTTCGCTGATGGCTGCTGCGCAATGCGAACGCATTGCCGGCCTGTACGAAGAAGACGCTCCGTTCCGCAGCCGGGTGGCGATGGCGCGGCACGGCTTCGGCCGCGGCGAGTACAAGTACTTCCGCTATCCGCTGCCCGACCCGGTGGCGGCGCTGCGCGGTGCGCTGTACCCGCGGCTCGCGCCGCTGGCTAATGCCTGGCACGAACGCATGGGCCTCGCCACCCGCTTTCCCGACGCGCACGCGGCGTTCATCGCGCGCTGCCACGCCGCCGGGCAGGCGCGGCCCACGCCGCTGCTGCTGAAGTATGGACCCGACGACTACAACTGCCTGCACCAGGACCTGTACGGCGAGCACGTGTTTCCGCTGCAGGTGGTGGTGCTGCTGTCCCAGCCCGGCCGCGATTTCGCCGGCGGCGAACTGGTGCTGACCGAGCAGCGCCCGCGCATGCAGTCGCGCCCGATGGTGGTGCCGCTGGCGCGCCAGGGCGATGCCGCCGTGGTCGCCGTGCACCAGCGGCCGGTGCAGGGCACGCGCGGCAGCTACCGCGTGAACCTGCGCCACGGCGTGAGCCGGGTGCTGGGCGGCGCGCGCCACACGCTGGGCATCATCTTCCACGACGCAGCCTAGGGACTCTCCCATGGGCACGGTGCGCGCAGCGGCCTAGGATGGTAACGGCCGTTACCAAGCATCGGAGGTGCCCGTGCAAGCTCTCTACCATCCGCCCGCGCAGTCCACGCGCCAGGTCCACGTGTTCGACATGGCGGCCGCGCCCTGGCAGGCCACGGCCAACGCAGGCTTGTGGCTCAAGCCGGTGCGGCACGACAACGAACGCGGCCTGTACCTGGGCTTGGTGCGTTTCGATGCCGGTACGCGCAGCGGCCTGCACCAGCACCAGGGCGTGGCCACCAGCTTCGTGCTGGACGGCGGCCTGACCGATTGCCACGGCGCCATCGGCCTGCACGAGGCCGGCATCAACCTGAAGGGTTCCACGCACGACGCCATCGCCTACCGGCCGACCTTGCTGGTGTCGCGGCTGGAGGGGCCGGTGACCTATCCGCCCGAAAGCGACATCAGCGGCGTGCATGCCGGCTCGCGCCACGCCGCCATCCGCAATCCCGCGCCCGACGTCGCGCCGGAGGTCAACGTGCCGGTCGATGCGCAGCTGCACGACGACACCGGCGTTCCCGGCGTGCGCCGCCAGCTGATCTTCGACTATGCCCGCACGGGCAGCGAGCACCGCATGGCGCAGCTGTCGGTGCGCCCGGAAACGGCGTTCTCGTTCGTGGCGGGCGCTCTCACGGAGTTCTGGGTGCGCGGCGGGCTGCTCGCGGTCAACGGCCGCGCCGTGCATGCGGACTGCTTCATCGTGTGCGAGGAGGGCGCGGAGGTGGAAGTCCGCTCGCCGTATGGGGCATTGCTGATCGGCTGGGCCGATGGGCGCGAACTTGGGGGTGGAAATTTGTTCGGGTTCTGATGTGTGGCGTGCTGTGACCGCGCGTCGCGGGCCGCGATGCCCGGTGCGGGCTCATGCTGTGGCGGTCGGCGCGTTGCGCCGACTCCGCTGCGCCGCTCGGTCCGCAGCCGGCGCGGGCGAACTCGCTGCGCGTTTGCAAGCAAACGCTCCGCTCAAACAGCGCCCGCAAGCCAGTTCACGAAGCGCGCAAGCGCGCCCGGCTCCGGACCGAACAGCACAGCCGCCCCAGAAATCGCCCCCGCCGGACACCGCCTGGCGCGACATCCAACGTAATTGGGGTCAGACTCCAATTTCCCCGATTTCAACTTTTCGCACGCTGGCAGCACTTGCGCAAAGCCCCGGGCGGGCGGGCCGCGGCGCGCGTCAAGGCAAGGCGCCCGCGGAGTTCGGACTGGGGCCGGTGCGCGCCGCAGGCGCGCTTCGTTGTCATGCTCGCCGCGGCTGTTTGAGCGGAGCGCCGCTTGCGGTGCGCAGCGAGTTCCGCGGCGCCGGACCCAGGCCGGACTCTGCGGGTCTGCCGGCGCGCAGCGCCGGACGCCTTGCCTGCGCGCCGCGGCCCGCCCGCCCGGGGCTTTGCCGCGCGGCCATCGAGTGAAACGGACGTCCACATGGCCCAATACTTCGAAGTCCACCCCGACAACCCCCAGCCCCGCCTTCTCAAACAGGCAGTGGCATTGCTCAATGGCGGCGGCGTCCTCGCCGTCCCCACCGACTCCAGCTACGCCATCGCCTGTCACCTCGACGACAAAACCGCGGCTGATCGGCTGCGCAAGATCCGCAACGTTGACGACAAGCACCACCTCACGCTGCTGTGCCGCGATTTGAGCGAGCTGGCAAGCTACGCCCGCGTGGACAACCGCCAGTACCGGCTGCTCAAGACCGCCACGCCCGGCCCGTTCACCTTCATCCTGGAAGCCACGCGCGAGGTGCCGCGCCGCGTGAGCCATCCGCAGCGCAAGACCATCGGCCTGCGCGTGCCGGACCACGCCGCGCTGCAGGCGCTGCTGGAGATGCACGGCGCGCCGTTACTGGCCACCACACTGATCGAGCCCAGCGAGCACGAGCCGCTGAACGACCCCGAGGAAATCCGCCGGCGCTTCGAGCGCACGCTCGACGGCGTGATCGGCGCCGGCGCCTGTCCGCACGAGCCGACCACCGTCATCGACCTCACGCCCATGGGCAACGGCGACCAGGCCGTGGTGCTGCGAGAAGGCCGCGGCGACTGGCACACGCTCGGCCTCTGAGACAATCCCCGGGGTGAATTACAACAACCTGATCCAGACGGTCCTGATCTACGCGTTGCCGGTGTTGTTCGCCATCACGCTCCACGAGGCAGCGCACGGCTACGTGGCCCGCTACCTGGGCGACAACACCGCCTACGCCATGGGCCGGGTCACGCTCAACCCGCTCAAGCACATCGACCCCATGGGCACCATCCTGATGCCCTTGCTGCTGTACTTCGCGACCGCGGGCACGTTTCTCTTCGGCTATGCCAAACCGGTTCCGGTGGTGTTCGGGCGGCTGCGCCACCCCAAGCGCGACATGATCTGGGTGGCGCTGGCCGGCCCCGGCATCAACCTCGCGCAGGCGCTGTTGTGGGCCGTGCTGTTCCAGGTGCTGCGCGGCGCGGGAGTGGACGAGTCCTTCTTCCTTCTGATGTGCATGGCCGGCGTCCTGACCAACTTCGTCATGGCGGCCTTCAACCTGTTCCCGATCCCGCCGCTGGACGGCGGGCGCGTGCTGGTGGGCCTGCTGCCGCCGCGCCTGGCCTACGCCTTCAGCCGCATCGAGCCATGGGGCTTCTTCATCGTGATGGCCCTGGTGGTCTTCAAGGTCATCAGCACCTACTGGATGCTGCCCCTCATGCGCGTGGGCTACGCCCTGCTGGACCTGCTGCACCTCTCTACACCCTTTCCGTTCATTCGATGATGAGCCCCGCCCGCTACCTCACCGGCATCACCACCACCGGCACGCCGCACCTGGGCAACTACGTCGGCGCGATCCGGCCTTCGGTGCAGGCCAGCCGCCGGCCCGGCACCGAGAATTTCTATTTCCTGGCCGACTACCACGCGCTGATCAAGTGCGACGAGCCCGAGCGCATCCAGCGCTCCACCATGGAAATCGCCGCCTGCTGGCTGGCCGCCGGCCTGGACCCGGATCAGGTGTTCTTCTACCGCCAGTCCGACATACCCGAGGTGACCGAGCTCACCTGGATGCTCACCTGCGTCACCGGCAAGGGCATCCTCAACCGCGCCCATGCCTACAAGGCGCAGGTGGACAGGAACACCGCTGCCAGCGTTGACGTGGACACCGACGTGACCGCGGGCCTGTTCATGTACCCGGTGCTGATGGCCGCCGACATCCTGCTGTACAAGGCGCACAAGATCCCGGTGGGGCGCGACCAGATCCAGCACATCGAGATGGCGCGCGACATGGCGCAAAGCTTCAACCACCTGTACGGCGAGCACCTGGTGCTGCCCGAAGCCGCCATCGACGAATCGGTGGCCACGCTGCCCGGGCTGGACGGGCGCAAGATGAGCAAGAGCTACGACAACACCATCGCGCTGTTCGGCGCACGCGAGCAGGTGAAAAAGCAGATCTTCTCCATCGTCACCGATTCGCGCGCACCGGGCGAGCCGAAAGACGTGGAAGGCTCGTCGCTGTTCCAGATCTACCAGGCCTTCGCTTCGGAAGAGGAAACCGCTGGCCTGCGCCGGGCCTATGCCGAAGGCATCGCCTGGGGCGATGCCAAGCAGCTGCTGTTCGAGCGCATCGACCGCGAAATCGGCCCCATGCGCGAGCGCTACCAGCACCTGGTCGCGCATCCTTCGGAGCTGGAAGACATCCTGCAGGCCGGCGCCGCGAAGGCGCGCGGCCGCGCCACGCCGCTGATGGCCGAACTGCGGCACGCGGTGGGCCTGCGCAACCTGGGTGCGCAGGCCGGTGCGGCGAAGAAAGCCAAGGCCAAGACGGCCGGCCCCAGCTTCAAGCAGTACCGCGAGGCGGACGGCCGCTTCTATTTCAAGCTGGTGGACGCGCAGGGGCGTGTGCTGCTGCAAAGCAAGGGCTTCGCGTCGCCCAAGGAGGCCGGCGAGTGCGTCGCGCGGCTGAAGGCCACGCCCGAAAGCCTGGACGCGGGCCAGTTCGAATCGCTGGACGGCGCGGGCATGGCCGAGGTCCAGGCTGCCTTACGGGAGCTGACGGCCACCGGCAACTGAGAAGTAGAGTACCTTTCGGCACATCAATCGGCGCTATCCTAGGTTTACTCATGGAAAAGATTCCTCCTCCAAAACCCATGTCGCTGTACGTGATCGACGATCACCCGCTGATGCGGGAGGCGGTGGTCATGCTGCTGCGGCGGTTGCGCCCGGGCGCCAATGTGATCGAGCTGGATCGCATCGGCGGCATCGAATCGGCGGTCAAGCAGCACGGCAAGCCCGACCTGATCTGCCTGGACCTGAAGCTGCCCGACACCACCGGCACCTCGGGGGTGATCGAGCTGAAGAAGCGCTTTCCGGACACGCCGCTGGCCGTGCTGTCCGCATCGCCCGCCAGCGACGCCGAGGAAGCCTGCGTCGATGCCGGCGCCGACATCTACATCGAGAAGTCATCGGGCGCACAGGAAATCGGCAACGCGCTGCGCGCGCTCATGAGTGCCGACGGCCAGTTCGAGGAGCTCACGCCCACGGACAACAAGCTGTCCAAGCGGCAAAAGCAGCTGATCGTGATGCTGGACCGGGGCCTGTCCAACCGCGAGATCGCCGATGAACTCGGCATCAGCGAGCACACGGTCAAGGTGCACCTGTGGCGCCTGTTCCGGCGCCTGGGCGTGAAGAGCCGCACCCAGACCATCCACTTCGCCCGCACCCACGGCCTGCTGGGCAGCTGAGGACTTTCCTCAGGGCACCAGCCGCGACATCGACGCGGTGGCGCGCTCGGCCGCCTCGCGCGGCTGGGTGGGGTCCAGCTGCAGGCGGAACACCGTGCCGCGGCCGGGGCGCGAGGACAGCGTGAGCGGATGGCCCAGGATGTGGGTCAGGCGCTGCACGATGTACAGGCCCAGGCCGAAGCCCTCCTCCGTGCCGCCATGGCTCGGCACCTTGTAGAACTCGCGGAAGATTTCGCTCTGGTGCACCGGCGCGATGCCCACCCCCGTGTCCCAGATCTCGATGTACCGCCCGCGCGCGGCCACCAGCACGCCGCCCTTGCGCGTGTAGCGCACGGCGTTGGAAATCAGGTTGCCGACGATGCGCTTGAGCAGGATCGGGTCCGACACCGTGGTGCCGGGCCGCACGCGCACGCGAAACTGAAGGCCCTTGGCGTCGGCCAGCGGGCGGTACTGCAGCTCCAGGTCGCGCAGCAGCTTGGCCAGGTCCACGGTGTCGACATGCAGGTTGATCTTGCCGGAGTCCAGCCGCGCGAGGTCGAACAGCGAATCGAACAGCTGGTTCACCGCTTTCGTCGATTCGACGATCTTGGGCGCGATCTCGGCCACCAGCTCGGGTTCGCTGCGCAGCCAGTCGGCGTACAGGCCCAGCGCGTGCACCGGCTGGCGGATGTCGTGCGCGGCGCTGGCCAGGAAGCGGTTCTTGATCTCCACCGCGTCCAGCGCCGCCTGCGTCTGGCGCGTGAGCGATTCGATCAGCTGGTTGTTGCGGAACTGCAGCTCGAAGTTGCGCCGGTGGGTGCGGTGCAGCCGCGTGCCGGCTTCGCGCAGCACCAGCCAGAACACCACCAGCAGCGTGACCAGCCACCAGTGGTAGAACGGGCCGGAGAACCTCAGCTCGACCCCGATGCGCCACGCCATCACCGACAGCGCGCTCAGCGCCAGCATGTTCAGGTAGCCGCGCATGGTGGCGAGCTGGCTGGACATGGTGTTGATGGAGAACATCGATAAACCGGCGAGCATCAGCCAGCAGATGAACTGGTCGGTCAGCGGCGCGCGGTCGAAGAACAGCAGCGTGCTGGAGCCCCAGAACGCGGCACTCAGCGGAAACGCGAAGCGCCAGCGCCGGAAGAACGCGCGGTGCTCGGGGCCGCCGCGGAACATCACGTGGCGGCGGTACTGCTCCGACATCCACAGGCGCATGCCCACAGCGAACGCGCCCACCAGGCCCCAGGCCACCAGTTGCCCGGAGGGCGCCTCCTGCCACAGCACGCCGATGAACACCGGCACCATCAGCGCCACGAACTGCGTGCTGCGGTGGCTGCGCATCAGGCTGCGCACCAGTTCGCCCTCGACCCAGTCCGCCTCCGCGGGTGTGGCGACGCTGGCTGGCAAATCGGGTTTCATGCGGCGCAGTCTAGAACACGGACGTTACACATGGACTCAGCATGGTATCGGCATCGTCCTACAACGCACCCCTGCTGTTGCGCACAGACTCTGCCGTGCCAACGCCCGGACGGTGCTCCGCACACAGCGGCGCGGCATCCGATCCGCCGGCCCATGGCCCTTCACCCGACCCGAACCAAGACGAGGAAAGAATGGATTCGCAAACCAACCACGACAACGCCGACACCAGCACCAAGTCGCCGCAGAAGAAATCCCTGCGCGGCTTCGCCGCCATGGATCCGCAGCGCCAGCGCGAAATCGCCAGCCTGGGTGGCCGTGCCGCGCACCAGAGCGGCCATGCGCACGAATTCACCAGCGAAGAAGCCCGCGCCGCCGGCAAGAAGCGCCACGCGCGCACCGGCGACTCCAGCCCCCGCTAAGCGTAGGACGGCACGGGCCGCGGTTGCTGCGCCGGGCTGACAGTCCGCTGGCTGTGGCCGGCTCTAGGATGGTTGCAGACCATTTTGGAGCTTACTGCGATGCCCGCTGCCTCTTCCCTGCCCGAATCCGCCGTCGCTGCCTCTCCTGAGGCGCGGCAGGAACTGGCCCAGGCCTGCAAGGCGCTGTGGCTCGGCACCCTGTCGCTGATGACCGCTTTCATGCAGATCCAGGCGCCAGCCCACAGGCTGCTGCTGGCGCGGCGCATTGCGCGCAACTTTGAAACCCTGCAAGCGCAGGACTGCTTTTCTCCCGCCGACCGCGCCAGCTTCGCCAGACTGTCCCAGCGCTGGTCCGCCACCGCGCAGCACCTCGACCCCGAAGCCAAGCCCGTGCCCTTGGGCACCGGGCTCATGGACGCCATCCGCCGCTTCGCGCGCAGCCAGGGCTGAGGCCACGCGCCGCGCCTGCAGCACGTGTGCGCAACTTGCCTACAGGGCACGCGGCGGGTGTCCGACAGGCGGAGCTTCGGAAGCTTCGCAAACTTGGCACAACCATGGCAGATACCAAGGGCATGGCGCCCAGCTCCACACGCGCCTTATGGAAAGGCGCCATCAGCTTCGGGCTGGTGCACATCCCCATCGGCTTGTATTCGGCCACTGCCGAATCCGACCTGGACTTCGACTGGCTCGACAAGCGCACCATGGACCCGGTGGGTTACAAGCGCATTAACAAGAAGACCGGCAAGGACATCGACAAGGACGACATCGTCAAGGGCATCGAATACCACAAGGGCGAGTACGTGCTGCTGTCGCCCGAGGAGATTCAGGACGCCTATCCCAAGACCACGCAGACCATCGAGATCGAGGCCTTCGTGGACGTCGACGACGTGCCCTTCGTCTACCTCGAACGCCCCTATTACACCGCGCCCATCAACAAGGGCGAACGCGTCTATGCGCTTTTGCGCGAAGCGCTGAAGCAGACCGGCAAGGCCGGCATCGCGCGGGTGGTGATCCGCGCCAAGCAGCACTTGGCGGTGCTGATGCCCTGCGGACCGGCGCTGGTGCTGAACCTGATGCGCTGGGGCAACGAAATCCGCTCCTGGGACGACCTGCCGCTGCCTGCCACCGGCGCCAAGACCGCGTCGCTGAAGGACGGCGAACTGAAGATGGCCAAGCAGCTGATCGACGACATGAGCGGCAATTGGAGCGCCGAGGAATACCGCGACTCCTTCCGCGACGCTGTCATGAAGCTGGTGGAAGCCAAGGCCAAGGCCGGCGAAACCGAGGCGGTGGAGCCGCTGGAGGAAGCGCCCGACACCGGCAAGTCGGCCGACGTGATCGACCTGACCGAACTGCTGCGACGCAGCCTGCAGGGCGGCAAGGGCCGCGCCGCGACCAAGACGCCAGCGGCTGCACCCGCACCCGCGGCGGCAAAAAAGCCGGCACGCAAACGCGAAACTGCCGCCGCCGCCCAAGCGAAGAGCCCGCCGCGCGCCGCGGCGAAGAAGACCGCTGCCCCCAGCGCGGCCCCAAAAAGCAAAGCCCGGCGCACGGGCTGAGCGCACAGGACGCATGAACAGAACGAACCTGACCCGTGACCTGCTTTGCCTCGCCGCCGGCGCCCTGGCCGGCGCTGGCGCCATGTACTGGCTCGATCCGGCGCAAGGCCGCGACCGCCGGGACGCCGTGCGCGCCCTGCTGGGCGGCCAGCGCGAGCCGATGCGCCCCCAAGCCCTCGTGCGCGCCGTCGGCCCGCGTGCGCAGCGCAGCGCGCAAGACGACGAACGGCTGCGCGACCGGGTGCGTGCACGCCTGGGCATGCTGGCCACCCATCCCGGCGCGATCGATGTGCAGGTGGACCAAGAGGTGGTGCGGCTGAGCGGCCACGTGCTGGCCAAGGAGCTGGACGGGCTGCTGTTCCAGTTGCGCGACGTTGCCGGCGTGCACCGCATCGTGAACGCGCTGACGGCGCACGGCACACCGGAAGACCTGATCGCCGCGCAAGGCGGCGGCACGCTGCGCCGCAGGCGCGTGCAGCCGGCATAACGCTTGCATGCATTCCAGGGTTGCCCCTGACAGCGCCGCGACGGCGCATTTTCGTTGGAACAGTGTGAAGTACAAACCCTTGCTGATCGCCCTGGCGTCCGTGGGCGCAATCGCCGTGCTGGCGATTGCCGGCGGGCCCGGCGGCTGGGCCGCCGCCGGTCTGTTCGCCGTGGTGGCCGGCTACCTGCTGCTGCGCCGCCCATCCTCTGAAGCGACCTCGGGCCACGAGCACTTCTTCAACGACGCCGGCGAGGAAACCGCCCTGCCCGACCTGCGCACGCCCGCCAATGACTCGTGCATCGACGCGCCGCCTGCGCGCGAACACAAGCGCCGCTGAGCCTCAGCCGGCTGGGGCCTTGGCCCAGAGTTCCAGCTGGTCCAGCACGCCCAGCAGGCTCGTGCCGCGCGGCGTAACCGCGTAGTCCACCGTGCGCGGAAAACCGGCGCCCACCGCGCGGCGCACCAGGCCGCGCCGCGCCAGCGCCGACAGGCGCTCGGACAGCACCTTGGGCGTGATGCCGGGCAGCAGTGCCGCAAGCTCGCCATGGCGGCGCGGCACGCGCAGGTGCCACAGGATCAGCGCATTCCAGCGGTGGCCGAGGAAATCCAGCCAGTCTTCCACCGGGCAGGCCTGCGGCCGCACCGGCGCCGGCGTGTCCAGCATCGGCACATGCGGGGCGTGCCTGTGCTTTGCGTTTGGAAAGGGCTGCGGCGGGGTGTTCATATCGGCGCTTCGCTGTTTCGCAAGGAGTATCCGCCGATGGCCACCGTCATGCAGCCGCAGGACATGAATCCCGCGTTCGCCGACGCTTTCAACAGCCGCAGCCTGGAGCGCCTGCTCGCGCTGTACGAGGACGACGCGGTGCTGTGCGCCGACGGGAGCGGCGCCGAATACCGCGGCGCCAGCGCCATCGCACTGGCGCTGGCGCCGCTGCTGCAGCTGCCCGGCACCATGGAGTCGCGCAACAACTTCTGCGTCGTGCACGGCGCGCTCGCGCTGCTGCGCGCCGACTACGCGATCCGCGATGCGGCCGGCGCGCTCGTCGTGCAGGGCGGCACGGCCGAACTGGTGCGCCGCCAGCCCGCCGGCCACTGGTTGTACGTGGTGGACCATGGCGCGGCCCAGCGTGCTCGGCGCGGCGCCGGGTGCCGCCTAGAACGCCGCGCCCACTTCCGCCGCACGGCGCATTGCCGCTTCGCGCGTGGCCTGCAGCGTGTCCGGCGGCACCAGCGTCGGGCCGACGGCCAGCTCCTGCACGTCGTCCACGCCGATGAACTGCAGCCAGCGGCGCATCTGCGGCTTCTGGTGGTCCGAGGGGTCGGCCGGCTGCGTGGCCGGGTAGTCGCCGGCGCTGGAATAGACCACCATCGCCTTCCTGTCCTGCAGCAGCGCCACGTAGCCGGTCTCACGCGACCACTGCCAGTTCTCGCCGGGCAGCGTCACCACGTCGATGAAATGCTTCAGCCTGTACGGCAACCCGAAATTCCACATCGGCAGCGCGAACAGGTAACGGCGGGCGCGGTTGAAACGGCGCGAGATCGCGCACGCGCTGTCCCACAGCGCCTGCTGCTCGGGCGTGGCCTGGTGCTTGCGCAGCACGGCGAACTTGGCGGCGATCATGCGCGCGTCGAACGGCGGCAGCTCGGTGTCCCACACGTTCAGCGTATCCACGCTGTGGGTCGGGTTGGCGCGGCGGTACGCGTCCAGGAACGACTGGGCGACGGCGCGCGAGGTGGAGGCGCCGCCCATCGGCGAGGCTTCGATGTACAGCAGGTCGACCGGTTCTTGCATCGTCATTTCATTTCTCCAGCAGCTTCAGGCCGACCATGCCGCACAGGATCGCGCCCAGGCACGCCAGCCGCGGCGCCGAGGCGCTGTCGCCGAACCACACGATGCCGGCCAGCGCGGTGCCGACCGCGCCGATGCCGGTCCAGATGGCGTACGCGGTGCCGGTGGGCAGGCCGCGCATGGCAAAGGTCAGCAGCACCATGCTCACCAGGCCCAGCGCGATGCCCGCGGCGCCTGGGCCGGTGCGGGTCCAGCCGTCCGAGAGTTTCAGCGCGACGGCCATCATGATTTCAGTGGCGCCCGCGGCCAGCAACAACAACCAGTTCACGTTCGTGTTCTCCATGCGATGCGAAGCTGCGCAGGTTAGGAGCATGGTCACCGCGGGGCAAGTACGCACCTTCCGGTAACCAGGGCATTGCGGCGGGCCGCTGCGCGGCGGAGCGGAACGCGGCATCCTGCGCGCGTGAAGAAACCACCGAACGACGCTGCTTCCGACGTGTTCAATGCCAGCTGCCCCTCGCGCGCGGCGCTGGAGCTGATCGCCGGCAAATGGGCGCTGCTCATCATCCCCGCGCTCGCGCCCGGGCCGCTGCGCAACGGCGAGCTGCTGCGCCGCGTCGGCGGCATCTCGCAGAAGATGCTGACGCAGACTCTGAAGGAGCTGCAGCGCAACGGCCTGGTGGTGCGCATCGAGCGCGGCATCCTGCCGCCGCATGTGGCCTATCGGCTCACTCCCATGGGCCGCTCGCTCAGCAAGGCGCTGATCGCACTGGACCGCTGGGCCGAAACGCACCACGGCGACCTTGCGGTCGCGCGCGACCGCTTCGCCTCCGAAGGGTGATTGGCTCTCAAGCCTGCGGCCCGGCTTCGCGCAAGGCGTCCTGCAGCCAGCCGGCGAACGCCTGCGCCGCTACCGACAGCTGCGCGTCGGATGCGTGCACCAGGTAGTAGGCGTTGCGCGAAGGCACGGCCACGCTGCCGATGCGCCGCAGATGCCCGCGCGCCAGCGCATCGGCAGCCAGCAGGCCGCGGGCCAGCGCCACGCCCTGGCCCGCCTCGGCGGCCTGCAGCAGCAGGGCCGACTCGTCGTAGCGCGCGCCAAAGGCGTGGCCGGCCAGCTCTTCGCCCGCCGCCTTCAGCCACTGCGGCCACGGCTCGTGCGCGTCGCGCAGCAGCGGCACCCCTTCGGGC
>NZ_JACCWG010000264.1 GCF_013697775.1 Ramlibacter sp. | reverse complement strand
CGGCTGGACCTCGCGCGCTCCTCGGCGGCGGCCGGCCAGCATGCGCTGCTGGCGCTGAGCGAGGCCGCCCATGCGCGCACGCGCGTGGCGCTGCGCTACCAAGCGGCCGGCCAGCCGGAAACCGAGCGCGAGGTGGACGTGTACGGGGTGGCCCTGCGCGGCGGCGCCTGGTATGCGGTGGGCCACTGCCACCTGCGGCACGGCCTGCGCAGCTTTCGCATCGACCGCGTGCGCGCCATCATGCCGGGCACGGCCACCTTCTCGCCGCCGGCCGACTTCGATGCCGTGCGCCATCTCGCGCTCGGCGTGGCCACCCTGCCGCGCATGCACGCCATCCAGGTGCTGCTGAAGACCGACATGGCGACGGCGCAGGAACAGCTGTTCGCCACCATCGGCGTGTTCCAGGCGAGCGAGCGCGGCTTGGTGCTGCACAGCCAGGCCGACGACCTGCACTGGTTCGCGCGGCAGCTGGCGCGCCTATCCTGCGGCTTCGAGGTGATCGCGCCGCGTGCCTTGAAGACCCAGTTGGCGCGCCATGCGCGGCACCTGCTGGCGCAGGCGGCGCGCGGCTGACGCGTTATTGCGCTTTCTTCAGACCCGCTCGGGCGGGTTGGATTTGCCGGGCAACTCGATGGGCGCCTGCGGCCCGCTCTCGTCTTCGGTCGACGGCGGCGCCTTGGGCTTGCCGTCGCCCGGCTGGGGGTCTGGGTTGTTCAGGGGATTCGGCTCGGGCGTGGGGACTTCGTCGGGCATGCGCGCTTCCTTTCGTTGCGCCTGTTGTGGCACAGCGGACAGCGGCGCGACACACGCCACGATGCCGAGTTCGCGTCAGCGCAGGCGTACGCGCGTCGCCCGCCTCAGGCAGTCGCGGTTCGATCGCCGTGTTGCCGGAGCCGCCGTTGGTGCTGGTGAGCTGGATCAGCGGCACCACCATGCGGGTGTCCTTGGTTTTCATGGCGACATCTTTTCGCTGGCTATGAATGGCAATGCAACACACCACTTGTTACGTGATGCGGTTCGCGATGATACACAGCCGAGTTCACTGCGCACAGTGCATCAATGCACTGGTTTTCATTGCCCGAGTGCACTGGCTGCGCCACCTCAGCGGACCTAGACTTTCGCGCTTCACGCCATGCATTCACCGCACTGCCGAGCTGCCGAGCTGCAAAGTTGTCAGCTGCCAAGCGCCGGTGCGCGGCCCGGGAAAATCCCGGCAGGGAAGTCCCTAGGATTGTCGCCACAAAGACAGGGTGAATGCTTTTGCAAGCCTAGTCTGTGACGCTCGCCAAATGGACTCTATCAAAAGAGCAAAGCTTCATCAGGCTGTCAAAACAGAGAATAAGACTCAGCCTGGAAGCTGCAAGACCGCGCCGAATCTTTGCACAGTGACCAGATTCGCCATGGAGGCTCTGCGGTTCAACTCAGCAGTTACATGCCGTCCCTGAGGTTACAAGAACAAACTTCCAACAGCCTCGGAGCCGATCCGATAATCGCTCGATATTTTTTTAAAATTAGGTAGATAGTTTTCGATACTACAGCGAAAACTTGGACTTATCGGTTAAATGGGCGCCGCTCCAAACTGTCCGTCCAGGGCAAGCGAGGAGCGGCCCTCTTTTTTGTGAAGGGTGCCAAAAGCACCGCTCGACGCGCATGCGCAGCATGCCTCGCACGGCCCACCAGGCCGGGCAACTGCCGGGCAACTCCCGGGCAACGAAAGTGAGCTGGAATGCGCAATGCAGCGCATTCCATTTATAGGAGTGGCGCATCCATCGGGTGCCCGCTCCAGCAGAAGTTTTTAGGGACAAGACATGACCGAAACAATGAACGTGAAGACGATGGACGCGCTGTTGATCGGCGAAGGCAGCCTGTTCGTGCGCTGCGGCGACCTGCTGATGGCCAAGGGCCATCGCGTGAAGGCCGTGATCAAGGGCTCCGACGGCGCGGCGCGCTCCTGGGCCGCCAAAGCGGGCGTGGCGCACTACGACCTGCAGGAAGCGCTCGCGCTTGGCGAGCACCTGTCGTTCGACGTCCTGTTCAGCGTCGGCAACTACACCGTCATTCCCGATGCGCTGCTCGCGCGCGCCAAGCGGATGAACATCAACTACCACTACGGCCCGCTGCCCGAGTATTCGGGCCTGCACGTGCCGTCGTGGGCCATCTCCGAAGGCGTAAAAGACTACGGCATCACCTGGCACCGCATCGGCGACGTGGTGGACGGCGGCCCGGTCCTCAAGCGCGTGCCGGTCGCCATCGAGCCGGGCGACAGCGCGCTGTCGCTGGGCTTGCGCTGCGACGAGGCCGCCTACCGCAGCCTGGGCCCGCTGATCGACGCGCTGGCGCAGGGCACGCAGGCCGAGACGCCGCAGGACCTCACCAAGCGCCGCTACTTCTCCATGCAGGCGCAGTTCCCGGCCGAGAACGTGATCGACTGGAACGACGGCGCCGAGCGCATCGCCGCGCTGGTGCGCGCCACCGACTACGGCCCGTACGGCAGCCCGCTGGTGTGGCCCAAGCTGGCCATCGGTGGTGAGTTCTACGCGGTGCGCAAGGCCAGTGTCGAAGGCGCTGCCGGCAGCGCGCAGCCCGGCCAGATCGTCGGCGCCGACGCCTCCGGCGTGCAGATCGCCGCGGGCGGCCAGTCCATCCGCATTGAAGGGCTGAGCCGCCTGGAAGGCCAGAGCGTCTCCATCGTCGAACTCGCGCAGGCAGGCCTGCTGCGCGCGGGCGAACGCTTCGCCTCGCCGGCCGGCGACGTGAAGGCGCAGCTCACCACGGCCGGCACGGCCGCCTCCAAGGCCGCGGCCCACTGGCGCCGGCAGCTGGCCGGCTACAACCCGTACCGCCTGCCCTACGCGCTGCCCACCGCCGCCAGCGACGCCGCGCCCATCGCGCACACCTTCGACGTCACGCCGCAGGGCCTCGACTTCGAGCTGTCCTATGCCGAATACCTGGTGAGCGGCTGGTGCGCCTTCCTGGCGCGCGCGTCCGGCACGGCCGACGTGCACGTGGCCCTGGCCGCGCCGCGCGACGCCATCGCGGCGGAGTACCGCGACCTGTTCTGCGCCTGGGTGCCGCTGCTGGCCCAGGTCGACGCGTCCGCGCCCGTGTCGCACGGCATCAAGGCGATCTGCGGCGAGCTGCGCGCGGCGCGCGAGCGCGGACCGCTC
>NZ_JACCWG010000244.1 GCF_013697775.1 Ramlibacter sp. | reverse complement strand
GGCAGAGGCCGCGCGCGCGCTCGCCGTGCGCACCGCGATGGCCGCGCACGCGGTGCAGGAGCTGCAGCGCGCCGTGCCGGAAGCGCTGCAAGCGCCGCGCCACGCGGATGCGGCGTTGCCCGTGCTGCTGGTCTACACCTCGGGCACCACCGGCGGCCCCAAGGCGGCGGTGCACACCCAGGAGAACCTGCTGGCCGGCATGCGCATCGGGGCCCAGGCGCAAGGCATGCACCCGGGCGACCGCATCCTGACCGTGCTGCCGATGTTCCACGTCGGCGGCCTGTGCATCCAGACCCTGCCGGCGCTGGGCGCGGGCGCCGAAGTGATCCTGCATCCGCGCTTCGACGCCGCGCGCACGCTGGCCGACATCCGCGCGCTGCGGCCGACGCTCACGCTGCAGGTGCCGCCCACCATGAAGGCGCTGGCCGAGCATGCCGACTGGGCCGGCACCGACCTGTCCTGCCTGCGCGCGATGTGGGCCGGCTCCAGCGTGCTGCCCCGGGCACTGGTCGAGGTGTTCCATGCGCGCGGCGTCCCGGTGTGCGACGTCTATGGCGCCACGGAAACCGGGCCGTTTTCCATCGCGCTGCCGCCGGTGCAGGCCTTCGGCCACGTGGGGTCTTGCGGCTGGCCGGCGCCGCAGGTCGAGGTGCTGCTGGATGGCGCGGAGCCGGGGAACGGCGAAGTGGGCGAGGTGTGGGTGCGCGCGCCGAACGTGGCGCTGCACTACTGGCCCGACGTGCCCGCCTGCGACGCCCAGGGCTGGTTCCACACCGGCGACCTGGCGCGCCGCGGCGCCGACGGCAGCTACGCCATCGTCGGGCGCATCAAGGATTTGATCATCTCGGGCGGCGAGAACATCCATCCGGCCGAGATCGAGAACGCGCTGGCGGAGCATCCCGCCGTCGCCGAGTGCGCGGCCTTCGGCCTGCCCGATGCGCAGTGGGGTGAAGTGGTCGCCGTGGCGGTGGTGCTGCGGCCCGGTGCGCAGGCGGACGACGCCGCGCTCGGCGCGTTCCTGGCGCAACGCCTCGCGCGCTACAAGCTGCCGCGGCGCTGGCTTCGGATGGAGGCCCTGCCGAAAACGGCGCTCGGCAAGGTGCAGCGCAAGGACCTGCGGCACCTGCTCGCCGGAACCGGCGGCTAGCCCGCCTGCGCCGCTTCCTTGCGCAACTGCATGCGCCACAGCAGCACGAACAGCAGCAGCGGCGGAATGGCGGTCAGCGCCGTGGCGAGGAAGGCGGTCGCGTAGGCGCCCAGCAAGCCATAGGTGGGCGTGAGCGAATCGACCGCCACGCCCGAAAAGCCCTTGGCGAATTTGCCGAGGACGGCGTAGGTGGACGACAGCATCGCGTACTGCGTGGCGGTGTAGCCCAGGCTGGTGAGGCTGGACATGTAGGTCACCAGGGCCACGCCGGCGAACGCCTGGGCGAAGGAGTCCAGCGTCATCACCGCGGCGAAGGTCGCCGTGTCCACGTGCAGGGCCAGGATCGCGAAGGCCGCCGTGCCGATGCCTTCCAGCACCAGCCCGACGATCAGCGTGGGCAGCAGCCCGATGCGGATGGCGCTCAGGCCGGCCGCGGCCAGGCCGACGAAGGTGGCAACCAGGCCGAACGAGCCGCGCACCAGCGCGACCGCGTCCTTGCTGATGCCCAGGTCGTGGTAGTAGGGGTTGTACATCGGCCCCATCACGAAGTCCGGCAGCCGGTACAGCGCCACCGCCAGCAGCATCACCAGGCCGGTGGCCTTGTGCTTGGCGAAGAAGTCCACGAACGGGCCGATGACCGCGTCGCGCAGGCCGCGCAGCGACAGCAGCGGCGCCTTGGTGTGCAGCACCCGCTCGGCCTGCAGCGGCTCGAAGGCGAAGAAGGTGGCGACGATGCCGACGCCCATCAGCACCGCCATGGCCACGTAGGAAATCGGCCAGCCGACGCGCTCGGCCGCGGCGATGATCGCCGCGTCCGTCACCAGCAGCGCGATGCGGTAGCCGAGCTGCGCCGCCGACGTCATCAGCCCGACCTCCTGCGGGCCGGAGGCGGCCTCGATGCGCCAGGCGTCGATGGCGATGTCCTGGGTGGCCGAAGCGAACGCCACCAGCAGCGCGAACGCGCCGATGGCCACCAGCCCGGCGGACGTGCCGACGGCGGCCATGCCCACCAGCCCCAGCGCGACCATGATCTGGCACAGCAGCATCCAGCCGCGCCGGCGGCCCAGGCGGCCCAGCAGCGGCAGGTCCACGCTGTCCACCAGCGGCGACCAGTACACCTTGAAGGCGTAGGCGAAGCCGACCCACGAGATGAAGCCGATGGCCTTCAGGCTGGTGCCCTCGTCGCGCAGCCAGTAGCCGAAGGTGTTGGCCGTCAGCAGGAAGGGCAGGCCGGAGGAAAACCCCAGCGCCAGCATCACGGCGACCTTGGGCTGCCGCAGCTCGCGCAGCACCTCCATGGCGGAGCGCTTGCGGCGCGGGACGTCGGCGCCGGATGAAGGCGGGCTCTGGTTGGGATTGGGGGCTGGGTCTGACATGGTGCGGAAGGTTGCTCGGTATTATTCCCTCATGTGCCAGCTGTGCTACGCCCCTTCGTCCTCTTCTTCTTCCGCCTCTTCTCCCCGGCCGTGGGCCGCGCGGCGCGCTTTCCTGCTCGCCGCGGGCGCTGCGGCCACGGCGCCGGTGCTGGCGCAGGTGAACGTGGGCGAGGCCTCGCGCATGCGCAGCCTGGTGCCGGCGGACAAGCTGGAAACGGCGGCAGCCCAGCAGTACAGCCAGCTGCTGCAGCAGGCGCAGGCGCAAAAGGCGCTGGCGCCCGAAAGCAGCCCGCAGCTGCAGCGCATCCGTGGCATCGCCTCGCGGCTGATCCCGCAGGCGGCGCGCTGGAACGACCGCGCCAAGGCTTGGCGCTGGGAGGTCAACCTCATCGGCAGCAAATCGGTCAACGCCTTCTGCATGCCCGGCGGCAAGATCGCCATCTTCTCCGGGCTGGTGGCGGCCATCACGCCAAGCGACGACGAACTCGCCATGGTGATGGGCCACGAGATGGCGCACGCGCTGCGCGAACACGCCCGCGCCCGCATCGCCAAGAGCCAGGGCACCGGCGCGCTGCTGTCGCTGGGTGCGCAGTTATTCGGTCTCGGCCAGCTGGGCGACGTGGCGGCCAACGTCGGCACCCAGCTCATCACCCTGAAATTCAGCCGCGACGACGAGATCGAGGCCGACCTGGTCGGCCTGGAGCTGGCCGCGCGCGGCGGCTTCAACCCCGAGGCCTCGGTGTCGCTGTGGCAGAAGATGGCCAAGGCCGGCGGCGGCAGCAGCGGCGGCTTCTTGTCCACCCACCCGGCCGGCCCGGAACGCATGCACCGCCTGCAGGAGAATATTCCCCGCGTGCGCGGGCTGTACCGCGAAGCGGTGGCGCGCCGCTGAGCTGGGTACAGTTGCGCTCCATGCGCTTCCTGTTCATCCATCAGAATTTCCCCGGCCAGTTCACCTTCGTCGCGCGCGCCCTGGCGGCG
>NZ_JACCWG010000234.1 GCF_013697775.1 Ramlibacter sp. | reverse complement strand
GCGCCGCAGCGCGGCGCCACCGCCGAGCCGGCCTCGCGCCTGCCGACCGCCGGCACCTTGTCGGAAGCCAACAGCTCGGACAAGGTCGGCACCATTGCATTGCAGGGCAAGAACGCCACCATCGCGCCGCTGGACCGCGTGCGCGTGGACTCCAGCGGCCAGGTGCTCACCACCAACCAGGGCGTGCCCGTCGCCGACAACCAGAACTCGCTGAAGTACGGCGTGCGCGGCCCGGCCCTGCTGGAAGACTTCGTCCTGCGCGAGAAGATCACCCACTTCGACCACGAGCGCATTCCCGAGCGCATCGTGCATGCGCGCGGCTCGGGCGCGCACGGCTACTTCGAGAGCTACGAGGCGCTCACCGACCTCACGCGCGCGGCGCCCTTCAAGGAAGCCGGCAAGCGCACGCCGGTGTTCGTGCGCTTTTCCACCGTGCAGGGCGAACGCGGCTCCAAGGACACGGCACGCGACGTGCGCGGCTTCGCGGTGAAGTTCTACACCGACGAGGGCAACTGGGACCTGGTGGGCAACAACATCCCGGTGTTCTTCATCCAGGACGCGATGAAGTTTCCCGACCTGGTGCATGCCGTCAAGCCCGAACCGCACAACCAGATGCCGCAGGCGGCGAGTGCGCACGACACCTTCTGGGACTTCGTGTCGCTGATGCCCGAATCCACCCACATGCTGATGTGGGTGATGAGCGACCGCGCCATTCCGCGCAGCTACGCCACCATGCAGGGCTTCGGCGTGCACAGCTTCCGCATGGTCAATGCGCAGGGTGAGTCGGTGTTCGTCAAGTTCCACTGGACGCCCAAGGCCGGCACGCATTCGCTGACCTGGGACGAGGCGGTGAAGATCTCCGGCGCCGACCCGGACTTCCACCGGCGCGACCTGTGGGAGCGCATCGAGGCCGGCAACTACCCCGAATACGAGCTGGGCCTGCAGGTCTTCACCGAGGAACAGGCCGAGCAATTCAGCTTCGACATCCTGGACGCCACCAAGATCATTCCGGAAGAACTGGTGCCGGTGCGCGTCGTGGGCCGGATGGTGCTGGACCGCAACCCGGACAACTTCTTTGCCGAGACCGAGCAGGTGGCCTTCTGCACCGCGCACGTGGTGCCGGGCATCGACTTCTCCAACGACCCGCTGCTGGCCGGGCGCATCCACTCTTACGTGGACACGCAGATTTCGCGCCTGGGCGGCCCCAACTTCCACGAGATCCCGATCAATTCGCCGATCGCGCCGGTGCACAACAACCAGCGCGACGGCATGCACCGCCAGGCCATCCCTCGCGGCCGCGTGTCGTACGAGCCGAACTCGCTGGCCGGCGGCTGCCCGTTCCAGGCCGGCGCGGCGCAGGGCTTCGTCTCGGTGCCGGCGCGCATCCGCGCCGACGAGGAGCAGGGCAAGGTGCGCGCCAAGCCAGAGAAGTTTGCTGACCACTACACCCAGGCCACGCTGTTCTTCGACAGCCAGACGGCAGCCGAGCAGGCGCACATCGCCGCGGCCTTCCGCTTCGAGCTGTCCAAGGTGACGGTGCCGGCGATCCGCCAGCGCATGGTGGCGTCGCTGCGCAACGCGTCGGAGGCGCTGGCGCAGCAGGTCGCCGAAGGGCTGGGCATGCGCGAGGTGCCGTCGCCGCTGCCGCGCGCGCTGGCGAACCCGGCGCAGCCGGAAGTGACGGCCTCGCCTGCGCTCTCGCTGATGGCGCGGCCCGGCGACGGCAGCGTGCGCGGCCGCAAGGTGGCGCTGCTGGTGGCCGATGGCGTGGACGGCGACGCGGTGGCGCGCATGCAGGAGGCGCTGGCCAAGAACGGCGCGGTCGGCCGCCTGGTGGCGCCGCGCATCGGGCCAGTGCGCACGCTGTCGGGCGAGATGCTGGACGCCGACGCTTCGCTGGAAAACGAGCCCGGTTTCCTGTTCGACGCCCTGGTGCTGCCGGACGGCGCGGATGCCGTGGCGGCGCTGGCGCGCGACGGCCACACGGCGGAGTTCATCCGCGACCAGTACCGCCATTGCAAGCCGCTGCTGGTGCTGGGCGCCTCGCGCACGCTGCTGGAGCAGGCCGGCGTGCCGGTGGCAGCGCCGAAAGGCCAGGAGGACGCGTCGCTGATCGTGGCCGGCAGCCTGGATGCGAGCTCCGGCCAGGCGTTCCTCACGGCGCTGGCGGGGCCGCGCAACTTCGCGCGCGAAACCGATCCGCCGATGGTCTGAGCTGCGCAGCATCCAGCCTCACGCCGCTCAGCCGCTCGCTCGCCACCACCTGGACGGGGCACACCAGCGGCGTGCCTTACTCGCCGGCGGCACGAACATCAAGTCGTCCGTCAGCGGTAGCGTGCCCTACGGCAGCCTCATGCCGACTACCAAGGTCGTGATCGACAAGATGTAAGGCTGTTCTTCCAATGAAAAACGCGGCCGGTGGCCGCGTTTTTCATTGATGCCTTGTGCAAAGGCATGCGCAAGGATCACTCCACCTTGGCCTTCTTGCGCAGCTCTTCCTGGAACGCGGCCAGCTTCTGCTGCTGCAGCTGCTGCGCGATCTGCGGCTTCACGTCGTCCATCTTGGGCAGCTGCGCTTCGCGGATGTCGTCCACACGGATCACGTGCCAGCCGAACTGGCTCTTCACCGGCTCCTGCGTGGTCTGGCCCTTGTTCAGCTTGGTCAGCGCCTGCGAGAACTCGGGCACGTAGCTGCCGGGGTTGGACCAGTCCAGATCACCGCCGTTGGCACCCGAGCCCGGGTCCTTGGACTGCTTCTTGGCGATGTCCTCGAACTTGCCGCCCTTCTTGAGGGAAGCGATGATGGCCTTGGCCTCGTCTTCCTTCTCCACCAGGATGTGGCGGGCCTTGTATTCCTTGCCGCCATTGGCCGCCGCGAACTTGTCGTATTCGGCCTTGATCTCGGCGTCGGTGACGGCGTTGGTCTTCTGGTACTGCGCGAACAGCTCGCGGATCAGGATGGTCTGGCGCGCCAGCTCCATCTGCGCCTTGAAATCGTCGGTGGCGTCCAGGCCGCGCTTTTGGGCTTCCTGCATGAACACCTCGCGCGCGATCACTTCGTCCTTCAGCTGGCCCTTCATTTCTTCGGACACCGGGCGGCCGGTCTTGGCCAGCTGCGCCGCCAGCATGTCCATGCGCGCGGTGGGCACCGGCTTGCCGTTGACGATGGCGAGGTTCTGGGCGAACGCGGGCAGCGCGGCGCCGAGAGTGGCCGCGACGGCGGCCGCGAGGAAGACTTTCTTCATGGGGTGTCGCTTCAGGAAAAGCAGGAGGGAATGTCAGAGCGTTTCGATCGCCAGGGCGTGCAGGCCCCGGTCGGTGAAGTCGCGCAGCGCATCATACACAAGGCGGTGGCGGGCCACGCGCGTGCGGCCGTCGAACAGCGGCGAGCCGATGCGCACCCGGAAATGGGTACCTGCGCCGGTGCCGTCGGAGCCGGCGTGGCCCATGTGGGCCGCGCTTTCGTCGATGACTTCCAGCGCGCTGGGCGCCAGCGTTTCGGCCAGGCGCTGGCGCAGCGCCTCGGCGGTGATGCCGGTGGACATGTGGGCGTTTTCCTCAGGAGTCCGCGTCGGCCTTCATGTAGCGGCCCAGGTAGAGCGCCTGCCCCACCACGAACACGGCCATCAGGCCCAACCCGCCGAACAGCTTGAAGTTGACCCAGGTGTCGGTGTCGTAATGGAAGGCCACCCACAGGTTGACCACGCCCATGACGGCGAAGAACGCGATCCAGCTCCAGGCCATGGCGCGCCAGGCCGCATCGGGCAGCTCCAGCTGGCCGCCCATCAGCGACTTCAGGAAGTTCTTGCGCAGCACCACCTGGCCGATCAGCAGCGCGCCGCCCATCAGCCAGTACAGCACCGTGGGCTTCCATTTGATGAAGGTCTCGTCCTGCGCCAGGATGGTGGCGCCGCCGAACAGCACGATCACGCCCAGGCTCAGCCACTGCATGGGCTCGACCTTGCCGGTGCGATAGCGCAGCCAGCCGATCTGCGCGATGGTGGCGACGATGGCCACGGCGGTGGCCGGGTAGATGCCCCACAGCTTGAAGGCCGCGAAGAACAGGATGATGGGAAAGAAGTCGAGCAGCAGCTTCATGGGCGAGCTTACTTGTCCTTGGCAGGCGCGAAGTCCAGCGAGGCGGAGTTCATGCAGTAGCGCAGGCCGGTGTCGGTGGGACCGTCGGGGAACACGTGGCCCAAGTGCGCGCCGCACTGGGCGCACACCGTTTCGGTGCGCGCCATGCCGTGGCTGCGGTCCACGATGTCCTTGATGGCGCCGGGCACCGCCAGCGAGAAGCTCGGCCAGCCGCAGCCGGCGTCGAACTTGGTGCCGGCGTCGAACAGCTTGTTGCCGCAGCACATGCAGTGGTAGCTGCCATCGGCCCACACGGTTTCGTACTTGCCGGTGTAGGGCCGCTCGGTGGCGGCATGGCGCGTGACGTCGAAAGCGCGCGGCTCGGCGCCTTTTTCGGCCAGCAGGGCCTTCCACTCGGCTTCGGTTTTCTGGATCGGATAGGTCATGAGGAGCAACTGATTTCGATCTGCACGGCCCAATTGGGCGGGAAGCCGGCCTTGGCCTCGTGCGCCGGATGTTCATCCAACGGCGCCTGGAGCAGGCCCAGCGGGGTTTCGACTTCGGAAAAGTCCTTCAGTTTCGCATGTCGGATGGCCAGCTTGGCCAAATGGCTGCGCAGCGCTACTACTTGGGGTTGGTCTGCGGCATCGCAACCGCAGCTGGCGCCTGGTTGGCCGGCCGTGGCGTCGTATTGTCGCCGGCCGGGCGCCGAAGGCCGGGCGGGCTGGGCCGAGGAGAACAGCTCGCACACCGACGCCGCCGAATTTCGACGGTGACCTGCCGCTTCTTGTCCAATTTGCGTATCCTTACAACTGGCGCGCGATGAGGCAATTCGTCGTACCTTTGCCGCCTGTTTTCCATAGGAGAAAAGATGAGTGATCGGCGACCAGTTTCGCATTCATGCGCGCTTGTCGAGCGCGGCAGCAAGGGCCCGCAGGATTCGCAGCATCGCCTGCGCACGCGGGCCAGATCCAGTCAGCGAGATGCTCACCGTCCTGGCGCTGCGGTCGCTGAGATGCCTCGCCAGCACAGCGCCGCCCCCGAACTCGGGCTGCTGACCCGACAGGAAGTTGTTCCGCGTGAGCTGACCTTGCGGCGCCTGACCACCCCGGGAGAGACTGCCGCAATTCATAGCCTGCGCCAAGACATCGCGCTGCCCGCCGCCCTGCGCGCAGACCCCACATTCTTGCGCCTGGAAAAAAAAGAGATGAGATCGGCATCGTGTGCGCCTTTGCATGGCGCGGAGCGACGGTCGGCACGCTGAGGCTTGTCCCGATGGAGCAGGGGTTGACCCAATTGGAGACGCTTGTGGCGGAGCAAGGGGTCAATCCGGAACTCTTGCGCAAAAGCTGGGAGTCGGGGCGACTGGCGCTGCATCCAGGCTACCGGGGCGGGCCTGAGCTCATCAAGCGCTGCATCTGCCTTGGCGTGCAGTATCTGTCGTCGCACACCGACGCTCGCAATGTATTTGGGTCATGCACGCCGGTGCTGGCGCGCCTGTACTGCCGTTACGGATTTGCCCCCATCGGCACCGTCGCGCCCGCGGGCGCGAGCGGTACTTTTTCGCTCATTCACGCAACAGTGGAGAATCTGCTTGTCGCATCGGGGGATGCGTACGAAGAAAGGGGCCGGTTCGGCTCCTGGCAACAGGGAGGGGCATGAACCCACTGAAGACAGTCTTCGGTCATTTTGCGGCATACCACGGGCAGGGCAGACCGCTGCTCAAGTACGTCGGCATCGTTGCCGCGTTGGCCTATTCGACGTTCTATCTGATTCGATTCACGAAGGCGAATCCGCAACCGTTCGACGACCTCGGACTGCGGCTGCTCGGGATCGTGCTGTTTGTCATCCTTGCACTGGAGGACTACTGGCCTGCCGCGCTCAAGAAGTACTACCTGCCGTACTCGTACATCGCGCTGATCTATTGCCTTCCGTTCTTCAACATCTTCATGGCGCTCCAACGGCATGGCGGCGTGCCGTCGATTTCCAACTGCTTCATCGCTCTGAGCTTCCTGGTCATGGTGGCCGACTTCCGCAACGCCGTGGTCATGCTGGTTCTCGGCGTCGGGGCAGCGGCGGCGGCGCATTTCGCGCTGCACCCCCGCTCGTCCTGGCCTCCCGATCTGCTTGCCCAAATCCCCGCATACATGCTGATTCTGGTCGGTGGCGGCGTCGTCAAGCTCTCGGAAAAGCAAATCGATATTGAAAAGTCACGCATAGCAGCAGCCCTCGCAGGCTCGATCGCGCACGAGATGCGCCATCCGCTGGCGCGTATCAAGCAGAGCCTGCAAGACATTCGGCAGGCTCTGCCGCAGCCCGCGGAGCAGGCGCCCCATCTTCTGGCGAGCGAAAGCGTTGAGGCTCTCTATCGGTATGCGGCCGAGGGCGAACTCGCGGTGCAGCGCGGTCTTCAGACGATTGCCATCACGCTCGACGAAGTGAATGCGAAGCCGATGGACAGCCGCGCCTTCGCAGATCTCTCGGGCGCCGAAATCGTTCGCCAAGCGATACAAGAGTACGGATTCGACAATGAGGACGAGCGCAGCCGTGTCGAGGCGCGAGTGGTACAGGATTTCTGCTTTCGGGGGGATGAAACGGCTTGCCTGTTCGTTCTGTACAACCTGATCAAGAATGCCCTCTACTATCTGCCGCGCTACCCGGAGATGCGGGTGACGATCACCGTGGAGCAGAACACGGTGCGGGTGCGCGACACCGGTCCCGGCATCACCAGGGAAGCGCTCGCGCACCTGTTCGAACCTTTTAAATCAGCCGGCAAGTCAGGGGGAACCGGCCTTGGCCTGGCGTACTGCGACCGGGTGATGCGCGCCTTCGGCGGCAGCATCAGCTGCGCCTCCGCTGCCGGCGAGTACACCGAATTCACGCTGCGGTTTCCGGCAGCGAATGCTGACGACGTAAAGACGCGCCAAACGGCCGTGTTCGAGGCCGCCTGTGCGATGTTCGACGGCAAGCGCATCCTGCTGGTGGACGACGACGCGGTGCAGCGCCTGGTCACGCACCACAAGCTGCAGCCGCTGCCGGCGCAGATCGACGAGGCGCCCAACGGCAATTCGGCGCTGGACCTCGCCTACCAGCACAAGTACGACCTGGTCCTGCTGGACCTGAACATGCCCGGCCTCGACGGCTACGGGGTGGCGCAGCGGCTGCGCTCCGGCCACGGCGCGACGCCTGCCACCGTGCCGATCGTCGCTTACACCGCCGAGCCGGCGCACGTGGCGGCCGGCAAGGCGCGCAAGGCCGGCATGGACGGATTCGTCGCCAAGCCGAGCACGCAGCTCGCGCTGCTGCAGGCCATGCGCGAAGCGGTGGAGCGTCCGCGCAGCGCCGCCGCGGCCGACGAGGCGCTGCACGGCCGCGCGGTGCTGCTGGTGGACGACGCCGCCTGGAACCGCAAGGCGGTGGCCGGCTACCTGCGCCAGGCCGGCGTGTCGGTCACGCAGGCTGCGCACGGCGAGGAGGCGCTGCGCAGGCTGTCCGAGGCGCCGGTGTGGGACGCCGTCATCATGGACATCAACATGCCGGGCATGAACGGCCTGGACGCCACCCGGGCAATCCGCCGCGGCGGCGGCCGGCATGCGTCGGTGCCGGTGATCGGCCTGACCGCCCACTCCGACCCGGTGCTGCTGGAAGAAGCGCGCAGGGCCGGCATGAACGACTTCCTGACCAAGCCGGTGGACACCGAGCTGCTGCGCCACGTGCTGCTGCGCTGGGTCCGCGCCGCGCGCCCCGAGCCGGTTTCCGCCGACGCGCTGGCCGGACGGGCGCAGGCTCCGCGCCCGCTGCTGGATGCCGAGCGGCTGGAAACCTACCGCCGCATCGGGCTGTACGACGACCTGATCGGCGACTACCTGCCGGCCATGACGCGCGTGGTCGACCAGCTGGGCGAGGGCGCCGCCGCCTGCGACATGGAAGCCACCCTGCAGGCGCTGCACTCGCTGCTGGGCATGAGCGGCGAGGCTGGCGCCACGGCGCTGCACCAGCTGGTGCAGCGCATCTACGTGCCCATGCTGGAGCACAGGCGCTGGCCCGAGGAGGCCGGCTGGGTCGAACAGGTGCGGCAACTGGCGATTGAAACCGACGAGGCCCTTCGCGCGTACACCCCATGACCCCGGTGCATTGGTGCGCCGGACGATAATCGCAACCATGAGAACCCGGCAATGCAGTCCGCCGAAATGAACCAGAACACGGCCTCCGCCGTTCTTTTCGTCGATGATGAAGCGGTGTCGCGCAAGTGGTTCGCCCACGTGTTCGGCGATGAGTTCACGATCACCACCGCCTCCGGCGTGGATGAGGCGCTGGCGGTGCTGGCCGCGCGCGGCAACGAATTCGCGGTGCTGGTCACCGACTACCGCATGCCCGAGCGCGACGGCATGAAGCTGCTGCGTGCCGTGCACCGGGAGCACCGGCACGTCATCCGGCTGCTGGCCACCGCCTACGCGGAAAAGGAAGTCGCCATCGCCGCGGTGAACCAGGGCAAGGTGCTGCGCATCCTGGAAAAACCGCTGGACCGTGAGACCACCCGCGACGCCCTGCGCGAGGCGCTGGCGCTGTACCGCACCCAGGCGCTGGAGCGGGCGATGAACGAGGGCAGGGTGGCCGCGCTGCGCGAAACCCTGGGCTTTCTCGCGCACGAGCTCAACACGCCGCTGGCCACGGTGCGCGGCTGCGTGCACACGGTGGCCGAACGCTACCGGCACCCCGAAGCCGGCGCGCCCGCGGGCGTGGCGCAGTTCACCGAATACCAGGCCGGCGAGCTGATCGCCGCGCTGGAGCGCGCCGAGCGGCGCGCTCTGTATTGCCAGTCGCTGGTGTCCACCTTCGTGCAGTCGGCGCGCGACGCCTACCCGGGCGCCACGCCGCAGTCGGTGACCGCGTCCAGCGTGGTGCTGTCGCTGCTGGACGAGTTTCCGTTCGAGGAGAACGAGCGCACCTGGGTGTCCAGCGAGGTTACGCACGATTTCAGGCTGCCGGGCCGGCGCGACCTGCTGTACCTGGTGCTGTGCACCCTGGCCAAGAACGCGATCCTGGCGCTGCGCGGCTGGCCGCGGCCGATGCTGCGCATCGAAGTGGGGCGCGACCGCGCCGACCGCGGATGGGTGCGCTTTCGCGACAACGGCCCGGGCATCCCGCCGCAGGTGCTGCAACGGCTGACCCGCGAGCCCGTCACCACCCGTGCCAGCGCGGGCGGCAACGGCATGGGCCTGATGTTCTGCAACCGCGTGATGCAGTCCGTGCACGGCTCCATCGAAATCCGCTCGGTGCCGGGCGAAGGCACGGCCGTCACGCTGCACTTCCGGCCCCTCATCGAAAACGACGCCGCCGCCTGATCTGCCTGGTCCGCGCGCGGCGGCTTCCTTAGGTGTTGTCCCTCACAGGGCTGGTCGGCGCGCGCCGATGGGCTTAGCATTTCCGGTTACCCATACCAATGCCGGAGACAAGAACAATGCTGGGCCTCATGCAATCGCAGCAACTGCTGATTTCCTCGCTGGCCGACTTCGCCGAACGCCACCATGGCGACGCCGAAATCGTGACGCGCAGGGTCGAAGGCGACATCCACCGCTACACCTGGGCCGACATGGTGCGCCGCGCGCGCCAGGTGGCCAACGCGCTGGACGCGTCCAAGCTGCTGTTCTCGGATCGCGTGGCCACGCTGGCATGGAACACCTACCGCCACATGGAGCTGTATTTCGGCGTGTCGGGCTCCGGGCGCGTGCTGCACACCATCAACCCGCGGCTGCATCCGGACCAGATCGCCTGGATCTCCAACCACGCGGAAGACCAGGTGCTGTGCTTCGACCTGACCTTCCTGCCGCTGGTGCAGGCCATCCACGCGCGCTGCCCCGGCGTGAAGCTGTACGTGGCGATGTGCGATGCCGACCGCATGCCCAAGGACAGCGGCATCCCCAACCTGGTGAGCTACGAGGATTGGATGGGGGGCCAGCCCGCCGCCTACGAATGGCCCGAGTTCGACGAGAACACCGCATCGAGCATGTGCTACACCAGCGGCACCACGGGCCATCCCAAGGCGGCGCTGTACAGCCACCGCTCCAACATCCTACATGCGTATTCGCAGTCGCTGCCCGACGTGATGGCGCTGTCGGCGCGCGACTCCACCATGCCGGTGGTGCCGATGTTCCACGTCAACGCGTGGGGCATTCCGTATTCCGCCGCCATGGTCGGCTGCAAGCTGGTGTTTCCCGGACCCGCGCTGGACGGCAAGTCGGTGTACGAACTGATCGAAGCCGAGCAGGTCACCTACGCCGCCGGCGTGCCCACCGTGTGGCAGATGCTGCTGGGCCACATGAAGCCCAACAACCTGCGGTTCTCCAAGCTCAACCGCACGGTGATCGGCGGCTCGGCCTGCCCGCCGGCCATGATCCGCGCCTTCCAGGAGGACTACGGCGTCGAGGTGCTGCACGCCTGGGGCATGACCGAGATGAGCCCGCTGGGCACGCTGTGCACGCTGAAGAACAAGCACATGGCGCTGCCGCCTGAAGAGCAGATGAAGATCCGCATCAAGCAGGGCCGCTGCAGCTATGGCGTGGACATGAAGATCGTGTCCGAGGACGGCAAGGAACTGCCCTGGGACGGCAAGGCCTTTGGCGACCTGTACGTCAAGGGCCCCTGGGTCATCAGCGACTACTACAAGGGCGAAAGCGCCGTCTCGCCGCTGGTGGACGGCTGGTTCCCCACCGGCGACGTGGCCACCATCGACCCCGACGGCTTCCTGCAGATCACCGACCGCAGCAAGGACGTGATCAAGTCCGGCGGAGAATGGATCAGCTCGATCGAGATCGAAAACATCGCCATGGCGCATCCGGCCGTGCAGATGGCCGCCTGCGTGGGCATGAAGCACCCGAAATGGGACGAACGACCCATCGTCGTCGTGGTCAAGCGCCCGGGCGCCGAGGTCGCGCGCGAGGAGCTGCTGAAGTTCTACGAGGGCAAGATCGCCAAGTGGCAGATTCCGGACGACGTGGTGTTCGTGGACACCATTCCCATCGGCGCGACCGGCAAGATGCTCAAGACCCGCCTGCGCGAAACGCTGAAGGACTACACGCTGCCGACCGCCTGAGCCGGGGCCGCGCACCCGCAGCGTGCGACAGCGCTGTCGCGTGCGCGATAGAACGCGGCCCTGCTTACGGGCAATCCCTGAGCGTAGCAGCCTGCAAGCAAGGCTACGCTGCGCTTGTTCTTCACAAAGGAGTCCCAGTGAAATTCGCCTCCCACGCTCTTGCGCTTTCCGCCCTGCTGGCATGCGCCGCCGTGCAGGCCCAGGCTCCGGCAAAGCCGGGCGTGGCCGCGGCGCCCGCCGCGGCCACCAAGGGCCAGGTCGTCAAGCTGATGTGGATCGACCCGCTGACCGGCCTGATGGGCCCGGTGGGCACCAACCAGCTGAAGTCGGTGCAGTTCCTCGCCGAGAAGTTCAGCGCCAGCAATCCGGCCGGCGTGAAGTTCGAGGTGCAGGGCATCGACAACAAGCTGAGCCCGGCCGAGAGCCTGAACGCGCTGAAGGCGGCCACCGACCAGGGCGTGCGCTACGTGCTGCAGGGCAACGGCTCGTCCGTCGCCGGCGCGCTGATCGACGCCATCGACAAGCACAACGCGCGCAACCCCGGCAAGGAAGTGATCTTCCTGAACTATGCCGCGGTGGATCCCGACTTCACCAACAGCAAGTGCAACTACTGGCACTTCCGCTTCGACGGCGACACGTCGATGAAGATGGAGGCGATGACCACCTTCATCAAGGACAAGCAGGACGTGAAGAACGTCTACCTGCTCAACCAGAATTACTCGCACGGCCAGCAGGTCACCAAGTACGCCAAGGAAATGCTGGCGCGCAAGCGTCCCGACGTGAAGATCGTGGGCGAGGACCTGCACCCGCTGGCCCAGGTGCGCGACTTCGCGCCCTACGTGGCCAAGATCAAGGCTTCGGGTGCCGACACGGTCATCACCGGCAACTGGGGGTCCGACCTGTCGCTGCTGGTGAAGGCAGCCAACGAAGGCGGCTACACCGGCAAGTTCTACACCTACTACACCGGCGTCACCGGCACGCCCGCGGCGCTGGGCACCGGCGGCGAGGGCCGCGTGTTCCAGGTGGCCTACGCCCACTACAACATGGGCGGCCAGTCGGACGCGTGGGCCAAGGAGTTCAAGGCCAAGTACAACGACGACCTGTACACGCTGGCGTTCGCGCATGCGCTGAACGCGCTGGGCAACGCCATGGCCAAGGCCGGCTCCACCGACCCGGTGAAGGTGGCACCCGCGCTGGAAGGCCTGAAGTACACCAGCTTCAACGGCGAAGTCGAAATGCGCAAGACCGACCACCAGCTGCAGCAGCCGCTGTTCATGACGGTGTGGCAAAAGGCCGGCGGCAAGTTCCCGTACAGCCCGGAGAACACCGGCATGACGCTGGTGCCGGTCAAGGAGTATCCGAGCTACGTCTCCAGCACGCCCACCAGCTGTCAGATGAAGCGGCCGGGCGGCGCCTGACGCCCGCACGCCGGACATGTCCGGGGGCCCCCCGCGGTTGACGTGGCGGGCCCCTTCTCTTGGCCTTCGCTGTCCCGGCCTCCAGTTTCCTCCAGGGAAGAAAAGCAACAAGACCCCATGGAATTTTTCGTGATCTCGACCCTCAACGGCCTGAGCTACGGGCTGTTGCTGTTCATGCTCAGTTCGGGCCTCACGCTGATCTTCAGCATGATGGGCGTCCTCAATTTCGCCCACGCCAGCTTCTACATGGTGGGCGCCTATGTCGGCTACACGGTGGCGCGCTTCGTCGGCTTCTGGCCCGGGCTGGTGATCGTGCCGCTGGCGGTGGGCCTGCTGGGCGCGCTGTTCGAGCGCACCTGCCTGCGCAAGGTGCGCCGCTTCGGCCACGTGCCCGAACTGCTCATCACCTTCGGCCTGTCGTACGTGCTGCTGGAGCTGGTGCAGCTGATCTGGGGCCGCACGGCGGTGGACTTCCGCCCGCCGGCCGGCCTGCAGGGCGCGGCCTTCACGCTGGTCCAGCATTCGATCGACGGCCTGCGCGTGGTGCTGGGCAACGCGCCCGCGGCCATGTGCGCCAGCGCCGATGCGGCGGTGCGCGTGGTGTGCTCGCCCTTTCCCGCGACGCGCGCCTTCATGATGCTGACCGCCGTGCTGATGCTGGTGGCCATCGCGCTGCTGCTCAAGCGCACGCGCATCGGCCTGGTGATCCAGGCGGCGCTCACGCATCCAGAAACCGTGGAGGCGCTCGGCCACAACGTGCCGCGCGTGTTCATGCTGGTGTTCGGCGCCGGCTGCGCGCTGGCCGGGCTGGCCGGCGTGATCGGCGGCAGCACCTTCGTGACCGAGCCGAACATGGCCGGCACGGTGGGCTCCATCATTTTCGTGGTGGTGGTGGTGGGCGGCCTGGGGTCGCTGTCCGGCGCCTTCCTGGCCTCGGTGCTAATCGGCCTGATCCAGACCTTCGCCGTCGCGCTGGACCACTCGGTCGGCTCGGTTCTGCAGAACGCCGGCGTGCTGTTCAGCGCCGGCGCGCGCGACAGCACCTTCCTGAAGCTCACCATCTCGCAGGTGGCGCCGGTGCTGCCCTACCTGATGCTGGTGCTGGTGCTGATCCTGCGCCCGCGCGGGCTGCTCGGAACGCGGGAGACCTGAATGAAAACTCTCCCCCGCATGGCCGTCTGGGGCGGCTTCGCGCTGCTGCTGGCGCTGGCGCCGCTGCTGTTCACCAGCAGCCTGGCTGTCACCATCCTCACGCAGATCGGCATCGCCATCGTGGCCTGCCTGTCCTACAACATGCTGCTCGGGCAGGGCGGCATGCTGAGTTTCGGCCACGCGGTCTACACCGGCCTGGGCACCTACTGCGCCATCCATGCGCTCAACGCCGTGTCGCGCGGCGCGCTGCTCATTCCGGTGAGCCTGCTGCCGCTGGTGGGCGGCATCGGCGGCATGCTGTTCGCCGTGGTGCTTGGCTACGTCACCACGCGCAAGTCGGGCACCGCGTTCGCGATGATCACGCTGGGCGTGGCCGAACTGGTGTTCGCCATGTCGCTGATGTTCTCCGAGTTCTTCGGCGGCGAGGCCGGCGTGTCGGGCAACCGCGTCACCGGCCAGCCGATGCTGGGCATCACCTTCGGCCCGCCGGTGCAGGTGTACTACCTGGTGGCGATCTACACCTTCGTCTGCGTGGCCGCCATGTACGCGCTGACGCGCACGCCGCTCGGGCGCATGCTGAACGCCGTGCGCGACAACCCCGAGCGGGTCGAGTTCGTCGGCTACGACCCGCAGCGGGTGCGCTACTTCATCTTCATCCTGGCGGGCTTCTTCGCCGGCATTTCCGGCGGGCTGGGCGCGCTCACCTTCGAGATCGCCACCGCGGAAGTGGTGGGGCCGGCGCGCTCGGGCGGGCTGCTGCTGTTCACGTTCCTGGGCGGCGCCACCTTCTTCTTCGGCCCGATCCTGGGCGGCGTGCTGATGGTGCTGGCGTTCGCGCTGTTCTCCGAATTCACCAAGGCATGGCTGCTGTACCTGGGCCTGATCTTCATGTTCATGGTGATTTACGCGCCCGGCGGCATCGCCAGCCTGATCATGATGAACGTGCGCGTGGCCGCCTATGGCCGCCTCCGCCGGCTGTGGGTCAGCTACCTGGCGCTGTTCGGCACGGCGCTGGTGGTGCTGCTGGGCGCCGCCGCCATGATCGAGATGGTCTACCACCTGCAGCTGAATGCGGCGCTGGGCAACCAGCTGCGCTTTCTGGGCGCCACGCTGGACGCGGGCAGCATCGACAGCTGGTTCGGCGCAGCCTTCGTGCTGGCCACCGGCATCGGCATGTTCGAGCTGGTGCGGCGCCACTTCAAGCGGCAGTGGGACGACATCCAGGTGGGCATCGCCAACGACGTCCAGCGCCAGGAGGCCGCGTGATGAGCGATGCCTCCTACGCTCTGGAACTGCGCGAGCTGCGCAAGAGTTTCGGCCGCGCCGAGATCATCCGCGGCGCCAGCCTGGCGGTGCGCGAAGGCGAACGGGTGGCGGTGATCGGCCCCAACGGCGCCGGCAAGTCCACGCTATTCAACCTGATCAGCGGCCGCTTCGCGCCCACCAGTGGCCAGGTGCTGCTCAAGGGCAGGCGCATCGACGGCATGCGGCCGTACGAGATCAACCGCCTGGGCCTGTCGCGCAGCTTCCAGATCACCAATATCTTCCCCAAGCTGAGCGTGTTCGAGAACCTGCGCTGCGGCGTGCTCTGGAGCCTGGGCTACAAATACACCTTCCTGAAGTTCCTGAACAACCTGCACGACGCCAACGCACGCGCGCAGGAGCTGCTGGAGATGATCCAGCTGCACAGGAAGCGCGACACGCTGGCCGGCAACCTCACGTATGCCGAGCAGCGCGCGCTGGAGGTCGGCATCACCATCGCCGGCGGCGCCAGCGTGGTGTTGCTGGACGAGCCCACCGCCGGCATGAGCGTGGCGGAAACCAAGCGCTTCATCGAGCTGATCAAGCAAGTGACGGTGGGCAAGACCCTCCTGACCGTGGAGCACGACATGGGCGTGGTGTTCGGCCTGGCCGACAAGATCGCGGTGGTGGTGTACGGCGAAGTCATCGCCTTCGACACGCCCGAGCGGGTGCGCGCCGACGCGCGCGTGCAGGAAGCCTACCTGGGCGCGTCGGTGGCCGACCAGCAGGAGGCGGGGCACTGATGGCCGCCATTCTCGAAGTGCGGGACCTGCACGCCTACTACGGCAAGAGCCACGTGATCCACGGCGCGCAGTTCAGCGTGGACAAGGGCGAGATCGTGGCGCTGCTCGGGCGCAACGGCTCGGGCCGCTCCACCACCGCCAAGGCGGTGATGGGCATGGTGGAGTGCAGCGGCGACATCCGCTGGATGGGCAAGCCGATCCGCGGCATGAAGGCCTACGAGATCGCGCACCTGGGGCTGGGCTACGTGCCCGAGAACCGCGACATCTTCCCCAAGCTCACCGTGCACCAGAACCTGCTGCTCGGCCAGAAGGGCAAGGGCCGCGGCGCGCGCTGGAGCTTCGACGACATGTACGGCATGTTTCCGCGCCTGAAGGAGCGCCAGCACACCGAGGCCGGCGTGCTGTCCGGCGGCGAGCAGCAGATGCTCACGCTGTGCCGCACGCTGATGGGCGACCCGCAGCTGATCATCATCGACGAGCCGACCGAGGGCCTGGCACCCAAGATCGTGCAGCTGGTCGCCGAGTACCTGAAGACGCTGAAGGACCGTGGCGTGTCGGTGCTGCTGATCGAGCAGAAGCTCACCATCGCCATGGCCATCTCCGACCGCGCGCTGGTCATGGGCCACGGCAGCATCGTGTTCGACGGCACGCCCGCAGCGCTGCGCGCCGACGCCGGCGTGCGCAAGGAGTGGCTCGAGGTCTGAGGCTGTCCACTCCCTCTCCCCGTGGGAGAGGGCAGAGGTGAGGGTCCGCGGTCAGCCCAGCAGCGGCGCCGCCGCGCTGTTCGGCGAACCGGAGGCCGCGCGAAGCGCCTGCTGCGCCGCCTGCGCGTCGCCCGACGCCAGCAGGCGCGTCAGCTCGCCGCGCAGCTGCTCCGGCTCCACCGGCTTGCCCAGGAATGCGTCGATGCCGGCCGCGCGCGCGGCGGCCATGCGCTGCGGCGAGGTATCCGCGGTGATGGCGATCAGCGCAACGCGGCCGATCGGGCCTGGCAGCGCGCGGATGGCGCGCGCCAGTTCGGCCCCGTCCAGCCCCGGCATGTGCATGTCGGTCACCACCACCGCCGGGTGGGCGCCGCCCTGCAGCATTGCGAGCGCTTCGGCGCCGTGCCGCGCCTCGGTGACCAGCAGGCCCAGTTCGGCCAGGCGCGCCTTCATCACGGCGCGGTTGAAGGCGCTGTCCTCCACCAGCAGGGCAGTGCGCCCGCGCAGGGCGGCGCGCGCATCGGCCGCCGATTGCGCGGTGTCCATCACCTCGGCCAGCGTCGCGAACAGCTCGGGCGGCAGGCTGTCGCGCGCCAGCACGCCGTCCATGCCGGCGTGCCGTGCCCGCACGCCCGCCACCGAGGTCGGGCCGATGCACAGTCCCACCACCGGCACCGCGGCCTGCCCCGTCAGCGTGCCGCGCCGCAGGCGCCGCGTGGCTTCCAGGCCGTCGAGCACCGGCAGGTGCAGGTCCATCAGCACCAGGTCGTAGCCGGTGCGCGCCAGCGCATCGAGCGCCTCCTGCCCGTCGGCGGCGGTGTCCGCGGCGCAGCCCAGCAT
>NZ_JACCWG010000232.1 GCF_013697775.1 Ramlibacter sp. | reverse complement strand
GGTCTACGTGCCGCCGCCCCCGCCTCCCCCGCCGCCGCCGCCCCCGGCGCCGCGTCCGTACCGCAACTGATCGCGGTCACGCAATGAAGAAACCCGCCGAAAGGCGGGTTTCTTCATTTGGGGACTGCCTGCCTGCCGGCAGACGGTCCGGCGGCAGTTCAGTGAACGGTCGGCAGCACCACTGCGGCGTTCTGCGGGAACGGGCTGCGGACCTCGTAGGAGCCGAACAGCTCCTGCGCGCGCCGCGACTCGGGAAGGATGTAGACGACGCTGCGCGTGTCGTTGAAGGTCGTACGCACCACGCTGTCGTAGAACTGCACCGGCACGTTGATGCAGCCGTAGGTGATGCGGCGGTCCGCCGCCACCTTGCTTTGCAGCCGCTGCAGCCGGCGCTCCTGCGGCACGTTGGTGACCACGCGGTGCAGCGCCAGGGCCGAGTCGTAGTCCACCCACAGGATGTCCTCGCCTTTCAGGCCCTTGCCCATCACCGCGGTGAAGCGGCCCGCAGGCGTGATGCGCTCTTCGGGCCGGATGGCGGAGATCTGCCGGGTGCCGATGTCGGCAGCGGCCTCGTCGCCGCGTGCCGAACCCACCAGGGCGGGGCTGGCGCCGCGCAGCTTGCCCTGGGCGTCGAACACGAACACCCGGCCGTCGAGCTTGTCGACGATGGCAAACGGAAGCCCCACATGGTCGCCGGAGTTCACCGCCCAGTCGGCGATGTGGCGCACCTCGGCCGAGGCGGACTCTGCTCCCATGTCGGCAAGCTTGATGGTGACAAGCGGGCCCTGGCCGACGTCCTGTGCGTGCGCCTGCGGAAACGCCGCGGCAACCGCGCAGAACGCGAGCGCCAGAATGAAGTGGGCCTTTTGCCTGGAATGGAACATGAATCCCTCGTCGGTCAGACAATGGATTGTTCGGCACGCCTGCTCGGCTGTCAGCTCTGCAGAACCCTGTAAGGCGTCGGCTTAAGCGCCGACACCGTGAAGTCTTTGTCCTACACGGACTGCGCAGCCACTCAGAACGGCATCTTGGGCATGCCGCCGGCCTTGCCGCCGCCCATGCGCTTCATCATCTTCATCAGGCCGCCGCCCTTCATCTTCTTCATCATGTCGCGCATCTGCTCGAATTCATTGAGCAGGCGGTTGACCTCCTGCACGTGCACACCGGCGCCGCCCGCGATGCGGCGCTTGCGGGTGGCCTTGATCAGTTCGGGCTTTCGGCGCTCCAGCGGCGTCATGCTGCAAATGATGCCTTCCTTGCGGCGGATCTCGCGCTCGGCCTTGTCCATGTCGACTTCGCCGGCCTTGGCCTGCATCTGCGCGGGCAGCTTGTCCATGAGCGTGGACAGGCCGCCCATGCTCTTCATCTGGCGGATCTGCGAGAGGAAGTCTTCCAGGTTGAAGCCTTCGCCGCTCTTGACCTTGGCCGCCAGCTTCTGCGCGGCTTCCATGTCCACGCCGGCCTGCACCTGCTCGACCAGCGCGACGATGTCGCCCATGCCCAGGATGCGGCCGGCGTGCCGCTCGGCGTCGAACACCTCCAGCCCGTCGATCTTCTCGGAGACGCCGGCGAACTTGATCGGCGCGCCGGTCACCTGCCGCACCGACAGCGCGGCGCCGCCGCGCGAGTCACCGTCCAGCTTGGTCAGCACGATGCCGGTCAGCGGCAGCGCTTCCTTGAACGCCTTGGCGGTGTTGACCGCGTCCTGGCCCTGCATGGCGTCCACCACGAACAGCGTCTCGATCGGCTTGAGCGCGGCGTGCAGTTCCTTGATCTCGCGCATCATGGCTTCGTCGATGGCGAGGCGGCCGGCGGTGTCCACCAGCAGCACGTCGAAATACTGTTTGCGCGCGTAGTCGAGCGCGGCGCGGCCGATGTCCACCGGCTTCTGGTCCGGCGTGCTTGGGAACCACTCGGCACCTGCCTGCTTGGTCACCGTCTTCAGCTGCTCGATGGCGGCCGGCCGGTAGACGTCGCCCGACACTGTGAGCACCTTCTTCTTGCGCTTCTCGATCAGGTGCTTGGCCAGCTTGGCGGTGGTGGTGGTCTTGCCCGCGCCCTGCAGGCCGGCCATCAGGATCACCGCCGGCGGCTGGGTCGCCAGGTTGAGGTCGCTCACGCCCTCGCCCATGGTGGCGGCGAGCTCGCGCTGCACGATGCCCACCAGCGCCTGGCCGGGCGAGAGCGAACCCATCACCTCGTGGCCGAGCGCCTTGTCCTTCACGCGGGCGACGAAGTCGCGCACCACCGGCAGCGCCACGTCGGCCTCAAGCAGGGCCATGCGGACTTCGCGCAGCATGTCCTGCACGTTGTCCTCGGTGATGCGGGCCTGGCCGCGCATCTGTTTGACCAGGCGGGAAAGTTTGTCGGAGAGTGCGGAGGCCATGCGGGGGGTCTCGGTGGGCCCCGAGTGCTTCGGCGCGGCGAAGCGAGGGGCTAAACTGGAGAGCATGATTCTAGCCAGTGCGTCCCCGTCGAGCGCGGTGCTCGCGTTCGCCGCCGCCGCCGCCTACGCGCTGCCCGCCGCCGGCACCGGCCGGCTGAGCG
>NZ_JACCWG010000173.1 GCF_013697775.1 Ramlibacter sp. | reverse complement strand
CACCGTGCCGGCCGGCACGCGCGTGGCCGCGGTGCTGCCGCCGCCCGCGCCTTCGCTGGACAGCGGCACCGCTGCAGCGGCGGGCACGCCGCCGGAGTTCTTCACCGAGCAGGAGATCACCGCCATGCGCGGGCGGCTGGTCACGCTGTACAGCGTCGACCCGCAGGCCGACAGCTACAGCGACCACGGCGCGCAGCTGCAGTCCGGCTTCACCGTGTTCGACGGCATGCGCCAGACGCCGCACCGGCTCTACCTGGGCCACGCCGACCTGTTCCGCCTGGCCGGCTCGGCCCAGGTCGACATCACCATCGACTTCGCCGACGCGCGCGACAACCGCCTGGGCAGCCAGGCGCTGCGCCCGCTGCTGCTGGACTGGGAGTACCTGAGCGCCGACGGCTGGCTGCCGCTGGTGCTGATCGAGGACCGCACCGAACGCTTCACGCGCGACGGCCGCATCAGCCTGGGCAAGCAGGCGGGGCCGGACGGCAAGGAAGAAACGCTGGGTGGCCACACGGCCTACTGGATCCGCGCCGGCGTCTCGCAGCGCGTGCCGGCGGCGCGCGTCGCCACCGGCACCGACGGCGCCACCCACCGCCCGGGCGCCACCCACCCCGAATGGACCGAGGTCACGGTGGAGGCCAGCCGCGACCTGCTGCCCGGCGACGAAGTCACGCTGGACGGCGTCGCCCGCGCCACCGTGATGGGCACCACCGACACCACGGTGCTGCTCGACCGGCTGCTGCAGCCGCTGGCAGCCAGCGACTTCCTGCAGCTGGCCGACGCGCTGCCGCCGCTGCGCCCCGAAGGCGCCGACGACGGCGGCGCGCTGCCCACGGTGGACGTGCTGCGCGCGCGCGTGGGCTACGCCAAGAACGACCTGCCGCCCGACAACGCGCTGCAGGACGACTTCAAGCTCGACACCGGCAAGGACTTCTATCCCTTCGGCAGCCGGCCCGAGCGCTTCGCCACCTTCTACATCGCCTGCAAGGAGGCGTTCACGCGCAAGGGCGCGCGGGTGGAGCTGAGCTTCGTGTTCTCGCAGCTGGGCGTGGCCGCCGGCACGCTGGACGTGCAGGCCGAATACTTCAACGGCGCGCGCTGGGTCGGCCTGGGCGCGAACGAGGAATACGCCGACGGCACCAAGGGGCTGACCGCCGGCACCGCGCCGGGTGGCGTGGGCCTGCCGGCATCGACCCTCGGCTTCGTCGCGCCGCAGGACTGGGCCGAGTGCGAGGTCAACGCCGACAGGCAGGCCTGGCTGCGCCTGCGCCTGGCGCAGGGCGACTACGGCCGCCCGCTCGGCGTGTCGGTGGTCACCGACCCGAACGATCCGGCCAAGTACGTCGTCACCAGCACGCCGGCCACCCTGCAGCCGCCCGTGGTGGCGTCCCTGCGCATCGGCTACCTGTACTTCTCGAACCCGGCGCCGCTGGACGCCTGCCTCACGGAAAACGACTTCGCGCTGGCCGAGCGCAGCGAAGAAGCCTACTGGCCGCGCAGCGGGTTCGCGCCGTTCGAGCCGGTGTCCGACCGCGCGCCGGCACTGCACTTCGGCTTTGCCGAGCGGCCGCCCGCGGCGCTGGTCAGCCTGCTGGTGCACGTGCAGGTGCCGGCCGCCGACGTCGACCCGCAGCCCTACGTGTGGGACTACTGGGGTGCACGCGGCTGGACCGAGCTGTCGGTGCGCGACACCACGCAGGGCCTGCGCCAGACCGGCCTGGTGCAGTTCATCGGCGCGCCCGACATGCAGCCGCGCGACGGCCTGGGCGGCGCGCTCTACCGCATCCGCGCGCGGCTGAAGCCGGGCCTGGCCAGCCAGGACTACCGGGCGCAGCTGGGCGGCGCCTGGCTGAACGCCGTGTGGGCCAGCCAGGGACAGCGCGTGGAACGCGACACGCTGGGCATCAGCAACGGCCAGCCGGACCAGTCGTTCGCGCTGCCCGCCGCGCGCGCGCCGCGCGGCGGCGAAGCGGCGGCCGACGCTGCCGATCCGGCGGCTAACAGCGTGGCTGAATTCGAGCGCGCGCTGGACCTACCCGGCAACGGCGTACCGGTGCTTGCCGGCGAGGTGGTCGAGGTGCGCGAATGGGCCGGGCGCGGCGACGACTGGGAAACCGCCGCCGCCGACGTTCCGCCCAAGCGCCTGCGCTTCGAAACCGACGCGCAGGACAAATCCATCAAGACCGCGCTGTGGGTGCGCTGGCTGCCGGTGCCGCACCTGTACGTCTCCGGCCCCGGCGACCGGCACTACGTGGTCGAGCGCGCGCGCGGCGTGTTCCGCTTTCCCGGCCCCGACGGCTTCGCGCCGCCGGCGGGTGCGCCCATCGCGGTGAGCTACGTCACCGGCGGCGGCATCGCCGGCAACGCCGAGGCCGGCGCCATTCGCGAACTGCACAGCGGCGTCGGCTACGTCGAGTCGGTGAGCAATCCGCTGGCGGCCAGCGGCGGCGCGCAGGCCGAGCACCTGCGCGCGGCGCGCGACCGCGGCACGCAGCAGCTGCGCCACCGCGACCGCGCGGTTGCCGTGGAAGACTACGAA
>NZ_JACCWG010000201.1 GCF_013697775.1 Ramlibacter sp. | reverse complement strand
TGACGTACTTCCACAATGACCTGTCGGGCACGCCGCAGCTGGCCACGGATGCCAGCGGCAACGTGCTGTGGAAGGAGAACTACCACCCGTACGGCAACAAGCTGAACAACCCGGCAGCTGCAGCTGGTACCAACAAGCTGGGCTTTGCGGGCAAGCCGTACGACGGCAATTCTGGGTTGTCGTACATGGGTGCGCGCTACTATGACCCGATGTTGGGGCGGTTCATGGGGATCGATCCCAAGGGCGCGGACCCGGAGGACGTCCACAGCTTCAACCGGTACGCGTACGCGAACAACAATCCTTATAAGTTTGTTGATCCGGATGGGCATAGCCCGATCGACGTGGTTTTCCTTGCCTACGACTTGGGCAAGCTGGGGATGGCGCTATACAGTGGGACGGGCGTTGGCCACGCCGCATTGGACGTCGCGATAAGCGTGGTGGGGGTTGCAAGCCCAATCCCGGGGGTAGGGCTGGCGATGAAGGCTGCCAAGGCAGTCGAGCATGGGGCGGAGCTCGCGAAGGTCGGGGAAATCGCGAGGGTTGCAAGTGAAGGCGCCCAGGCAGCGAAGGAAGTAAAACTCACCGCGGAACAGGCCAAAAATATTAATCGTTTTGAAAAAAAGCTCCCATCAAATGCAAAAGAGAGCGTGAGCGTAAAGCCACTTCCGAACGATGGCGTTGCTGTTCAAGCGACTTCCAATGGTCGAGTGCCTGGATCATCAGCAGTCTATGAAAAGCAAATAGACGCAGCAGGAAAAACTGTCCAATATACGAAGACAACCTACGATCCCGCTGGCAACATCGTGCACGTCAAAGACAAGGTTAATGGGGGAGTATTTCCATGATTGACGATGAAAAGAAGCGCCTTTCATTTGTGCGTGACTTGCTTGAAATGACTATGCCCTTAGAGGAAATCATTTGGGGACTCTCCGCGCTTACGTGGGATTACGAGGGGGAAGGCGTGGAGATGACAAAGAAACATCTAGAGCGCGTGTTACAGCGATATCTTCGAGGCGAGGTGGGTGAATCGGACATTGAGTTATGGGCGAACCAAGTCGAAGGACGAGATGATGTTCGGCTTGAAGACAATGCAGAGTCGTTGATGGGGGAGATTCTCCATGAGCTTGCCAATCCGCTACTTACCCAGCCACTCGACCGTATCCGCGCGGCGCAACTCGTGCGCAGTTTGGCCTAGCCGAAGGCCATGCGTTCGCGTAGCGCACCGAGCCCTCCCTTGAACTGATGGCGCGTGTTGCGGCTAAAGGGGCGGTACCGAGGGCGCAAACAGGGACTCGCGACCAAGCCATACGACGGCACACCGGGCTGTCGTACTGGGTCACACTACTATTGACCTGATATTGGGGCGGCGCCTTGAGCAAGTCGGCGCGACATCCTAAGCGGGTACCAACCAGATCGGCTTGAGGGCCGTGTCGTCTCTGGGGAAATGCCTTCGGCTCTTGATGATCATGTGCAACGGAGCGTGCACGCTCTCGATCATGATGGTGGTGTAGATCAATACCCGATGCAATCCAGGACTTCCTGGGTTTAATTGATGGGACGGGCGGCACGGCGACATACACGGAGACGATGACGACGTCGGCAGCGCTGCCCACGATCAGTGCTTCGCGCGCCCCGACACCGATGGTGGCGGGGCAGGGCTTCACGCTGACGTGGAATGCCACCAACGCGACCTCGGTCACGCGCAGCTGCACGGCCAGCGGCATGGGCTACAGCGGCGGCATGGCCATGCCGACGGTCAGCGGCACCTCCACGGGCACGGCCGACCCGCTGTGGGTGGGCTACCCGTCCACCTGCACCTGGACGGCCACGGGCAGCGGCGGCAGCGCGACCTTCACCGAAACGATGACCACGTCGGCGGCGGCCACGGTGAGCGTCACGCGCACGCCCTCGCCGATGGTGGCGGGGCAGACCTACACGCTCACCTGGAGCTCGACCAACGCCAGCACGGTGTCGCGCAGCTGCACCTCCACGGGCACCGGCTTCACCGGCAACGCGACCCTGGCGGTGAGCGGCACCGCCACGGGCACGGCCAGCGCGGCCTGGGTGGGCTATCCGTCCACCTGCACCTGGACGGCCAGCGGCGGCGGCGGCACGGCAACCTACACCGAGACGATGACCACGTCGGCGGCGCCGGACCCGGTCACGTACTTCCACAACGACCTATCGGGCACGCCGCAGCTGGCCACGGACGCCAGCGGCAACGTGCTGTGGAAGGAGAACTACCACCCGTACGGCAACAAACTGAACAACCCGGCGGCCG
>NZ_JACCWG010000162.1 GCF_013697775.1 Ramlibacter sp. | reverse complement strand
GCCTGGACCGACCCGCGCCGCACCATGCTGGGCGCGGCGCAGGAGCAGTGGCTGGACGCGCAGCTGGCCGCGCCGGCCACCGGCTGGACCGTGCTCGGCCAGTCCACGCTGTTCGGCCAGCGCGACTTCAAGCCCGGCCCCGGCCAGAGCCTGTGGAACGACGGCTGGGACGGCTACGCGGCCGCGCGCGGGCGCCTCACGCAGTCGCTGCAGCGCCACCGCGTGGCCGACGCCGTGCTGTTGGGCGGGGACGTGCACGAGAACTGGGTCGGCCACGTGAAGGCCGACTACGACAGACCCGAAAGCGCCGCGCTGGGCGTGGAGTTCTGCGGCACCAGCATCACGTCCCGCTCGTCGGCGCCCGAGCGCATCGGCGAGCGCATGGCCGACAACCCGCATTTCGTCTTCGCTGACGGTTTCAAGCGCGGCTACGGCATGGCGGAATTCACGCCTGCGCAGCTGACGGTGAGCCTGCGCGCGGTGGACGACGTGGCGCGCGCCGACAGCGCCGTGTCCACGCTGGCGCGCTTCGCCGTGCAGGCGGGCAGGCCGCGCATCGAGCGCGCCTGATCAGCCGGGCCGCACCACTTCCAGCAGCCGGTCCAGGCCGCCCGCGTTGATCGCCACCATCGCCTGTTCCCGCACCCTGGGCTTGGCGTGGTAGGCCACCGACAGGCCGGTTTCGCTCATCATCGGCAGGTCGTTGGCGCCGTCGCCCATGGCGATCGCCTGCTTGGGCGAGATGCCCAGGTCGGCACAAGTCTGCAGCAGCATGCGGCGCTTTTCCTCGCCGTCGCAGATGTCGCCCCAGGGCTGGTCCACCAGGCGGCCGGTGAGCTCGCCGCAATTGGCGCCGGACGCGATCTCCAGCATGTTCGAGCGCGTGAAGTCGATGCCGAGCCGGTCGCGCAGGCGGTCGGTGAAGAAGGTAAAGCCGCCGGACACCAGCAGCACCTTCAGGCCGGCGGCCTTGCAGGCGCGCACCAGTTCTTCGGCGCCCGCGTTGAGCCGCAGGCGCTCGACGTAGACCTGTTCCAGGTCGGCCACCGTCACGCCGCGCAGCAGGGCCACGCGACGGCGCAGGCTCTCCTTGTAGTCGGCGATCTCGCCGCGCATGGCGGCCTCGGTGATGGCGGCGACCTCGGCCTTCATGCCGACCGCATCGGCGATCTCGTCCACGCATTCGATGTTGATCAGCGTGGAATCCATGTCGAAGGCGATGAGCTTGAAGTCCTTCAGCGACATGGACGAGGCGATGCCCTGGACGACCAGGCCGGGAGAGAGTTCGCGGGGGGAGGAAGTCATTGCGTGGATGTGTTGCATCGGGTTCAGGCGGCTTCGGCCACCTTTGGCTGGCCCAGCGAGCGCAGCACGTCGCGCACCATCTGCGCGCGGTCCTTCGGCTCCTTCAGCTCGCGCTCGATGCGCAGGCGGTCGTTGCCGGCCAGCTTGATGTGCCGGTTTTTTTGCACCAGCTCGATGATGCGCATCGGATCGATCGGCGGGTTGGGGCGGAATGTGATGTGGATGACGCCGGGCGCCGCATCCACCTTCGCCACGCCGTAGGGCCGCGCCAGCACGCGCAGGCGGTGCACGTCGATCAGCGTCTGGCCCTGCGGCGGGAGCTTGCCGAAACGGTCGACGATCTCTTCGAGCAGGTGGTCGATCTGGTCGACGTTCTTGGCGGTGGCGAGCTTCTTGTAGAACGACAGGCGCAGGTGCACGTCGCCGCAGTAATCGTCGGGCAGCAGCGCCGGCGCGTGCAGGTTGATGTCGGTGGTGACGGCCAGCGGCGACAGCAGGTCGGGTTCCTTGCCTGCCTTGAGCGAGCGCACCGCTTCCGACAGCATCTCGTTGTACAGCTGGAAGCCGACCTCCAGCATGTTGCCGCTCTGGTTCTCGCCCAACACCTCGCCGGCGCCGCGGATCTCCAGGTCGTGCATGGCCAGGTAGAAGCCCGAGCCCAGCTCCTCCATCTGCTGGATCGCGTCCAGCCGCTGCGCCGCCTGCTTGGTCAGGCTCTCGGTGTCCGGCACCATCAGGTAGGCGTAGGCCTGGTGGTGGCTGCGGCCGACGCGCCCGCGCAGCTGGTGCAGCTGCGCCAGGCCGAACTTGTCGGCGCGCGCCATCACGATGGTGTTGGCGGTCGGCACGTCGATGCCGGTCTCGATGATGGTGGAGCACAGCAGCAGGTTGAAGCGCTGCGCCACGAAGTCGCGCATCACGCGTTCCAGCTCGCGCTCGGGCATCTGGCCGTGCGCCACGCCGATGCGCGCTTCCGGCAGCAGGCGCTCCAGCTGCTCGCGCCGGTTCTGGATGGTGTCCACCTCGTTATGCAGGAAGTAGACCTGGCCGCCGCGCTTCAATTCGCGCAGCACCGCCTCGCGGATCACGCCCGTGCCCTCGTTGCGCACGAAGGTCTTGATGGCCAGGCGCCGTTGCGGCGCGGTGGCGATTACCGACAGATCGCGCAGGCCTTCCAGCGCCATGCCCAGCGTGCGCGGGATCGGCGTGGCGGTGAGCGTGAGCACATCCACCTCGGCACGCAGGGCCTTCACCGCCTCCTTGTGGCGCACGCCGAAACGGTGCTCCTCGTCGATGATCAGCAGGCCCAGGTTCTTGAACTTCACCGACGCGGACAGGAGCTTGTGCGTGCCGACCACGATGTCGATGGTGCCGTCGGCCAGTCCCTTGGACGCCGCGGTGATTTCCTTGGTGGAGCGAAAGCGGCTCATCTCCGCCACCTTCACCGGCCACTTGCTGAAGCGGTCCACCAGCGTCTGGTAGTGCTGCTCGGCCAGCAGCGTGGTGGGCGCGAGGAACGCCACCTGGCGTCCGCCGGTGACGGCGATGAAGGCGGCGCGCAGGGCGACTTCAGTCTTGCCGAAGCCGACGTCGCCGCACACCAGCCGGTCCATGGGGCGCGGCGACACCATGTCCTGGATCACCGCGTGGATGGCGGCGTTCTGGTCGGCGGTTTCGTCGAAGCCGAACTCGTTGGAGAAGGCCTCGTAGTCCTGCGCGCTGAAGCGGAAGGCATGGCCTTCGCGCGCGGCCCGGCGGGCATAGATGTTCAGCAGTTCGGCCGCGCTGTCGCGCACCTGCTCGGCGGCCTTGCGCCTGGCCTTGTCCCACTGGCCCGAGCCCAGCCTGTGCAGCGGCGCCTCGTCGGCGCTGACGCCGGTGTAGCGGCTGATCAGGTGCAGCTGGCTCACCGGCACGTACAGCGTGGCCTTGTCGGCATATTCCAGGTGCAGGAATTCCGTGCTTCCCTGGCCCAGGTCCATGTTGACCAGCCCGCGGTAGCGGCCGATGCCGTGCGCCGCATGCACCACCGGGTCGCCCAGGTTCAGCTCCGACAGGTCCTTGATCAGCGCTTCGACGTCGTTGACCTGTTCCTGCTTCTTGCGCCGCCGCGCGGTAGGGCCGGCGGCGAACAGCTCGGTCTCGGTGACCAGGTCGATGCCATGCTCGATCCAGCTGAAGCCGGTGACCAGGGCCGCGGTGGCGATGCCCAGCTTCTCCTCGCTGGCCGCGAATTCGGCCAGGGTGTCGAAGGCCGGCAGCGACAGGTGGCTGGCGCGCAGGAAGTCCAGCAGGCTTTCGCGCCGTCCCGCGCTCTCGGCCAGCACCAGGAGGCGGTGCGGCGTGTTGGCGGCATGCTGCTTCAGGCGCGCCAGCGGCTCCTCGGCACCGCGCACCACGGAGAGGTCGGGCAGCGGGCCGAATTCGGGGTAGGCCGAGATCTCCTGTTCGGCTTCCGTTCGGGCCGACAGCCCCAACTCCGTTCGGGCTGAGCCTGTCGAAGCCGGCCCTTCGACAGGCTCAGGGCGAACGGGTTTGATGGCCAGCTGCGCATGCGCGTTGGCCTGCACGTAGAACTGCTCGGAGCTGAGGAACAGCGCTTCGGGCGGCAGCACCGGCCGCTCGGGGTCGCCCTGCACCAGGCGGAAGCGGTCGCGCGTGTCCTGCCAGAAACGCTGGAACGCGGGCTCCAGCTCGCCGTGCAGCACCAGCGTCGCGTCCTTGCCGAGGTAGTCGAACACGGTTGCCGTGTCGTCGAAGAACAGCGGCAGGTAGTACTCGATGCCGGCGGTGGCGACGCCCGCGCCGATATCCTTGTAGATGCGGCTCTTGGTCGGGTCGCCTTCCAGCAGCTCGCGCCAGCGGCTGCGGAATTTCGCGCGCGCCGGCTCGTCCATCGGGAACTCGCGGCCCGGCAGCAGGCGCACTTCGGGCACCGGGTACAGGCTGCGCTGGCTGTCGGGGTCGAAGGTGCGGATGGAGTCGACCTCGTCGTCGAACAGGTCCACCCGGAACGGCACCAGCGAACCCATCGGGTACAGGTCGATCAGGCCGCCGCGCACCGCGTATTCGCCCGGGCTCACCACCTGCGTCACGTGGTTGTAGCCGGCGAGCGTCAGCTGCGCCTTCAGCCGCGCCTCGTCCAGCTTCTGCCTGACCGTGAAGTGGAATGTGTAGCCCGCCAGGAAGGCCGGCGGCGCCACGCGGTACAGCGCGGTGGTGGCCGGGATCAGCACCACGTCGGCCTCGCCCTGCAGGATGCGCCACAGCGTGGCCAGCCGCTCGCTGATCAGGTCCTGGTGCGGCGAGAACTGGTCGTAGGGCAGGGTTTCCCAGTCGGGGAACAGCGCACAGCGCAGCCCGGGCGAGAAGAACGCCAGTTCGTCGATCAGGCGCTGCGCGTCGGTGGCGTCGGCGGTGACCACCGCCGTGACGCGGCGCGCGGGTGTTTCGCGCTCGGCGAGGCGCGCGATGAGCAATGCATCCGCCGAACCCACGGGACGGGGAAGGTTAAAACGCTTGCCAGGGGAGAGCTTGGGTAATTCCATGAAGAATGCAAAACACCCCGGCCACAGCAGGCAGGGGTGTGGCACGATTCTAGAATGAAGCGACCGCAATGAACGCAAGCGCAACCAATCCCCCCGTTTCCCCTGCCTCGGCGACTGTCCGTTTCTTCGCGCTGGTCCCCTGTGCCGGCAACGGCAGCCGTGCCGGCACCACCGGGCCCAAGCAGTACGAGCGCGTGGCCGGCCAGCCCATGGTCTGGCACACGCTGTCGGCCTTCGCCGCGGTGCAGCGCATCGTGCGCACCATGGTCGTGGTGGCGCCCGGCGACGGCTTTTTCGACCGCAACCCCAGCACCTCGGCGCTGGTCGTGCCCTGCGGCGGCGGCACCCGCGCCGAGAGCGTGGCCAACGGCCTGCGCGAGCTGCGCCGCGCAGGCGCCACCGACGCCGACTGGGTGCTGGTGCACGACGCCGCGCGCTGCCTCATCACGCCCGAACTCGTCGACCGGCTGATCGACGCCTGCGTGGACGACGAGGTGGGCGGCCTGCTGGCCTACCCGCTGCCCGACACTCTGAAGGAGGCCCAGGACGGGCGCGTGCGCGCCACCATCGGCCGCGAGGACAAATGGCTGGCCCAGACGCCGCAGATGTTCCGCCTGGGCATGCTGCGCCAGGCGCTGGAGCACGCCGGCGACATCGCCACCGACGAGGCCGGCGCCATCGAAGCCTTGGGCTTGCGGCCGCTGCTGGTGCCCGCGGGCGCGCAGAACTTCAAGGTCACCTATCCGGACGACTTCGCCATGGCCGAAGCCGTGCTGCGCAGCCGCCGCTGACGCATGGGTGATTTGACGCCGCCAAAGCTGCCAAAACTGCGCATCGGCGAAGGCTGGGATTCCCACGCGCTGGTGCCGGGCCGCAAGCTGATGCTGGGCGGCATCGAGATCCCGCACACGCATGGCCTGCTGGGGCATTCCGATGCCGACGTGCTGCTGCACGCCATCGTCGATGCGCTGGTCGGCGCGGCGGGGCTGGGCGACATCGGCACGCATTTTCCCGACACCGACGAGCGCTTTCGCGGCGCGGACTCGGTGCTGCTGCTGACCGAGGCGGCAGCGCGCGTGCGCGCCGAAGGCTGGCAGATCGTCAACGTGGACAGCACCATCGTCGCCCAGGCGCCGCGGCTGGCAACGCACATTCCCGCCATGCGCGAGCACATCGCGCGCGCGCTGGACCTGCAGCCGGCGGAAGTCAACGTGAAGGCCAAGACGGCGGAACGGCTCGGCCCCGTGGGTCAGGGCCAGGGCATCGAGGCGCGTGCCGTGGTGCTGCTGCAGGCCGCTGCCTGAGCCGCCCAAAGGCCGCGCTCAGGCAGCCGGTTCGGCTTGCGGCTCGGGAGGGCGCGGGCGCAGGCGCCGGTTCTCGCGCGGCGCCGATTGCTCGTGCTCCGGCGCCTTCGGCTTCTGCAGCTTGATGTGCGCGGCCAGCCCGCCCGAGGTGGTGTTGGCCAGGGCGAAGATGCCGCCCATGCGCTGCACCGTCTTGTCGACGATGGCCAGGCCCAGGCCGGCGCCGGTGGCCGCGGTGCGCGCCGCGTCGCCGCGGAAGAACGGCTTCACCAGGTTGGGCAGCGCCTCGGGCGCCACGCCCATGCCGTGGTCGCGCACCTTCAGCAGCACCCAGTCGTTGCGCGACTTGCCGGCGACGTCCACCACCGCGATGCCGGTCTCCGGCGTCTTGCCGTAGCGGCGCGCGTTCTCCAGCAGGTTGGAGATCACGCGCGCGAGTTCGACTTCGTCGGCCAGCACGTAGAGGTTCTTGCTCACGTCCAGGTTGATGCGGATGTCGCCGTGGTCCTGGATGGCGTAGATGCAGGCCTCGATCACGTCGTTCAGGCACACCGGCTTGAGCTCGGCGTGGTCGGGACGCGCGTAGTCGAGGAACTTGTCGATGATGGCGTCGAGCTGGTCGATGTCGGAGGCCATGTGCTCGCGCGCATCCGCGTCGGCCACGCTCATCTCGGTTTCCAGCCGCAGGCGGGCCAGCGGCGTGCGCAGGTCGTGCGAAATGCCGGCCAGCATGACGGCGCGGTCCTGCTCGATCTTGGCGAGCTGCTGCGCCATGCGGTTGAAGCCGATGTTGACCTCGCGGATCTCGCTGGTGACGGCCTTCTCGTCCAGCCGGCTCGCATCGAAATCGCCGTCGCGCACGCGGCTGGCGGCGAACGACAGCTGCTTGAGCGGCCGGTTGATCAGGCGCGCGATGACCGCGGCGCCCGCCAGCGACAGCGCGGCGGCCGTGATCAGCCAGACCAGCCAGGTCTTGCCGCCCACGGTGGAGAAGCGTGTTCGGTCCAGCAGCATCCAATAGGCATCGGCGTCGATCTTGAAGCCGATCCACAGGCCTTCTTCCTTGTTGACGCTGCTGGCCATGACGATGCCGGGGCCCAGGCGGCCGACCAGCTCGTCGACGATGCGGCGGTCCATGGCGCCGCTGGTCAGCGGCTCGAACTTGTCCGCCGGCTCGCGCGGCACCACGCGCACGCCCTCCTGGTCGGCCAGGGTCTTGATGAGCGAGACGCGGGCGATGGCGTCGGCGTGCACCAGCGCGGCGCGGCTGAGGTTCACCAACGAGGCTATCTGCTGCGCCGTCTGCACCGCGCGCGGCTCGAACTCGAGCGCGCGGAAGGTCTGCAGCCAAGCGACGATGGAGCCGATCAGCAGCAGCGAGAGCAGGAAGAATGTGCGCCAGAACAGCGACAACCCCAGGCGGGGCCGCATTTCCAGCGGCGCGGGCGCGGTCTCCAGCGGAGCCGGGCCGGTGACATCGATGCTATGGGTGACGCCGCGAATCATGGTGTGCGCAAGGATATCTATCCTTCACCGCAGAGGACACAGAGGGCCGCAGAGAACAATGGATTCTCTGCGGCCCTCTGCGTTTCTCTGCGCCTCTGCGGTGAATGAATCCGCCCGTCAGCCCGCGCCGTCCGGCACGAACACGTAGCCCACACCCCAGACCGTCTGGATGTAGCGCGGCGATGCCGGATCGGCCTCGATCAGCTTGCGTAGGCGCGAGACCTGCACGTCCAGGCTGCGGTCGAAGGGCTCGAACTCGCGGCCGCGCGCCAGCTGGGCCAGCTTTTCGCGCGACAGCGGCTGGCGCGGATGCCGCACCAGTGCCTTGAGCATGGCGAACTCGCCGGTGGTCAGGGGCAGCTCGTCGCCGTTCTTGCGCAGCGTGCGTGCGCCCAGGTCGAAGGCGAACGGGCCGAAAGTGACGACCTCGTTGTCGCTCGACGGTGCGCCGGGCGCTTCCTGCGCGGGACGGCGGCGCAGCACGGCGTGCACGCGGGCCAGCAGTTCGCGCGGGTTGAACGGCTTGCCGAGATAGTCGTCGGCGCCGACTTCCAGGCCGACGATGCGGTCGACATCCTCACCCTTGGCGGTGAGCATGATGATCGGGGTGCGGTCGTTGGCGGCACGCAGCCGCCGGCAGATGGACAGGCCGTCCTCGCCCGGCATCATCAGGTCGAGCACGATGAGGTCGGCCGTTTCGCGCAGCATGAGGCGGTTGAGGGCCTTGCCGTCTTCCGCCAGGATGACCTCGAAACCCTCCTGCGTCAGATAACGGCGCAGCAGGTCGCGAATGCGAGCGTCGTCGTCGACCACGAGGATCTTGTCGGTACGGGCTGCAGCTTGGGTCATGATTCTCCCGGTCCAATTTGTAACAGAGCCGATTCTGAGGGTCTTCCAACTCGGCAATCGTGTTTTTTGGACGGGTCTGACACAGTGTTACAAATGTTGCTGGACACCGCAAGCGTTCACTGGCGCGACGTCCTCGAAAGGGGTGGCGCAGCGTTGAATCACGAACCATGAAACGCCGAGCCATCTTCATCCTTGCGGCCGCGCTGTGCGCCGTCTTCGCCTTGCCGGCACAGGCGGCGCCCGCGCAGCTGGATCAGGCGCAGGCGCGCCACCTGCTGCTGCGCACCGGCTTCGCCCCCACCGAGCACCAGGTGCGCCAGCTGCAAGGCCAGGGCGCCGCGCAGGCGGTCGACGCGCTGATCGCGCAAGCACGGGCCGCGCGGCCGCTGCATCTTCCGCCGCAGTTCGCGCCGGTCGATGCGCTGCCTGCCAGCGCCGAGGAGCGCATGGCCTACCGCCAGCAGCAGCTGCGCGAGAGCCAGGAGATCAAGGGCTGGTGGATGCGCGAGATGGCCGAAACGCCCGCGCCTTTGGCCGAGCGCATGGTGCTGTTCTGGCACGGCCACTTCGCCACGTCGCAGCGCAAAGTGGTGCGCGCGCAGGCCATGTGGAACCAGCAGCAGGTGCTGCGCCAGTACGCGCTCGGCAACTTCCGCGGCCTGCTGCACGCCGCCGCCAAGGACCCGGCGATGCTGGCCTACCTGGACGGCGCCAACAGCCGCAAGCAGGCGCCCAACGAGAACTTCGCGCGCGAGGTGATGGAGCTGTTCACGCTGGGCGAAGCCTCGCGCGCCTCCGAAGGCCTGGGCGGCTACAGCGAGCAGGACATCCGCGAGGCGGCGCGCGCCTTCACCGGCTGGAGCATCGAGCGGCAGGACTTCGCCTACCGCTTCCGCCCCGCCTTCCACGACACCGGCGTGAAGACGGTGTTCGGCCGCAGCGGCAACTACGACGGCGACGCCGTGCTCGACCTGCTGCTGGAGCAGCCCGCGGCCGCGCGCTTCCTCACCGCCAAGCTGTGGAAGGAGTTCGTCTCGCCCACGCCCGATGCGCGCGAGGTCGAACGCATCGCCGCCGCCTGGCGCGCCGGCGGCTGGGACATCGGCGCCGTGCTGCGCGAACTGCTGCTGTCCGATGCCTTCTGGGCGCCGGATGCGCCCGGCACGCTGGTGAAGTCGCCGGTAGAACTGGTGGTCGGCGCGGTGCGGCAGTTCGGCGTGCCGGTGGCCGATCCGCTGCCGCTGGTCGCCAAGTCGGCCCAGCTCGGACAGAACCTGCTGGTGCCGCCCAACGTGAAGGGCTGGCCCGGCTACACCGACTGGATCGACGCGGCCCGGCTGCTGGAGCGCAAGCGCTTCGCGCAGCAGCTGCTGCGCTATCCGGGCTTCGACGACACGGCGTTCCTGGCCAGCGTGGGCGCCCACGCGGACCGCGAGCCCGATGCCGCCGCGCAGGCCCGCCTGACCCACGCGCTGCTGCCGCTGCCGCCGGTGCAGACGGTGGCGGCGGGCACCGTCGGATCCAGCTGGGTGCGTGCCCTGCTGCAGGATGCGGCCTACCAACTGAAATGACACCCATGCAGCGACGTGACTTCCTGAAGATGGCGCAAGGGGCGGGCACCGCCGCCTGGCTGGGACTGCAGGCGCCGGCCTGGGCGCAGGGCGCGGCGCAGCGTGCCGCGGGGGCGGCCGACCGCATCCTGGTGCTGATCGAGCTGAAGGGCGGCAACGACGGCCTGAACACCGTTGTGCCCCATGCCGATCCGCTCTATGCGCAGCTGCGGCCCACCATCGGCGTGCGTGCCGACGAGGTGATCCGGCTGGAGCCGCGCTGGGGGCTGCACCCGGAACTGAAGCCGCTGGTCGCGCTGTGGGAGAAGAACGAACTGGCGATCGTGCAGGGCGTGGGCTATCCGCAGCCGAACCTGTCGCACTTCCGCTCCATCGAGATCTGGGAAACCGGCTCGCGCAGCAACGAATACCTCGACGACGGCTGGCTCACGCGCGCAATGAAAACCGCGCTGGCCGGGGGCCCCGGCTACACCGCCGAAGGCGTGCACATCGGCGGCGGCGACCTGGGGCCGCTGCTGGGCAGCCGGGCCGTGTCGCTGGGCAACCCCGAGGCGTTCCTGGCGCAGGCGCGCCTGGCCCGGCCCGCGCCGGTGCGCGGCAGCGCGGCCCTGCAGCACATCCTGCGGGTGGAGGAAGACGTGGCGCGCGCGGCCGACGGCCTGCGCGGTGCGCCCTATCCGTTCACCACCGAATTTCCGCGCGGTGCCTTCGGCAACGCGGTGCGCGCCGCCAGCGAGATCGTGGCGTCGCAGCGCGGCAAGGCGGGCGTGCCCATCCTCACGCTGTCGCTCGGCAGCTTCGACACCCACCAGAACCAGCCGGGCACGCATGCCAACTTGCTGCGCCAGCTGGCCGAGGGCATGGCGGCGCTGCGCGGCGCGCTGATGGAAATCGGTGCCTGGGACCGCACGCTGGTGATGACCTTCTCCGAATTCGGCCGCCGCGCGCGCCAGAACCAGAGCAACGGCACCGACCACGGCACGGCGGCGCCGCAGTTCGTCGCGGGCGGAGCGGTGCGCGGCGGCTGGTATGGTCGCGCACCGGACCTGGCGGCGCTGGATGCGGCGCAGAACCTGGTCCACACCGTGGATTTCCGCCAGCTCTATGCCACCGTCGTGCGCGACTGGTGGGGCGCAGATCCGCTGCCCGTGGTGCGTGGTCGGTTCGACACGCTTGGATTTCTCAGAACCTGAAGGACCCTCGATGCGAATGAAGCCCTGGTGGCCGGCGGGCGCGCTGCTCGCCGCCTGCATGCATGCCGGCGCGCAGACCGCGCCCTCTTCGCCACCGCAGAACGTGCTGCAGCTGAGCGCCGCCGGAACGGTGGAAGTGCAGCAGGACATGCTGAACATGACGCTGACGACCAGCCGCGACGGCCCCGATCCCGCAACCGTGCAGTCGGCGCTGAAGACTGCGCTGGATGCCGCGCTGAACGAGGCGCGCAAGAACGCGCAGCCGGGGCAGATGGACGTGCGCACCGGCAATTTCGCGCTCTATCCGCGCAACAACCGCGACGGCAAGATCAACGGCTGGCAGGGCACGGCCGAGCTGGTGCTGGAAGGCCGCGACTTCCAGCGGATCACGCAGACCGGCGGGCGCATCACGTCCATGACCCTGGGCGGCGTGAACTTCGGCCTGAGCCGCGAGCAGCGCGCCCGCACCGAAACCGAAGCGCAGTCCATGGCCATCGAGCGCTTCAAGGCCAAGGCGGCCGAGCTGGCCAAATCCTTCGGTTTTTCCGGCTACACGCTGCGCGAGGTGGCGGTGAACGCAAACGACCAGGCCTTTCCGATGCGCGGCCGCGTGATGGCGATGGAAGCCAAGGCGGCTTCCATGGACCAGGCGGTGCCGGTGGAAGCGGGCAAGGCCGCGGTCACGGTCAACGTGTCGGGTTCCGTACAGCTGCGATAGCCCCTCTCCCACAAGAGCGCCTGCGGCGCACACCTAAGCTGCCGTGGATGCGCGCAATTCAATTTCCAGAGAGCGCGCCGGCAGCCGCGTCGCGGCCCGCCTTGCAGCAGCCCTTGTTCGTTGTCCTCAATCCCGGTTCCGGGCGGCATGAGGTGCAGCAGGCGCGTGGCGTGCTGGCGCAGGCGTTCGAGCGTGCCGGCCGTGCCCACACCTTCGTTCCGGTGGACCGAGATGCCGGTCCCGCCGCTGCATGCCGCCAGGCGGCGCGCCAGGCCAAGGAGGAAGGCGGCGTGCTGGTGGCCGCCGGCGGCGACGGCACGGTGAGCGCCGCGGCGCAGGC
>NZ_JACCWG010000152.1 GCF_013697775.1 Ramlibacter sp. | reverse complement strand
GCTCGGTGCGCAGCTGCGACAGCAGCCGCATGGCCAGCAGGGAATGCCCGCCGAGTGCGAAGAAATCGTCATGGCGGCCGATGCGCTCGGCGTGCAGCAGCTCGGACCACAGGCGCGCGAGATGCGTTTCCGCTTCGCCCTGCGGCGCTTCGTAGGCCGGCGCGGCGAGCGACAGACCGTCGGGTGCGGGAAGTGCACGGCGGTCGAGCTTGCCGTTGGGCGTGAGGGGCAATTGGTCCAGCACCACATAGGCCGAAGGGACCATGTACTCGGGTAGCAAGCGGGCCAGCTGCGCGCGCAGCGACTGCGCGTCGATGGGGTCATCGCCGACCACATAAGCCACCAAGCGCTTGTCGCCCGGGTTGTCCTCGCGCGCCAGCACGGCCGCCCCGCGCACGCCGGGCAGCTGCGCGAGCTTTGCCTCGACCTCACCCGGCTCGATGCGGAAGCCCCGGATCTTCACCTGGAAGTCGTTGCGTCCGAGATAGTCCAGGGTGCCGTCCGCGCGGTAGCGCGCCAGGTCGCCGGTTTTGTACATCCGCCCACCCGCGTGGAACGGATCGTCGAGAAAGCGCTCGGCGGTCAGCTCGGGGCGGTTCAGGTAGCCGCGCGCGACGCCGTCGCCGCCGATGTGGATCTCGCCCGGCACGCCGACGGGTGTGGGCTGGCCGTTCGCGTCCAGCACGTAGATACGCGTGTTCGCGATGGGACGTCCAATCGGGACCGAGCGCGACGCGTCGGCATCCTGCGGCACGTCATGCACGATGCAGCCGACCACCGTCTCGGTGGGGCCGTACTCGTTGACGATGCGCACGCCCGGCTGCAGGCGCTGCCACAGCGCGACGGTGGAAGGCGCCAGCGCCTCGCCGCCGACCACGAAGACATCCACCGTGCTGCGCGCGCCCTGCGCGAGCAACCGCTGGCCCAGCACTTCCAAATGCGCCGGCGTGATCTTCACCAAACCGCAGCCGTCCGCCTGGACTTGCGCTTCGAGGCCTTCGACCTCCTGGCCTTCGGGAAGCAGGCGCACCGTGCCGCCCTGGGTCAGCGGTGCCCACAGGCTGGTGACAGTCGCATCGAATGACAGCGAAGAAGACACCACTGCGCCACGATTGGCTTGATAAGCCTCCGCAGCCCAGCTCAGGTAGTTGACGACGCTACGATGCTCCACCATCACGCCCTTGGGCATGCCCGTGGAGCCGGACGTGTAGATCACGTAGGCCAAGTGATCAGGGCGTAGGCCGGCGGCGTCAGGACGCTCGGCGGATGCATCGGCCCATGGCGGAGCGTCAGCATCGAGCGCAACGACTGGACCATGGCTGCCGTCGCCCAGCGCCTTGGCGCCTGCGGCATCGACCAGCACGACGGCGGGGTCGCAGTCGGCCAGCAGCGAGGCCAGCCGTTCGCGCGGTGAGCCCAGGTCCAACGGCACATAGGCGCCGCCGGCCTTGAGCACGGCCAGCAGGCCGGTCAGCAGGTAGGGACGCCGCTCCATGCACACGGCGACCCGCGTGTCGGGGCCGACGCCCAGATCGCGCAGGAAGTGCGCCAGCCGGTTGGCTTCGGCATCCAGCGCACCGTACGTCACGGTTTGCTCGCCCTGGACGACCGCAATCGCAGCAGGCGTGCGCCGGGCTTGCGCCTCGAACAGTTCGTGCACACAAGCCTCGCGCGGGTAGTGCGCCTCGGTGGCGTTCCACTGCACCAACAGCTGTTCACGCTCCGCGGCATCGAGCAGTTCAAGCTGGCCGACCGCTTGGTTCTCATCAGCCACCATTGCCTGCAGCAATCGCCGGTAGTGGCCCAGGTGCCGCTCGACTGTCGCCGCATCGAACAGTGCGCTCGCGTACTCGATGGAACCGGCGATGCGCCCGTCGACCTCGCCCAGGCTGAGCGTCATGTCGAACTTGGAGATGGTGTGCGGCGCACCCACGGTCTGCAGCTGCAGCCCCGGCAGCGCGAGCTCGCCGCGCACGTTGTTCTGCCACGAGAACAGCACCTGGAACAGCGGCGTGTGCGAGAGGCTGCGCTCCGGCTTGGCCAGTTCGACCACCTGCTCGAACGGCAGGTCCTGGTGCTGCTGCGCGTTGAGCGATTCGGCCTTGACCTGCCGCAGCAGCTGCACCGTGCTCGGGCCGTCGCTCAGGTCGAAACGCAGCGCGAGCGTGTTCACGAAAAAGCCGATCAGTCCTTCGACCTCGGACCGCGTGCGGTTGGCCACCGGCGTGCCGATGACGACGTCGTCCTGCCCCGACAGGCGCCCAAGCAGCGCGGCCCAGGCGGACAGCAGCGTCATGTGCAGCGTGGCGCCATGGCGCTGGCTCAATGCCTTCAGGGCCGCGCTGAGCGTTTCGTCGAGGGCGATGCCGGCGACGGCACCGCGGGGGTCCTGCTGTGCCGGGCGCGGTCGGTCGGTGGGCAGCTCCAGCAGCGCGGGGGCGCCGGACAAGCGGTCCTTCCAATAGCTGCTCTGGCGCTGCAGCACTTCGCCATCGAGCCATCGGCGCTGCCATGCCGCGTAGTCCGCGTACTGGATCGCCAACGGCGGCAACGGATCGTCCCGGCCTTCGGCGTACGCGCCGTACAGCGCGCTCAGCTCCTGCGTCAGCACGCCCATGGACCAGCCGTCGGACACGATGTGGTGCAGGGTGACCAGCAGCACGTGGTCGTCGTCGCCCAGGACCAGCAGCCGCCCGCGGATCGGCGGGCCGTTTGCGAGGTCGAACGCTTCGCGCGCTTCGCGCTCGGCCAGGCCCAAGGCGTCGGCGCCCGCATCCTGGCGGCCGCGCAGGTCGTGTTCGTGCAGCGTGAAGCCGATGTCTGCCGCCGCGATGCGTTGCACCGGCAGGCTGTCCTGCACCGCGAAGCTGGTGCGCAGTGACTCGTGGCGCGCGACAATCCGGTCCAGCGCGCGTTGCAGCGCGGATCGGTCCAGGCGGCCCGTCAAGCGCAGGCCGAGCGGGATGTGGTACGCCTGGCTCAGCCCCTCCATCTGCGTCAGGAACCACAGGCGCTGCTGGGCGAAGGACTGGGGCAATGCCTCTGTACGCGACGCTGGTTCGATCGGCGGCAGGGCGGTGCGTTGCGCGAGACCGATGGCTTCTGCCTGCGCCCACAGCACCGGATGCTCGAACAGCTTGCCCAGCGGGAACTCCACGCCCAGCTCGGTGCGCAGCTGCGACAGCAGCCGCATGGCCAGCAGGGAATGCCCGCCGAGTGCGAAGAAATCGT